>JAOTZH010000130.1 GCA_029861425.1 Gemmatimonadota bacterium
ACGCGATCCGGGCGGCAGTTCGTGGTGGTCGCCACATCCAGCGACGACCTGACGGAGTCGAAGCTGATGGCGTTCGCGCTGCCGGAACGATAGAGAGGGAGACCGGGCCGGGCGTTCGAGGTTCCTATCGAGCCCGCCTGGCCGAACGTCCGGCGAGCGTTGAAACCGGCGAGGATCGCGGCTCGTCCTTCGGAGGGTGATCGAAGCGGACGGGCGCCCCTGCCCCTGACCGCTCCCCCGTCGCGGAAGGTGATCATGTTCAAGCCGGCTCTCGCGTCTCTTAGCATCGGCGTGCTGTTCGTCGCCGTCGTCTCGTGGTCCCCCGTGCTCTCCGGAACGCTGACGGTCGAGACGGTGAGGTCGGAGGCGATCGCGGACAATCTTCTGGGGGATTCCGGCGACATCGAAGTGGCGGTCTACACCCCTCCGGGGTACCCGGATGGCGTCGGCCGGTACCCCACGCTCTATCTCCTGCACGGGATCATGGGATCGTTCCGTGACTGGACAGGTGGTGGATACCAGGGGCTCCAGATTCAGACCCTGATGGACTCGCTGATCACCGCGGGCGCGATGCCTCCGACGATCGTGGTGATGCCGACGGCGGCGAACCGGTACGGCGGCAGCTACTACGTGGACTCACCGGTGACCGGCGGCTGGGGCCAGTTCATGGGCCGCGAGCTCGTCGCATGGGTCGACGCGAACTACGAGACCGTTCCGGACCGCGGAGCCCGGGCCATCGCGGGTCATTCGATGGGCGGCTTCGGTTCCATCATGGCGGCTGTCGACTATCCGGACGTGTTCTCCGTCGTCTACGCCATGAGCCCCTGTTGTCTAGCGCTGGTGGAGGATTTCGGGGCCGGCAACCTGGCGTGGACGCGAACGCTGGCGTTCGACGACGAGCAGGATGTGCCAACCGCGCTGCAGGCGGGAGACTTCTATCCGGTCGCGATGATGGGGTTCATGTCGGTCGCGTCGCCCGACGCCTCGCGACCGCCGTTCTTCGTCGACCCTCCGTTCGCACCGGATGGTCGGGGCTTCGTACTCGAGGCCGAGCCGGCGTTCACGGAGTTCCGGTCCTACTTCCCGACGGCGAGGCTCGACGAGCTCGCCGGTCCGCTACGCCGTCTCGACGGCCTGGCGATCGACACCGGTCACAACGATCAGTTCGCGCACATCCCGCCGGGCGCGGCGACGCTTTCGGCAGGCCTGACGGAGAGGAACGTGCCGCACGTGTTCGAGGTGTACGACGGCGATCATCGGAATCGCATGCGCGAGAGGATGACCATGATCATCCTCCCCTTCATAGCCCGGTACCTGGAGAACTGACCGAGTCCTGCAGTCCAGCCGCTTCGGCCAGCTCGTCCGCGCCGATATCGGCGAACTCGTCGAATCCCGCGGGGTCGCGCTCGGTGATCGCCGATGGAGCCCGCAAGACGAGCCTGTCGAAAGAGCGTTCGTCGAGTCGCTCGATCAGTCGGGCGAATGTCGCTTCGGGGCCGGAGGGGGGAGCGTCTTGCGCTCGCAGGGCCAGGACGCTCTTCAGCATCGGCAGGTAGGGGGCGTGTTCGGCGGTCGTGGAGGCCGCCTCACTATCGATCCACGCGATCGGCACTTTCGTGATGACGCCCGCACCCGTCCGGCGGACCCGGACCAGCGCCTCCAGGTCGAACGAGAACCGACTGTCGCGGGTCTCGTCGATCCAGGTCCTCAGGTGGCTGGACTCGAAGGCCTTGAAGCCGCATTGAGTGTCGGTGATCCCACGCAGCTCCGGGAGCAGACGCTTCCAGAGGTAGATGAAGAGCTTGCCGCGATGATCTCTTCCCGTCGACTTCACCACGACCGAAGTGGCTTCGCGTCTCGATCCGATCGCCGCCGCGCTGTGGGCCGAAGCGATGGGAGACACGAGCAGCCCGATCTGCCCGAGGTGGGTCGAGAGATCCGCGTCGGTAAAGAGGGCGAGATGCAGGGCGTCACGCGACGCTTGTACGGCGTGCCATAGTCCGAGTCGTATCGATCCGCCTTTTTGGCTGTCGTCGGTCGACTCCAGCCCACTGACGATCGGGGCTCCGGTCTCGATGGCGTCGCGGAGCCAGAGCACGCATCCTTCCTCTCCCGGCTCGAGCTCGGACTTCAAGATTGCCTGCGCTAGCTCACCGCTGCTCTCGGGGCATCCATCGTCCACTACCGTCAGATCCCATGTGTGCCGGGGTGTTCTCCCGAACAGCCAGCGCAGCTGCCGAAGCTTCTCGCGCAGCGCATCCTCGCCGAGCGGGTGCTCCGTGGGGGGACGAAGCCGGATGTGTTCCTTGTAGACGGCGAAGACCACCGAGACATGTACTGGGTCGTGGATCTCATCGAGCCGGAGGCGGCTCAGTGCCAGCTTCGACGCCACGCGGGCAAACAGCGGAGTGTCCGGATCGCCCCCGATGCGGTCGTCCAGTGCGGCGGCCCGTTCGGCCGATCCGAGCTCCTCCAGCAGCGATTCAGCGCGGGTCACCAGCAGGTCGAGGTGACCGGGATCGGTCAGGTCCACCTGTGTGGGAGCGCCCGCCGGCAAACAGTCCAACGCGTCATGCACGATCGAGTCCTCCGTTCTCCTCAATAGCCCCGGTCGAGAAACCGCACGCCCTTCGTCATCCACTCCGACGCCGGCGCGCCCTTCAAGTGGTGGTCTAGGAACTTCCACTTCCGGGTCGTGAAGTCGAGCTGGTTCTCGTAACGCCGCAGGTTGTGTCCCTCATCGGGATATGACAGGAAAATGATCGGCTTCCCGAGAAAGCGGAGCGCGTTGTAGAACTCCATCCCCTGCAGATACTCGACGGAGGGGTCGAGCTTTCCGTGCAGGTAGAGGAGCGGCGTGTTCATGTTCGCGACGTGCGTGATGGGCGACTGCTCGCGGTAGAGCTCGAAGTCGTCGAACGGGTCCGTTCCGTATCGGCCCTGTCCGTAGATGTCGTAGGAGTGGTTGTTCTGGCCGCTGCCTGAGAAGAGGATGTTGAACTCGCCGGCGAGGTTGATCGGCGCGGCACGTGAGACGATCGCGGCGAACATGTCGGTCTGCGTCGCGATGAACGCGGATCCGCCGCCGCTGAAGCTCCCGCCGAGTAACGCGATCCGGTCGGGATCCGCGTAGCCCATCTCGATGACTCTCCGCACGGCGGCCGTCACGCAGTCGAGCATGTCGGAGTGCGTCGTCCCCGTGTTGAAGTGGACGTCGAGCTGCATCACGAGGTACCCGTTGCTCACATACGCCCCAAACTCGGCAACGGGGCCGGCGTTCCCCGACGGATAGCCGCTTTCGAACCTCGGCGCGTAGTAGCTGTGCATCTCCTGCGACTTCTTCTCGTAGAAGTTCACGATCATCGGAAGTCGTTCGCCCTGGGTGTGGGCGTCGGGGATGGCGAGCGTGCCCTGAAGCCTCACCCCATCCTTGTTCTCGAAGTCGAAGAGGATACGCTCGCCCCACCGGTACTCTGCCTGCTGCGGGTTGGCGTCGGTCACTCGCTCGGCGTCCCCGAAGGAGCCGTCGCTGACCCACAGATCATCGAACTCCGCGAACGTCGAGGCCGTAAAAACGTAGCGATCCGCGTCACTGGCCTTGATCAGATCGTCGTATTCGCGATCGGCGTATACCTGCTCGGTCAGGCGGCCGTCCTCCAGGACGAAGAACCCGGACCTCTTCGTCCATTCGCCATAGGCCGAGAGGAGAACGGGGGCGTCGAAGTCGATCGTCGGCGCTTCGTCGAGCCGCAACACACGGAAGCGCGTTTCGTCGCGGTCCCCGGCACCACCCGTAAGAGACCGAGCGGGAGCGCCGTCGAGCGGTTGCAGCCACAGATCGTATCGATGGTTCAGTACGAGCCCGGTCCCATCGCCCGTCCACCCGGCGATCCCGTACGGCGGCTTCGTCCCCGGTCGATCGTACTCCTCGTTCACGAAAGAAACGGGAGCGTCCGCGGTGAGGTTGATCGTGCGATCGGTCTCGATCTCGTAGACCCACAGGTCGCCCTCACGCCAGAACGCGAAGTGCGTCCCGCCCGGAGAGATCCCCAGCGTGCGCATCTGCGCCTTTACGATCGGCGTGCGCTCGCCGGTCCGCGTGTCGACGCGGTAGTAGTCGGCCCTGGCCTCTTTCCAGTCCGAGACGTACGCCCGTCCGTCACGTCCGACCCCCCAGCGACCGTCGTCCGTGAGGTCGATCGTGCGCAATGTCTCGTCCGCGAGCCGGACGAGCCGGCCGGCTTCCAGATCCACGGCCGCGAGAAGCGTGAAGTTCCGATCCCGCTCGGCTCGGGCACGCTGGACGGTCTGGATGTCGTCGTCGTTCCAGTGAAAGACGTCCACGTTGGGACGTGGGTTGTCCGGGTCGTCGACGAGCTCCTCGCGCTGTGGCTTGATGCCGACGAAGACCCCGGCGCCGTCCCCACGCCACCGCAGGGGTCCGCGCTCGCTGAGGACGAAACCGTCGGGCACCCCGGGTCCATCGCCCGCGAACTCCGTCACGGTGGGTTCGCCGTCGATCCCCCGGACCGCGACCAGTGTGTTCTCCCGCTCGGTCATCCCTTCTGGCACGCTCCCAGCGAGGGCGGCGACACCCGTGCCTGTTTCGTTCCAGGTCAGGCGCGAGTACGTGCGGGGGGCTTGGTGCAGCGTCTCGAGCCGCGCCGTGGCCAACCGCAGGAGGTAGACCCCGTTTCCGCTCGCGCCCTCGGAGTCGACGGTGTACGCCAGGGCCGACCCTGCGGCATCGAAGGCGAACAGATCCACGTTGCCCAGGACGAGGGACGAGCCGCCCGCGAGATCGACGAGGATCAGATCGGTGCCGCGATGGTCCACCTCTCCGTCGTCCGCCTGGGGCGGCCGCTTCTTCACCGCGAGGTGGCCGGACCCGGCCGCGAAGACGACCGCATCGACCTCTTCCCAGCTTCGGGAAGCGCCGGATGCCAGATCGAGCAGGTACGCGGTGCGCTCCGCTCGAGCGACGAGCCAGCGGGAGTCGTCGGAGAACCGTGGGTTCGCCGCGCCGGGGAGCTCGTGCACGCGGCGATCATCCAGGTGTCGCACCTGGAGCGTGTCCTCGATCACCCGGTGGCCGTAGGCGAACGTGAGCCATTCGCCGTCGGGCGAGAGAGCCACCGACTCGATCGATCGCCACCGATCGTAGTCCTCGATCGGGAGCGGTCGCGGCTCCTGGGCGAATGCGGCCGCCGGGAACAGGAGGACGAACAGGGCGCTCGCCGCCCTCTTCGGGGTCTGCTTCACCTTCATGTCTTTCTCCGTCAAAACCGTTCGCTGGAGAAGCCGGCGAATCTCGCTTCAGGTTGCGTCCGCTACTCGCGCAGACCCGCCAGCCTCAGGCTGTCGACCAACCGTTCGACGAGATCCGGGTCGACGAACATCGGGTTCTTCTCGACGGCCCGTAACGAATACCGGGGGACGAGCTCGAGCAAAGCGTCCACCCAGCGCTTCGCCTCCTCCGTTCTCCCCAATTGGGCGTTGGCGCATGCTCGCGGTCGAACTGCTCCGCCCACGCATTACGATCGGTCCTGGCGTCGATCAGCTGCACGTTGACACGAATGCGATCGCCGGCGCGCCGCACGCTGCCTTCGACGACGTACCGCACGCCGAGCTCCTTCCCGACCGTCTTCACGTCGACCGGTTGCCCCTTGTATGTGAACGCGGAATTGCGCGCGACGACGAAGAGCCATCCGAACTGGGACAGCGCTGTGGTCAGGTCCTCGGCGATCCCGTCGGACAGATATTCCTGCTCGGGGTCTTCGGACATGTTGTCGAACGGAAGGACGGCAATGGATCGGTCCGCGACCGGATCGTGGTCGGGCCCGGCCGGGTCGGCCTCGGCCGTTGCGGTCGCGTCCGCCTCAGCAGCTGGCCCGGCACCGGCAGCCGTTCGCTCGATCCCCGCTGGCGTGATGTCGAATGCCCAGGCCAGGGCGACAGCAATCGGAAACCCCAACCCAACGACGACGATGATGAGCGTCGCTGCCCACTCCGGTACGGGCAGATTCTCGAAGATCGCGTCCGCCGCGTAGATGACGCCGAGACCGACCGCGACGTAGGCGATCGCCACCCTGATGACTCGCCTTCGTTTGAGCTCGGACACGAGCCCGCGGTCGGAGGACATCCCGGATGTTCGGCGACGGCGTGGGACCGGGCAAGGCGGACGTCGAGCCGCGGAGGCGCACCCGGCTGGATCGTGGCGAACCTTGCACGTCGCGCCACTCGGTTCGTCGTGGGCCCCGGTGCACGTTGGTCGTGGGTCGGGAGTGCAGGGGAGGAACCCGTCAGCCCGGAGTCCAGATGACCGAACAGGCGGGTAAGTGCCCGGGGTACGCCATCGAGCCCGACGCGAGGTTTTCGATGGGCGGGATGTGGCTGATTGCGCTCGGCGGGGTCCTCGGCACGATCTTCCTCGCCTTTCAAGCCGGGACCCTGACCCTCCCCACGTACCTCCGGGACAACCAAGCACTACTTCTTCATCACGGAGCCAATGGCGGCCGGGATCCCCCCCCATGTCAGCGGGTTCGACCCGAATAACACATTCTCGCTGCTCGTCTCAGGCCTGTTCGTCTATATGGGCGATTTCTTGGGTCTGGCGCCGAGCACGGTGGTGCGGATCGTCGGCGTCGCCACGCTCGGGGTGTTCAACGGCCTCGTGGGGGCCCTCCTGTATCGCGCGACGGGGAACTTCGTGCGGGCTCACTCGCCACCGCGCTGAGCCTCGCGTATCTGAACCCGCTCGCGATGGCGACCATCGGCGGCCGACCCAAGCTTCTGCTAATGATCCTGGTGGTCCTGGCCGCGTGGGCGATGCACCGCCGCGAATATCCGGCGGCCGCGTTCCTGGGGACGCTCTGCTTCCTGACGTGGCAGCCGACGTTGATGCTCGTCGCCCTGGTCTTCTTCGGTGCCTTCGTCGCCGGCGCGGGTCTCCGGACCATGGTGGCCGCGGCGGTTGCGACGGCGGTTCCGGTCCTTGCCTACGAGGGGTATTACTGGCTAAGCGGTGGACTCGAGGCGCAGCTCTTTCAGGCCTACACGTTCCCGGGCACATACATGAGTCACGGCTTCAGCGACCCGCTGATGCACCTCACCTCGATCGTCGATGTCTGGCGCCGTGGATATCGGGTCCACCCAGCTCTCTCGCTCGCGGTCCTGGGCTGTTCCTGAACCTCGCGGCCGCCGGGACGATCGCATTCACGATCTACGACCATCAGGGACCGCCGGACCTGTATCTGATCCTGCCGTTCCTGTCGGTGTTCGCGGCCCTGGGGCTCACGGAGTTCGCGCGGGTCCTGAGTCGGCGCGTCCCGGTCTGGGTCCCCCGGAGCGTCGGCGCCGTCCTGGTCCTGGTGTTGCTCGCCTGGGCTACCCGGTTTCATCGGTGGTGGTCGGAACGGCCCTGGACCCTGGCGGACGAGGAAGCAGCCGCAGTCGTCGTCGGCGACTGGATGACCGCCGGTGAGACGGTCTACGCGGTCAACGCGGCCCATCTCCTGGGGATGGCGCGGCAGGACAACTGGCTGCGGTACTCCTCCTTCTTCCGTGGTGTGAACACGTACCTGCAGGACCAGACCACCGAGGACGCCATCATTCCGCGCGGGGCCAATGGCGAGCTCCCTGATCGGATTCTGGACGGGCTCGGGCGCCCGTTCGGATGGCCGGAGTGGGTCGAGGCCCGCGATGACGATGTGACGACCGCGCAGTTCGAAGTGCAGGGATCACGGTGTGGCGGCGGCGGGCCACCGACTCCCCCTGAGCGCCCGTTCCCGCCACCCGGCTCGGGTGGGGCGGCTCGGCCGGACCGACCGGGACCCACCCACCCGGCGCCCGGTTCAGCTCAGGGCACGTCCATGCGTCGGAGGCGGCGGACCGACGCCTTGGCATCGTGCCGGACGCTGAGGAACCGAATACGGGACACGTAGCGGCTCCCGGGCGCACGGCTAGCCGGTACAGAGGAGCCGCGCGGTGCGATTGAGGGGGTCTGCCCCGCACCTCATATTTCTTCGGCAGTGTGCCGATCCGTGATCCAGTCGGACCGGATCCCACAGTTGCCATACCAGGCTGGCGAACGCCGGAGAGTCGTGAGGGGGTGGAGGTGGGGCAGAGTTCATCCGCATGGATGGTGGGCGGGGACTATCCGACTATAGGGAGGCGTTGGCAACGGTCCATAATCGCGCGGAGGGCATAGTGGTGCGTCCCTCTTCCGACTCGGCTGCGGATGCCGTCGCGAACCTGCCCGACCACGTCCCGCTCATGGCCCGGCTCGGTGAGGTCCTCGAGAGTCCAGGCGGCCCCCGGGACAACGTCGCGGTCATATCCCTGAATGTAGACCGGTTCAAGGTCATCAACCATCGCTTCGGGCTCGAGGCCGGCGACCAGTTGTTGGTCGAGGTAGCTCAGCTCATATCCCGGTGTCTGCGGCAGGAGGATACCGTCGCACGGGGCAGCGATATCGTGTCCCGCATCGGCGCAGATGAGTTCACGATCGCGTTGAGCGGTGTTTCGAGTCCGGAGGATGCGCTCTGCGTCATCGCCAGAATCCGGGGCGCTCTCGCCACGCCATTTCGGGTCGACGGGGAAGAGGTGTCGATCACGGCATGTTATGGGATCGCACTGCACGGAGTCGGAGATCGGCCGCAGCAGCTGCTACAGAATTCGAGCATCGCCCTGAGTCGAGCCAAGGAGAGGGGGCCCGACAGCCACCACTTGTTCGAGGCGGGTGTCGATGCGTCGGAAAAGCACCGGCTTCGACTGGAGCACGAGCTGCGGGAGGCGGCGGCCCGAGGACAATTCGAGCTTCATTGGCAGCCGATCGTCTCGCTCGCCGACGGCGCCATCGCGAGGCTCGAAGCCCTGTTGCGCTGGAACCATCCGGAGCTCGGGCGGCTGTCGCCGGTAGAGTTCATTCTCGTCGCGGAGGAGTCCGGGTTGATTCTGTCGATCGGACGCTGGGTCCTCGGCGAGGCGTGCCGGCAGGCGCAGCGTTGGCAGGCGAATCCGTCTGTGCGCGGACCGATCCGAATCGCGGTGAATGTTTCCGAACGGGAGCTGCAGCATCCGTCCTACCACGAGTCGGTCCAGGAGATCTTGAGGGAGACGGGTCTCGAGGCGGACAGCCTCGAACTCGAGATCACCGAGGGCATGCTGATGCGACCCGCGGTCGACCTGCGGCGACTGAAGAGTCTGGGTGTGAGCCTGTCGATCGACGACTTCGGCACCGGTAACCTGTCGTTCACTCACCTGGCCCGCTTGCCCGTGAGCACCGTAAAGATCGACGGGTCCGTCGTCGCGGGTCTTGGGGAGGACCCGCGGGCCTCCACTATCGTGCGTGCGATGCTGGCAACCGCCGCGAGCTACGAGCTGGAGACCATTGCGGAGGCAGTCGAAACGACGAGGCAACTGGACCTCCTCCGGGAGCTCGGATGCACGTACGGACAGGGGTACCTGTTCGCCAAGCCCCTCCTGTCGGGGGAAGCGGGGTCGATGCTGGAGCGCCCCTAGGGTCCGCTATCCCTCGAGCATCCGCCCGAGGATCTCGATGTCACTGTCGAACGATTCGGGGGCGAGGGGGCCGAACGAGAAGCGGAAGAAATCGCGCAGCGGCGAGTCGTCGCTCAGTCGCGCCATGTCGCAATCCGTCCCCTTCAGGATCGCCGCTCCTTCCGCGAACAAACGGCGATTGAACTCGTCGGCCGTGAGCCCGCCGGGCAGACGACACCAGTGGTAGAAACCGCCCTTCCCGGTGAACAGCTCGAGGCCCAGACGCTCGAACGCCTCGCCGTATCGGTCACGCTGGTCACGGTAAAAGGTCGGCACCGCCGTCCTGGCGAGCGCGACCCGCTCCGGCTGGAAGAGCTCGCGGGCGTAGAGCTGTGACGGATGAGACACACCACCCATCCCGAACGAGGAGAAGTTCCCAAGCACTTCGATGTGCTCTCGCGACGCGATGACCCAGCCGATCCGGATCCCCGGCGCCTGGAGTCCCTTCGTCGCGGCGCCGACGACGAAGATGTCGGAATCGTCGATGTCCTCGACGTAGCGCAGGGCACTCACGGGGGGCTCGTGAAAGAGCTCGTACGCCTCGTCGATCAGGAGACCCACATCCCCGCTGCCGGCCGCCTGTACGAGCCCCTCCAGGTCGGCTCCGTCGCGCGTGACGCCCGTCGGATTGCACGGGTTGCTGAGGAGGATCAGCTGACGCCCTGCACCGTCGCCGAGGTAATCCTCGACCGAAGGAAAGAACCCGTTCTCGACCCCGCTCGGTACCAGCGAGGTCGGGCGGCCGAGCAACTGGAGCATGTCGTAGTAGGGCGTGTATTCCGTCGACGCGATGCGGATCGCGATGTCCGGCTCCAGAAACAGGAGTGACGCGATCAGACCGGGCCGGCCGCCCGCGAAGATCATGACGTTCTCGGCGTCGACCCGGGCCCCGTAGGCCTGCCGGTAGTACCCGGCGATGGCTTCGCGCAGCGCGGGCATGCCCCATGCTTTCGGATACCGGAGGTCATCGGACGTGATGTCGATCGAGCTCGGGAGCGGCGGGCCTCCTGGCAACTGCTCGGTCCGCGGGAAGCCCTGACTCCAGGGGTGTGTCCCCGGCTCTCCCATATACGTGCCGAACGCTTCGAGAAACGCGTATAGCGTCTCGTAGATACCCATGGGGGGGACATGGTTGAGGAACACGGATGCACCTGGCAGATAAGGGTGATCGACTCTGAGACCGAGAAATCGGGCCGTACAGTGGTCGCGACCGACTCGGTCAGCAAGCCGTCGCGGCAGCCGCTTGACGCCCGACGACGGCTCCCGAACGTTGAGGCCGGTCCAGACACGATCTCGGTCGAACCGCGGACGGCTCCGACATGTGCGAACCCAAATGGAAGAAGAGGCTCCTGGCCGTCCTGGTCCTCTGCTTCGTCGTGCAGTCGAGTCTCGTCTACTCGGATGAGCGCCACGAGCCGTTGTCGGAGGAGGCGTTGGCCGGACGGGCGCTCTGGCATCGCCACGCCTGTCAGACCTGTCACCAGTTCTACGGCCAGGGCGGGTTTCTCGGGCCGGATCTGACCAACGCCGCGAGCCGTGTCGATTCGACCCGGCTCGCTTCACTTCTGAAGGTGGGAAGTGGTCAGATGCCCGCGCTCGCGCTTGCGGACGCCGAGATCGCGGAGTTGTCCGCGTTCCTGGGCGCCATGGACCGGCCCGAGATCGGGCGCGGACAGCTCCGGCTGGGCAGCGAGGGCCAGGGAGGGCTCCAGGCCGGATTCGAGACAGCCGTGGCCGAGCGACTGCCGGAAGCCGGCGCCGCTGCCGCGGCAGGGTTCGATCTCGTACGAACCAGGGTCTGCTCCGCCTGTCACTATCCGTTCCGTGCGTCCCCGGTTGGCGCCCCGGATCTGTCGACGGCCACTAGCCGGCTGACAGCCGATTCGCTCGATCTCGTACTCACATCGGGACGTCCCCTGAAGGGCATGCCGCCGCCCATCCCCCCGCTCGCACCCGACGAGCGCGCCGCGATCGCGGCCTACCTGGCGTTCCTCGCTGCCGAACGCGACGAGCTGGATGCGCGTATGCAGGCGCTGGCTGGGGATCGACGGTTCGATTGGCGCGACCTTCCGTGGTGGGAGTTCCCCTGATGGCGACGCACGCCGGGAGCGCGGAAGCGAGCGTGGTCGAGTCGACCGAGCCGTGGCGACCGTTCGCCGAGGGACACCCGGTTCGCCAGTTCGCCACACTCACCTTCATCCGGGGCGGGTTGATCGCGATCGGTTTCGCGCTCGCCGCCGGAATCCTCTCGGCGTTGTACTCAGTGCCGTCGCTGGCTCCCGCCTTCCAGTCCGTCGGGCTCGATCTTCGCCAGCTTAGACCCCTGCACAAG
>JAOTZH010000269.1 GCA_029861425.1 Gemmatimonadota bacterium
CGGGTCTCGGTTGGTCGTCAGGTAGTCGAGCTGGGCGAGCTCGTTCTGCAGGACGTCGTAGTTGGTCTGCCCATCGGTGAACGCCAGCGTGGAGCGATTGCCCCAGACGTCGTTCCCGTCCGTCGCCCGATACCGGTTGTGCCAGTGCCAGTTCTTGTCCAGAACGGCCTCGCGCACGGCGGCGACTCGCTCAGCGTCCCGGCTCGGCGAGCGCCCAATCACCGACTCGAGGATCAGCCCGGCCAGACGGCGATTCCCCTCGCTGGTGAGATGCACACCGTTGATCGTGAGCGGGTCATCGGCTTCCGCGTAGAGAGCCTGTGAGGGACCGAACAGGTCGACGTAGAAGACGCCCTTCTCCGCCGCGACCCGGGCCATCGCATCCGCATATGCAGAGAGACGGGCGTTGTTCTCGCTCCCGTCGGGGAGGTTCGGGCGGCCGAGGTCTTCGTGGGCGATCGGCGAGAAGAGGACGATCCGCGGCGGCCCCTCGCCCGAGTAGTTCTGGGCCCGCGTGTGGTCGACCCAGTCGGCCAGCGCCGCCCCAAAAGCCGCCGGCTCGCCGTCGAACGACTCGTTGAAGCCGAACATCGCGAAGATGACGTCGGCCTGTGAAAGACCCAGATAGTCGTCCGGCGACGGGAACCCCTCGCTCCGTGGACGGTGATCGATTCGGTCACCGGTGAACCCCTGGTTCCTCAGGACCAGCTCGTGGTCCGGCAGCTCGATCTGGAGGTAGGTTTCCAGCCACCCGTCGTGCTGCATCCGGTCCGGGAGAGAGTTCCCGATGAGGACTACGTGATCGCCCGGCGCGAGGGTAAACGGCGGGTCGTCCGCGCACGCCGCCGTCGACACGAGGAAGACTGGGATCGCCAGTCGCCGAAGGCGCGGCAAGGTCGGGATCATGGATGACTCGTCAGGTGAGGGTTCTCGTCATGTGCGGGGTCACGGAGTGTCCGTGGTGGGCCGATCCACGGACATGATGGGCGTGTCCCACCCGGCGAGGTCGGACGGCCGCACGCCGCGCCGGTATCCATCGAAGCTGAACACGACCGGGTTGTAGGGGCCGACGAAGGAGATGTCGCTCTCCGGGTCGATTCGGTCCTCGAGCCCCACAGCCCACAACGCAGCGTTCACGACCATCCTTCTGAACCCCGCGTTCAAGAGGTCCTCGGAGGCGCCGTGCGTAGAGGTGAAGACCCGCCCCTCCACACCGCTCGAGCCCGCGTACGTGCGCGTCCACACCACGGGTAAGTGCTCCTTCTCCGTGTCCGGCGGAGAGTCGGGACCCATGCCGTTCAGGACCTGGCCCACTGCGAGCACGTCGGACCCCTCGATGGGATACGCCTGATATCCGCCCGACTGCGCGTGCATGTCGTCGACCCCGCGAAAGATGGGGTGCGCGACTCGCTCATCCAGCGGGAGGATCCGCGAGCTCTGCTCATGGTTCGTTCCGTAGTGGCCGACCCAGGTCTCGCCCAGGACTTGGCGGCCGAACCCGTTCGCGTACTCGTCTCCCTCGTAGTCCCACGAGTACCTGGCGAACGGCCCTTCGTCGATCGCAAATGCGTGCGTGGACGTGCGAAGCCCGATCACCGGGCCGCCTCGGTCCAGGTAGTCGACGACGTGCTGCATCTCTTCGCCCGGAAAGTCCTGGAAGCGGATCGCGATGATCAGGAGGTCCGCCGTCTCCAGTTCGCCGAGTCCGGAGATGTCCGAGCTTCCCGGCTCGATGAATCCTTCTTCGTCGAGGGTGAAGAAGACCCGGGCGTCGAAGCCGAAACGGCGCGCCAGGATGCGACCCAGCGCCGGGAGAAGCTCCTCCGAGCGGTACTCGTGGTCGCCCGAAATGAGCACGACTCGCTTGCCGGCCGCGACCCCCGCCCCTCCCTCGTATTCGACCACGTGCGGGACGGACGGGCTCAGCGCCCCTTCGCCATCGGCGCTCGCGACGCCGGTCTCCTCGACTTCACCGGCTTGCGGCGAGCAAGCCATCGTCACGGCCGCCGCAAGCACAGCGCCGCCGACGCCTCGCTCCAATCGTAGACGGTGCGGGGCTCGCCTCAACACGATGCGTCGCGGGGGTTCGCGCGAGGGGTCTCGAATCGCTCTCCGGAGGACACGGCTAGCCAGACCTCGTTCCGGGGGTTCACGGGACGGGACAGAACGTACGAGGCGGGCGCCGGATTCGGGTAGTCTTGCAAAGGGCCCTTCGCCGGCGGGGCCCGTCGATCAGAATCCGAACGTGTGGGTGTACTTGACGAGCAGCGAGCGGCCGACCGAGAGCGGGAGTCGTGGGTCGTCGAGGTCTCGCTCGAGGTTGAACCCCTCGTTGTAGACGATCCACAGGTCGGTCCCCTCCCGGAAATGATACCGGAACCGCGCGTTCACGCTGGTCTGGTCGACCGTCGAGTTGTACTGGCCGAACACGCCAAGCGAGAGATGCGTGTTCAGGGCGTAGTCGAGCCGCAGGCGTCCGAGATGCGTGAGCGTCGTCTCGTCGTCGAACACGAAGCGGTTGATCTCGTACGACGGGGCGACCTCGAGATGGCTCGTGATGTTGAATGACGGCGTGATGTTGCCGCTAACGCGCGTCCCGTCGTAGAACGTCCCCGCCGTCGTGGTCACGCTTCCCCGCACCGGCCACCCCCGTGACCCGCGAAACGACAGCGCGCCCTCCGTGAACCAGTACTCGCCGGGGTCGATCGGGAGCTCCGCGATTTCGAACGGGTCGACGATGCTCTCGAAGCTCGTGGTCGAGGAAAGCGTGAAGAACGCGCCGTTCTTGAACCCGAGCAGAAACTCCGGCCTCGTCGACCGTGACTCGGGCGTCTGATCCGCGTTTCGATAGTAGTGCTCGGTATTCACTCCGAAGCCGATCGTCCGGAACGGCGACGACGTGCCCGGAAACCAGGCGTACCCGAGACCACCACCGTAGAGGCTGAAGTCGCGTCGAGATTGGAACCCGAGCCGCGGGAGGTAGTCCGGACCGACTCGGCCGTACTCGGCCCGGTACGAGAGCCCCTCCTGCCGGCGCCGCTCCCAGAGCGCGCGGATGAGCCCCGCGTCGAGCGCGCCCCCCTCCTCCAGGGATTCGTCGAACGTCTGGGCCCACTTGATCAGCAGATACTCGTCGCCGAAGGGACGGATCTCGGTGTCGAGCCCGTCCGCG
>JAOTZH010000131.1 GCA_029861425.1 Gemmatimonadota bacterium
CACCGACGGCTGGCCCGAGAGATGGGTGCGGAGTGGGTCGGCGGTCCAGGCGATCTGCCTCGAGATCCCGTCGACTCCGCGATCGTATTCGCTCCGGCCGGAGACACCGTGCCCGCGGCCCTCGAGGCAATCGGCCCGGGTGGCACCGTGGCCCTGGCGGGGATCCACATGAGCGCCATTCCCGAGCTCGACTACGAGCGTCATCTCTTCCACGAGAAGCGACTTCAGAGCGTGGAGGCCAACACGCGCGAGGACGGTCGCGCCCTGCTTGCCGAGGCGGCCCGGATCCCGATCTTGCCTCGCGTCACCCGTTTCCCCCTCGCGCGGGCGAACGAGGCCCTGCTCGCTCTTTCCCGCGACGGGATCGATGGCTCCGGCGTGCTGATCGTCTGAGCCCCCGGCCACGGGTCCGGGGCGCCCGGATCCGATTGCGCTACCGGGGGCCCCCCCGGATCTTGAAGCGTGCAGTTCTGCCGGTTCTGCGGTGCCGCAGCGGACCCGGATCGACCCGAGCCGGAGCCATACATGAAGCCGTCCCCGCACCCGTTCGGCGCGCGCGCCAGCGCCATCGCGACCGTCCTCATCCTCATGGGGGTGACGGTTCTGCAAGCTCAGGAGCCCGCTCGCGTCGCGATCGATCCGCCGAACTCCGAACTGAGGGTGGGCGACGAGATCACCCTCACGGCGCGGGTGTTCGATGCGGACGGAAACGAGCTGGACGTGCAGGTCCTGTTCGCGCCCGTCTTCGCGGATGGGAGAAGCGGGAGCGCGCGCCGGTTTCTCGACGTCCACCGCTTCGATGGCACGGTCAAGGCGGTGAAGGGCGGGGATTACATCGTCAGGGCCATCGTGCCCACGGCGCGCGATGTCCGCGCGCAGGCGCTCGTCAGCGTGGCGTACCCCGCGCTCGACCGCATCGAAGTACGACCCGCGGGCGGCAGGATGTACGTCGGGACGACGGAGCGTCACGTCGCGACGCTGTTCGACGAGGCCGAAGACACGCGAGACACCGACGTGATCTGGACATCGTCCGATCCGGGCGTAGCCGAGGTCGACCGGCACGGCTTCGTGACCGCCAGACAGGCCGGGCGGGTCACCCTCACGGCGTCGGCCGAGGGCGTAGAAGGGTCGGTGACCTATCGGGTCGATCCGAATCCGGCGATGGCCATCTCCGTGTCGGCCACTCAGGAGAACGCTCGGACCGGAGACGTGGTCCACTTTGCGGCGATGGTGAGCGACATGGGCGGCGAGGCCGTCGCGGACATGCCCGTCTCCTTTTCCATTCGCGCCGATCCCGCGCTCCAGGCGACAGCGGACCTCCCGCCAGCCGAGATAGATGATCGCGGGCGTTTCGTGGCGTACTTCCCGGGCATCTACACCGTCGTCGCCAGCGTGCCGGGTCACGCGGCCCACGAGACCATCGAGGTGCACCCGAGGCACGTGTCGCAGGAGGTGTCCTTCGTGGGGCAGGGCCAGGTGAGCAACGTGCGGACGTCGGACCTGTGGGTCTGGGAGGGAGTCGACGGGCGCGACTATGCGATCACCGGCACCCACCGCGCCAGCGGGGCCGTCTATTTCTGGGACGTCACCGACCCCGCGAGTCCGGTGATGACCGATTCGCTTGTCGTGGACGCGCGAACCACCAACGACGTGAAGGTTTCCGAATCGGGCGAGGTGTGCGTGATCTCCCGCGAGGGCGCGTCGAACCGGCGTAACGGGATCGTGATCCTCGATTGCACCGATCCGCGCGATATCAAGGTTCACTCGACGTTCGACGACGAGCTCACGGGCGGGGTGCACAACCTGTTCATCTATCAGGATCACGTGTACGCCGTGAACAACGGCATCCGCTTCGACGTGATAAACATCGCCGACCCGGCCAACCCGCACAGGGTTGGCCGCTTCGAGCTCGACTCGCCGGGGCACGCGATTCACGACGTCTGGATCGTGGACGGGATCGCTTACACATCGAACTGGGGCGACGGAGTCGTCCTCATCGACGTGGGTGGTGGAGACAGAGGCGGGTCGCCGTCGAATCCGGTCGAGATCGCCCGCTTCCGCGACGTCGGCGGCGCGACCCACGCCGCGTTCCCCTACCGCAGCCCTTCCGGGAAGTTCTACGTCTTCATGGGCGACGAGATCGGTGCGCCGGGCTTCGACGGACAGGACTCCGAGCGGACGCCGCAGTTCATGTCCGGATACATCCACGTCGTCGACTTCACCGACCCTGAGAATCCCGAGGAAGTGGCACGGTACGAGGTGCCCGAAGCCGGATCGCACAACTACTGGATCGAGGACGACAAGCTCTACGCGGCGTTCTACAACGGCGGGCTGCGCGTCGTCGACATTTCCGGCGAGCTCAAGGGGAATCTGTACCATCAGGGTCGCGAGGTCGCGAGATACTCCGCGTACGATCCGGACGGAGTCGTGGCGAACGCGCCGTTCACGTGGGGACCGCAGCTCTACAAGGGGAATCTCTTCTTTGCGGAGTATTTCAGCGGCCTCTGGGCGGTCAAGCTGGAGCCCAGGCAGGAGCTCGTCCCCTGAGCCGAGCGGCGCCGGCGGCCGGCGGGGGTACGACGGGGCGCCCATGAACGAGATCCGGGTCGCGGCCCGGATCAACGGGGAGGACATCTCGCGGACGGTCGAGCCGCGAATGCTTCTCTCCGATTTTCTGCGTGGCCCGGCGGGTTTGACGGGGACCCATGTAGGGTGTGAGCACGGCGTGTGTGGCGCCTGCACGGTACTTCTCGACGGTGAGCCCGTGCGATCGTGTCTGATGCTCGCCGCGCAGATCGACGGGTGCGCGGTCACGACCGTGGAGGGACTCGCCGGCGTCGCAGGCGAACCAGACGTTGGGGCCCTGCACCCGATACAACGTGCGTTCCACGAGACCCACGCACTCCAGTGCGGGTTTTGCACACCCGGCATTCTACTGTCCGTGGCGGCGTTCCTCGAGGAGACCCCGCGTCCCACGAGAGACGAGGTCCGGGAAGCGATTTCGGGTCATCTGTGCCGCTGCACCGGCTATCACAACATCGTGGAGGGAGTCGTCCGGGCGGCAGAGCTCCTGGCCGAGGGGCCGTGAGCGCGGCGGGAGGTAGCCTCGTCGGAGCAAGCGTGCTGCGGGTGGAGGACGCTCGTCTGCTCACCGGCCGCGCCCCCTTTATCGATGATATCGAACCCGCGGGTACGCTCCACGTCGCGTTCGTCCGCAGCGACATGCCGCACGCGAAGATCCGTTCGCTCGACATCTCGCGAGCCGCCGATCACGCCGGAGTCTCGGCCGTCGTGACCGCCGAAGACCTCGGCGACCTGTGTCGTCCTGGGCCAGTGCTCGTACCGCCTCCGCCGATCGACGGTGCCATCTTCAATGCGCGGACCGCCCTCCCGCTTGCACGCGAGGTGGTTCGGCACCAGGGCGAGGCGGTCGTCGCGATCGTGGCGGAGAGCCGCTACGTGGCCGAAGACGCCGCCGCTCTCGTCGATCTCGATCTGGAGCCGCTCGATGCCGTAGCCGACCTCGACCGGGCTCTGGACGCGGACGCGCCGTTGGTCCACGAGGATCTGGGCTCGAATCTGGCGGCCCACGTCCGGCAAACGAAAGGCGACTACGCGGCGGCGCGCGCCCACGCGGACGTGGTGATCGGCCGCACCTTCCGCTACGACCGCGGCGTGTCCGCGGCTATCGAGAATCGGGGCGTCATCGCCGATTGGGATGGCCGGGACGGGCGACTGACCGTTTGGGATACCACACAGGCCCCCATCCCCGTCAGAAACGCGCTGGCCGCCCTGCTCGGCCTCCCCGAGTCCTGCGTGCGCGTCGTCGCGCCGTTCATCGGTGGCGGGTTCGGACCGAAGATCATGTTCTATGCGGAGGAGCTGATCATTCCGTGGCTGTCGATGCGTCTCGGCCGACCGGTGAAGTGGATCGAGGACCGGTACGAGAACTTCTTCGCGACGACACAAGAGCGGGGCCAGACTCACGAATCCGAGCTCGCGCTCGACGCTGAGGGCCGAATCCTCGGCGTCCGGGATGTGTTTCTGCACGACACGGGAGCCTACGACCCGTACGGCCTGACCGTCCCGATCAACAGCCAGTGCACGCTTCTCGGGCCGTATCGCGTCCCCGCCTACGAGAGCGAGTTCCGGGTCGCCTTCACGAACAAGCCGGTTGTGACTCCCGTGCGGGGCGCGGGGCGGCAGCACGGCGTGTTCGTCATGGAACGGCTGCTGGACTTCGGAGCTCGAGAGCTCGGACTCGATCCCGTGGAGATTCGGGCCAGAAACCTCCTCGGCCCCGACGAGTTCCCTCACGACCACGAGATCCTCTACCAGGACTCAGCCCCACTGACCTATGACAGCGGGAACTACCGGCCTTCGCTGGAAGAGGCCGCTCGTCGCATCGGGTTCGCGGGGTTCGACGGCGAGCGCGCCGCCGCTGCGGCTGAAGGGCGGTGCATCGGTCTGGGGATCGTGAACTACGTCGAGGGGACGGGCATCGGGCCATACGAGGGAGCGCGCGTCACCGTCGAGCCGGGTGGAACCGTGAGCGTGGTCACGGGCGTCGGGACGCAAGGGCAGGGGCACTTCACCACGTTCGCACAGGTCGTCGGGGCCCAGATCGGTGTCGATCCGGGGAAGATACGAGTCGTGACTGGCGACACGAGCGAGTTCCATTGGGGAACCGGCACGTTCGCCAGCCGGGGGGCCGTAGTCGCCGGGAGCGCGCTGCATGCGGCCGCGCTCTCGGTGAGGGAGAAGATTCTCCAGCATGCGAGCCGGGCCCTCGAAGTCGATCCGGAGGACCTGGTACTCGAGGATGGCGAGGCCCGGGTCCGGGGCGCCCCGGACGTCCGGATCGGTCTCGGCGAGCTGGCGAGCCGTGCTAATCCTCTCCGCGGCGCGGTGCAGCCAGGGACGGAGCCCGGTCTCGAGGCGGCCGCCTACTTCGGGCCCGCGCGCGGAACCACCGCCAACGGGGTACACGCGCTGGTCGTCGAAGTCGACGACGAGACGTCCGACGTGACCATCCTTCGATACGTGGTCGTGCACGACTGCGGCACGGTCATCAACCCGATGATCGTGGAAGGACAGATCCACGGCGGGGTCGCTCTCGGGATCGGGAACGCCTTCTATGAGGAGCTCCTATTCGACGAGTTCGCGGGAGCCGGAAACGCGTCCTTCATGGACTACCTCTTGCCGACCGCCACGGACGTTCCGGCCATCGAGACGGCACATCTCGAGACGCCCTCCCCGCTGAACCCGCTCGGCACCAAGGGCGTCGGTGAAGCCGGCGCCATTCCGGTCGCCGCCGCGTTCGCTCAGGCCGTGGAGGATGCGCTGCGGGAGAATGCGCCAGGTCTCGAGATCGTCGACATTCCGCTCAGTCCCGGGAAACTGTTCGCGCTGCGAAACCCGGCCGACGGTGGGGAGGACTCTTGAAGCCGCCTCCGTTCGACTACGTCGCCCCGACGGATCTCGATGAGGCGCTCGCCGCTCTGGCCGACGCCGGCGAAGACGCCCGCGTGCTGGCGGGCGGGCAGAGCCTCATTCCGATGCTGAACTTTCGGCTCGCGGCCCCGGTCAAGCTGATCGACCTGAACCGGGTGTCCGAGCTTTCGGGAATCGAGCGACGACCCGATGGCGGACTCGTCCTGGGGGCGATGACTCGTCACCGACAGCTCGAGCGGGACGCGACGATCGCCGAGTACGCTCCGCTTCTTGCTGAGGCCGCGCCCTGGATCGCGCACGCGCCGATCCGGACGCGTGGGACGATCGGGGGGTCGATCGCACACGCCGACCCCGCCGCTGAGTTGCCAGCCTTGCTTCTCCTGCTCGGTGCCTCCGTTCGTGTGGCCCGGGCGGCCCGCGACGGCGAGGCGCCCGGTCGGGTCGAACGCACGCTCCCGCTGGACGACTTCTGTTTCGGACCGTTCTTCACCGCGCTCGAGGCCGACGAGGTGATCACTCGCATCGACATCCCACCGTGCGGTCCGCTCGAGGGCACGGCGTTCGAAGAGTTCGCGCGTCGGCGGGGCGACTACGCGATCGCCGGCGCCGCCAGCCGGATGATTCTCGATGAGGACGGAACCTGTTTGCACGCCGCAGTATCGCTGATCAATGCCGGACCGGCCCCGGCGCTCGTCGCTGGCGTCGAAGAACCCCTGGTCGGCCGGCCGCCGACGGAGGACCGTCTCGCCGAGGCGGCGGACGTCGCGTCGGCGGGGTGCGACCCGGCCCCGGACATGCACGGTAGCGAGGCGTATCGCCGCCACCTGGTTCGCGTTCTCGTCCTTCGCACCCTCGCGCGCGCGGCGCGCCGAGCGGCCGCGGGTCGTACGCCCGGTATCGAGACGGAGGACGGGTGAGCGCCGCATCCGCCGGCTTCCTGGGCGATCCCCGGGTCGAGACGAGCGCCTCGCTCCGCGACGCACCACTGCTGAACGCCGACCTCGCACCTACGCCTGTCGACGAGCGAACCTGGAGCATGTGGCACCTCGCGTCGCTGCTCCGGCGGAGGGAGCGTGTCCCGCGGTGACCGACCTCCCGCTGTTCCGCGCAGCCCTCGAGCAGCCCGACTCGATCGCGATCGTCGACGATTCGGGGGAGCACGATTACGGGTGGCTGGATCGCCGATCCCGTATGCGCGCGGCCCAGCTGCTCGGCGATCGTGCAGACCTCGAGGAGGCGCGGGTCGCATTTCTGATACAGCCCGGTCTCGAGTACGTCGTCACGCAATGGGCGATCTGGCGAGCCGGCGGGATCGCGGTCCCGCTGTCGCCGCACCACCCGATCCCCGAGCTGGAGCACGTGGTCGAAGATTCGGACGCCTCCATCCTCATCGCCGGCGAAGGCCTCGATCAACGGCTTCGACCCATCGCGACCGAACGGGACCTGGCGTTCCGTGCCGTCGCCTCCGGGGGGTACGAGGTCCGACCGATCCTGCCTTTCATGTCGAGCGACGAGACCGAGGGCGTAGAGTTGGACGAGGCGCCCGTCGTCCTTCCCTCGATCGACCTCGGGCGTCGCGCGATGATCCTCTACACGAGCGGCACCACCGGGCGTCCGAAGGGCGTCGTGACCACCCACGCGGCCCTCGACGCCCAGATGCGGTCGATCGTCGAAGCCTGGGGTTGGGTATCGACCGACCGGATCCTGCACGTGCTCCCCCTGCACCACACGCACGGGATCATGGTGGCGCTCGGCTGTGCCCTCTACTCGGGGGCCGCTGTCGAGTTCGCCGAATTCGACCCGAAAGACGCCTGGAACCGTCTCTCGGGCGGCGACCTGACGGTGTTCATGGCCGTTCCCACGATCTACGTGAAGTTGCTGCAGGCCTGGGAAGAGGCGGACGAGTTCACGAGGGCACGCTGGTCGAAGGGCGCGCGTACGCTCCGTCTCATGACGTCCGGTTCGGCGGCGCTCCCCGTCTCGGTATTCGATCGCTGGGAGGCGATCACGGGTTGTCGGCTTCTGGAGCGTTATGGCATGACGGAGGTCGGAATGGCCCTGTCCAATCCGTATCTCGGGGACCGGCGGGCCGGAACCGTCGGCCAGCCGCTGCCGGGAGCCGAAGTCCGCCTCGTCGCGCCCGAAGACGGTCGGGTGCTGGCCGAGGGACTGGACGTCGTCGTGGAGGGCGAATCCGGGGAGATACAGGTGCGGGGAGACGTCGTGTTCGCGGAATACTGGGGGCGTTCGGAAGAGACCGCCGAGGCGTTCGTCGACGGCTGGTTCCGAACCGGCGACGAGGCCGTGATCGAGGCACGCTACTACCGGATCCTTGGTAGGCAATCCGTGGACATCCTCAAAAGCGGCGGCTACAAGATCTCCGCGATCGAGATCGAGGAACTCCTCCGGGCCCATCCCGGGGTCAACGACTGCGCGGTCGTCGGTCTCCCCGACGAGGAGTGGGGAGAACGCGTCGCCGCGGCCGTAGTGACCGAGCCCGGCGCGTGGTTCGTGCCCGACCTCACCCCGCCCGGCCCTGCCGGACATCTGGAGCGCACTCGGGCAGCCCAGGCGGTCCTGGACCCATGGCTGCGCGAGCGCCTGGCGGGTTACAAGGTGCCCCGTGTGTGGCGCTGTGTAGACGAGCTTCCACGGAACACGATGGGCAAGGTGCAGAAACCGGAGGTCAGAAAGCTCTTCGGGACCCCGGCGGGCCCCGGGTCCGGCCACGGTTCGGGAGATGCCGGGTGAAGCCCGAGGACTACAAGCCGGATATCGACCGGATACTCGCCGAATCAGGGTACGGCAAACCACAGGAGTCACCCTTGAAGCTCTACGATCTGTCGCAACCGTTGAACCAGGACTGTTTTTTCTGGCCGTACTATCCGCCGTTCGAAGTGAAGTACATCAAACGGAAGGTCGAGCACGGCGTGAACGCGCAGTACATCCAGACGTCGAACCACATGGGCACCCATCTGGATGCGCCGCGCCATTTCGTCACGAACGGGATGACGATCGACGAGATCCCGCTCGAATGGCTCTACGGGGACGGAGTGATCGTCGACCTGCGAGACGAGATGGGCGACCTCGCGGCGTACACGCCCGAGATGATCGAGTCCCGGGTCGAAGTGAAGGACGGCGATCTCCTCATCCTCCACACCGGGTGGCATCGCTTCGCCCAGTTTGGCGAGGAGGCGAACGAGGAGCGCTACGTCCACACCCACCCGGGCGCCCACCCCGACCTGGTCCAGTGGCTCATCGACAAGAAGATCAAGATCTGGGGAGTCGACGTGATCTCGACGGACCACCCGATGAACCTTCCGATCGGACGTTTTCTGGGGAAGGGAACCTTCGGACACTGTGACCGTGTGCGGGCGCTCGCCGAGCGCGTGTTCGGCGGCGAGAACGAAGTCGATCGGCTGTTCCCCGAAGACCATTATCAGCTGACACACAACGCTCTCTTCCCGCACAACTGCATGCATATCGAGAACCTCGGAGGCCAGATCGATGCGCCGGAGCTACAGAACCGGCGACTTACCATCGGGTGCTTCCCGTGGAAGTTCAAAGGCGGCGAGGCCGCGTTCTGCCGTGTCGTCGCGTTCCTCGACGAATAGGCCGGCGGACGTCCGGGTGAAGCGTGTGTACGAGCCGGCCGACTCGGAGGACGGGTATCGCGTTCTCGTGGATCGGGTCTGGCCGCGGGGCGTCTCACGGGACCGCGCAGCCGTCGACGAGTGGCTTCGCGATGCCGGCCCGAGCGACGAGTTGAGGAAGTGGTTCGGACACAGGCCGGAACGGTGGCCGGAGTTCGTTCGCCGCTACGAGGCCGAGATCCGGGACCGACCGGAGATCGTGGACGAACTGATCGAGCGGGCGGGGCCGACGCTCACGCTGGTCTACTCGGCGCGCGATGAGGAACACAATCAGGCGGTCGCTCTGGCCGCCTTTCTGCGACGGAGGATTGCATGATCACAGAGGGGACGATCCGGCGCCCGGCGCTTCGGGCACTCACGATCGGGCTGGCGGTGTCGGGCGCAATCGCGGTGCCGGGCGCGCGGGCGCAGCAGGTCTCCCGCGACCAGCTCATCGACTATATGGAGCAGATCAGGAACGAGAACGATCTGCCGGGCCTCTCCCTGGCGGTCGCGGTCGACGGCGAGATCGTCTTCTCCGAAGGCGTGGGTTACGCGGAGATGGACAACCGGATACCGGCGAGCGGACGGACGGTGCACAACACCGGGTCGGTCTCGAAAGTCCTCTCCGTGGTCGGACTCATGCAGCTCGTAGAGCAAGGCAAGGTGGATCTCGACGCGACGATCCAGACCTACCTTCCATACTACCCGGAGCGGCGCTTCCCGATCACCGTTCGCCACATCCTCACTCACACGTCCGGCATCCGTCACTACAACGGGGTGGAGTTCGGACCCGATGGGCTTCTCGCGCTCAAGCACTACGACGACTTCGAAGAGGCGACGCGGCTGTGGCGCGACGATCCGCTCGCCTACGACACTGGCACGGCGTGGATGTATTCATCGCACGCGCACAACCTCCAGCATGGCATCGTCGAGGCCGCCTCGGGGATGGGCTTCGAAGAGTACCTCAGGCGTCACGTTTGGGAGCCCGCCGGGATGATGGCCACGCAGTTCGACGTTCCATCGCGGGTCGTGCAAAACCGGGGTCACGGGTACCTGCGAGACGGGCAAGGAAGGTTCATACACCCCGCGCCCGAGGATCCGAGCTACAAGTACGCGGGAGGCGGCATCATCTCGAACGTCGAGGACCTCGTCCGGTTCGCGCTGGCCATCAACGACGGTCGACTCCTCTCCCCCGAGACCGTGGCCGAGATGCACGGTCCACAGATCGATCCGTCGATCCAGCAGCACGTGCCGGGAGGCCAGCCGCAGCCGTTGGGGCACGAGCAGGCGCTCGCGTGGTTCATCCGGACGGACCAGGCGGGGCGGCGCTACCCCAGCCACACGGGGACGGTGAAGGGGACTCGTTCCTTCCTGGGAAACTGGAACGACTACGGAGTCGTGGTCGCCCTGCAGGTGAACGCGCTCCCGTTCGACTCGGCCCGGTACGGCGAGGCGATCGCCCAGATGTTCCTCGCGGGCCGATGACCCACGATCCGAGCCTCCTTCCGGCTCACGAGCAGCACAGACGGATCACGGCCGGCGAGCTCCAGGCGGTGGACCTGCTCGCGGCCTGCCGCGCGCAAATCGACCGGCATAACCAGGCGGTGAACGCCGTGGTGACCCTGAATGCGGATGCCGCCGACGAGGCCGCGGCCGTCGACGCGCGGATAGCCGCCGGCGAGGATCCGGGAGCGCTGGCGGGTCTTGTCGTCGGCATTAAGGACGTCACCGAGACGGCCGGTCTGAGAACCACGTACGGGTCGACCCTCTTTGCCGACCATGTGCCGGACCGCGATGCTCTGGTCGTGCGACGGCTACGCGAGGCCGGAGCGGTGATGATTGGAAAGACGAACACGCCCGAGTTCGCCGCGGGTGGGAACACCTGGAACGAGGTGTTCGGAGCGACGCACAACCCCTGGGACCTGACCCGCAGCGCCGGCGGATCCACCGGTGGCGGTGCGGCCGCGCTCGCCACGGGAATGGTGTCGCTCGCACAGGGCACCGACCTCGGCGGATCGCTTCGCATCCCCGCGTCCTTCTGTGGTGTGGTCGGTCTCCGGCCCACCGCCGGGCTGATCCCGACATGGCCGTCGAACTACCTTTGGGATGACCTCCAAACCACCGGGTTCCTGGGCCGAACGGCCGCGGACATCGGGCTGGCCCTCAAAGCGTTGGCCGGTCCGGCCGATGAGACCCCGGTGGTGGTGCCGCCCCGCCGTCGGAGAGGGGAAGTGTGGATCGAGGAAGCCGATCTGTTCCAGCGTCGCATGGCGTACTGCCCGGACGTCGCGGGGATCGGTGTGGATCCGGACATCGATCGCGTTTGCCGGGAGGGAATCGACCTGTTGCGCAGCTGGGGCGTCACCGTCGACGAAATCGAGTTGGACCTTTCCTACGGACGTGAAGCATTCCTGGCGTTGCGTGGACACTGGTTCGTCTCGCAGCTGCATGACCACCTGGAGCGCATCGATGATTTCGGCGTGAACGTCGCGGCCAATCTCCGCTCCGGTCTGGAAGTGACGACGCGCGACCTCGGCGCGGCTGAACAGGGGCGGCGGGTCATGCGGGAACAGTTCCTCGGGCTCTTTGAATCATACGCCGCGGTTCTCACACCCTGTATGGCCGTCCCGCCGTTTCTCGTGGAACAGAACTACCCGGAGGACATCGGCGGGAAACCCATGGAGACCTACATCGATTGGGTCGCTCCCACCTTCCTGCTCTCTCTTCCCGGATTGCCCGTGGCCTGCACACCCGCCGGCCTCGACGCC
>JAOTZH010000010.1 GCA_029861425.1 Gemmatimonadota bacterium
CGGCATCACGAGCAGGTCGACGGGTCTGCGCCTGTAGGCCGAGTTCGAGTTGTAGACGATGCTCGCGAACACCTCGTAGTCGTTCGGGGTCCCATCCGGTCCGAGACGGATCACCGAGATGCGATCGCCGGAGACCTGCGAGCGACTCGTGGTCGGGGTCGTCGGCTCGGTGCCATGCTCCGCCACGAAGATCGCGCCCTGGTACTCGGGCGGGAACATGTCCCCGGTGTAGAACCGCATCCCGAGCGGCGCCGTGTGGCCCTCGAACTCGTACACCGGGGGCACGAGTCCCCCGGGAGCGCTGGCGCCGATCAGCGGGTCGGGAAGCCGGCCGTGAACATACGGGAACCCGAAGTCCTGCCCCGGTCCCGTGGCGCGGTTCACCTCGTCCGGGGGGATGTCGTAGAAGCGCGGATCGCTGAACGGCCAGGAGGCCCCGTTGTCGGTGAAGTAGAGATCCCCGGTGCTCGGGTGAAAGTCCATCCCCAGCGAGTTTCGGACGCCGGTCGCGAATACCTCGACATTCGATCCGTCGGGGTCCATGCGGACGATGGTCGAGTAGCGCCAGTCGTCGTTCAGGTCGTTGGCCGTGTGCGCCCCGACGAGGAAGGACCACCGGGTGCCGACCGGTACGTAGAGTCGATCATCGGGTCCGTACCGCAGGTAGCGCCAGAAATGGCCCACGTCAGTGGCCTCGGCGGTTTCCGCGCGCGTCGGCAGGCCGTCGAACAGGAGGTGTGGCTGCGGATTGTCGAGGGTCGAGTCGATGTCGTCGATCCGCCAGACCTGGTGCTCGTTGCTCACGAACAGCGAACCGTCGTGATAATCGACCCCGTTCGGCGTCCCCCACCCGTTCCGGATCTCCCTGATCTCGTCGACCCGGTAGTCCCCCTCCCGGTCGATCAGCGCATACACGGGACTCGTGAGACCGGCGGTGAAGAAATACGTCCCGACGTAGACCGTGCCGTCGTCGCCGAGCGCCAGAGACCGGGGACGGGTCACATCGCGGGCGAACTCCTCGATCCTGAACCCGTCGGGGAGGTTGAAGTCCGCTTCGAGTCCTGTGGGGGGGCCGTTCCCCGGGCCGGACGGCAGCCCGGTCTCCGCGCACGCCAGGGCGGCCGGCAGACAGGTGACGGCGGCAAGCTTCCGGAACATTGAGGGACCCTCCAGGCTCGGACTCGGCGCTCGTCCTACATAACCTCCCACCGGCCCGTCGGGTTTCAGGCCGTGACTCCCTACGGGGTGAGGCGCTGCATCATCCGCGGGAACGCGATCGACTCGCGGAGGTGGTCGATCCCGCACATCCATGTGACGGTCCGCTCGACGCCCAGCCCGAAGCCGCTATGAACGAACGTCCCGTACTTCCGGAGATCGAGGTACCACCCGTAGGACTCCTCCGGGAGGCCCTCCTCGCGGATTCGTTCGAGCAGACGGTCGTGGTCATCCTCGCGCTGACTCCCGCCGATCACCTCCCCGTACCCCTCGGGCGCGAGCATGTCGTTGCACTTCACCGTCCTCGGATCCTCCGGGTTCTCCTTCATGTAGAAGGCCTTGGCACCCTTCGGGTAGTCGTAGACGAACAACGGGACGTCCCGTCCCTCCACCAGCTTCGCTTCATCCGGCGCGCCGAGGTCCGAACCCCACTCGATCTCGGCGCCGTTCGCTTGCAGGAACTCCACGGCTTCCGTGTAGCTCATTCGATCGAACGGCGGCTTGATCGCCTCGAGCTTCGAGATATCGCGATCCAGCGCCTCGAGGTCCTCACGCCGGTTGTATAGCACCCGTTTCACGATGTAGCAGACGAAGCGCTCCTGAAGCGCCATGTTGTCGTCCGAGTCGTTCCACGCGACTTCGGGTTCCACCATCCAGAACTCCGTGAGGTGGCGCCGCGTCTTGGATTTCTCGGCCCGGAACGTCGGACCGAAGCAGTAGACCTTCCCCAGCGCTGCCGCCGCGGCTTCGACGTACAGCTGGCCGGTCTGGGCCAGATACGCCGTCCCGAGATCGAAGTACTCGGTCTCGAACAGCGTCCCGGCCGACTCGCCGATCGCCCCCGTGAGAATGGGTGTGTCGACCAGGGTGAAGCCTTCGTGGTGGAGGAAATCCTTGATCGCGCGGATCACCTCGTCCCGGACCCGCATAATCGCGATCTGACGCGAGCTGCGAAGCCACAGGTGCCGGTTCTCGAGCAGGAAGTCCGTGCCGTGCTCTTTCGGTTGGATCGGGAAGTCCTCGGACGCTCCGAGGAGCTGCACGCCCGTTGCCGTGAGCTCGACCCCGGATGGGGCGCGCTCATCGACCCGAACGACTCCCGTCACCGAGACCGCGGCTTCATGACCGAGGCTGTCGAGCGTTTCCCAAACCTCCTCTTCGATCTCGTTCTTCACGAAGACGCACTGGACCTCGCCGGTCCCGTCGCGCAGCACCAGAAACGAGATTTTCCCACTCGACCTGAACCGACGGATCCAGCCTCGGAGGGCCACCGTTTCGCCGGCGAGTTCCGGCAGATCCTCAATCGACCTGTATTCGATCATTGTCTTCGTCAGTCCGTTATCGTCACGCGCCGCAATGGCGCTAGAACTCCAGCTCGAACTGCTGCGGCACCCAGGTGGTCCGCGGAGCGCCGTTCAGCGTCGCCGGACGATACCGCAGCGCGGGCGCCATTGCCTCCAGGTACGGGACGAGCCAGCTCCAGGTCCCCTGGTCTTCGCGGAACTCGATCTCGCTCACCCGACCCGTCCAGTCCACGAGCACCCAGAAATCCAGTCTGACGCGCCCGGCAGGTCGCGCCTTCCCCTCTCTCTGGATCGCCCCGGCCATGACCTGCGCCAGGAGCGCTCCCGCTTCCGCCACGTTGTCCAGCTCGGGGCCGCAGATCTCCGTCCGGTCCGGCCACAGCTCGGGGCGGGGCGCGCCGAAATCGATCCAGAGCGTCTCCTCCGAAGCGAGCGTCGGCGCATCGATGATCCTCGCCAACACGGCCGAGAACGCGTCCTCGGCCTCCGCCGGGACAGTCAGCATCCGTCGCTCGATTCCCGCCGGCCCATCGCCCCCCGTCCGAATCGCGATCGACCCGAGCGGTGCCTGACCGGCCTCCCTCAGTACTCCGGCCAGCTCCTCTTCGAAGGCGATCAGGGAACGCGCCCGCTCGTGCCATGACCCATGATCAGGCCCTCTCTCGATGGCGCATTCCTGTGCGGCGGCCGGGCCGGCCCACAGTGCTGCCGCGAGCGCACCCGCCGACAGGACGCTTCGGGCGTCTGCCCCTGTTCTGGCTCCGCTGGCGTTCCGGGTTCGCATCGGACCAGTCTCGCCAACCCGGGCGCGACGGGCAAACCCGCAGCCCCCGTCGCTAGGGAAGCCAGGCGAAGTCGACCACCAGTGGCCGGTGGTCCGATGCGTCGTCGCTGTCCTCGGCCCGCAACCCGAGGGACGCGAGCGCGGCCGGAACGAGGTCGGAAGTCTCGAACACGAACGCCCGCACGGGCCGCATCGACCCGGCGGGGTGCAGCAGATAGTCGAGCTGGCCGGGCGGAAACGGGGTGGTCGGTCCAGCCCATGTCGCGCTGGACGCGCCGTCCAGCTGCAGGGCGTAGACCTCGACCAGGTCCCCGTCTGCCCCGGCCAGTCCCTCGCCCATACGGCGAAGGGGAGCCGACGACCCGACGAGATTGAAGTCGCCCCCGACGAGCACAGGGACCGCACCCGGATCCCCGAGGGCCTCCCTGACACTTCGGTTTATGGCGGCCGACTCCAACGATCGGACCCGGTCCTGCGGCGAATCCGCCGAGTTCCCGCAGCAGACGAGATCCAGGACGACGGCGAATACCGTTCGTCCCCCGATTTCTACGTGGGCTCCGGTCGCCGGCACGCCCGCCCGCACGACGACCGGGCCGGGCAGACGGCCCGGCATCGCCCCACCGTCTTCGTCGGCGTAGGGCACGAAGTCGAACGAGGCGGCCGGGGTCACGGAACCGCGGGCCGCGATGATCCCTCGTTGGCGCCCACCGCTCGTTCCCACATGAATGTCCCAGTTGGCACGGGTCGGGTCTCCCGCGGGCAGGATCGCCTCGACAGCCTCGGCGTCCTGCCCGGAGGTCACCTCGTCGAGCAAGACCAGATCGGGGTCGAGCGCCGCCAGGACACGTCGGGCCGGATCCGGCTCGTCTGCCAGGCGTCCCGCGACGTTCCAGACGATCACCCGCAGTGCGGTTCCCGCATCTCGCTCAAGTCGACCCGCCTCGACGCGCGGCCAGGACACTCGTCCCGCCATCTCGGCCGGTCCGGCCGCAGGCGTCACCACGTCCGCGCCTCGGCCGAACGGAGACGAGCGAGCCAGTTCCTCGCCGGCCTCGCTCACGCTCACGACGCGCGCGACGAAACCGCCGTCCGCGAAATCGCCCATCGAACCGGAGCCCCGAGCGAGGCGAAGCTCGATCGTCGAAGCGGAGTGACGAGGCTCGAACCAGAGGCCCACGTCGTGTGGAACCATCGGGTCGCGCGGGGCACTTGTGCGGCCCGGGGCGTCGGCCGACGGCCGCCAGGCCGCGACTCCCTGTCGCACCTCACCGTCGTGGGCGAGGTACGACAGGCTGACTACCAGATCGACTCCGGCGACGCCGAATGCGTCCTGTCCGGTCGCGGGGTCGGTGTCGGAGTCGAACGCCAGCAGAAGTGGCGACGTCCGGCCCTGTACGTTCGTCACCGCACGCAGCGTGAGCTGCAGATACACCGCGTGAGCGTCGAGCTCGATCGACACCACGGCGACGTCGGGGGAACCCACGAGCGTCTGCGCGGGCGCGCCGTCCCAGTCGTCGAATCGGCCGTCGATCACGATTGCCACCGGTTCGGAGGGGACCGGGGAGTCGACCGGCTCTTCTGGGGGCGGCTGCCGGTCGCCCGCGCAGCCCGCGACCAGCCATGCGGCTAGGAGCATGGAGGAGGCGACGAAGCCGCGGCCACGCACTCCGTCACCCCACCTGATAGAGCGCCTCGCGCCCGGCATAGCGCTCCTCCATTTCGCGCGCCAGCTCCGCGTGCCCGCTGGCCTGGAGCTCGGGATCGTCCGCGACGATCGCGCGCGCCCGACGGCGGGCGTCCTCGAGCAGCTTGCGGTCCCGCTCGAGATCGGCGAACCGGAGCGTGGCGATGCCCGACTGGTCCTTTCCGAACAGGTCCCCCTGACCCCGGATTCTCAGATCTTCTTCCGCCAACCGAAACCCATCGTTGGTGGAGGCGAAGGCGGCAAGGCGTTCCGACGGCTCTCTGCCCGACTGGAACGCGACGCAGTAGCTCTGGTCCGCCCCTCGACCGACCCGTCCTCGAAGCTGATGGAGCTGGGCCAGACCGAACCTCTCCGCGTCCTCGATGAACATCACGGTCGCGTTCGGCACGTCGATGCCCACCTCGATCACCGTGGTCGCGACGAGCACGTGGACGTCGCCGGTCAGAAAACGGCGCATCACGTCATCCTTCTCCGCCGCCTTCAGACGCCCATGGAGCAGCCCGACCACGAAGTCCGAGAACCGCTTTTCGAGTTGCCCATGCATCGACGTCGCCGCGCGCACCTCGAGCACCTCGGACTCTTCGATCACGGGGTACACCACGTATGCCTGTCGACCCTCGGACAGCTGTTCCTGCAGAAACTCGAAGGCGGCATCGCGGCTGTCCGGGCCCCGGACTCCGGTCACGATGGGCTTCCGGCCCGGCGGAAGCTCGTCGATCACGGAGATGTCCAGATCGCCATAGAGCACCAGGGCCAGGCTGCGCGGGATCGGCGTCGCGGACATGACGAGGGCGTCCGCGTTCCCGCCCATCTCACGGAGCTTGCGACGCTGCTCCACGCCGAACCGGTGTTGCTCGTCGACGATCGCGAGGCCCAACGAGCGGAAGGCCACCGTGTCCTGGATCAACGCATGGGTCCCGACGACGATCGCGGCCTCTCCGGACTCGATGCGCTGGAGCGCGTACTGGCGGGCTTTCCCGGTCACGGAACCGGTGAGGAGTACCGGTTTCGCTCCGACCGGCTCCAGCAGCGTCGTCAGCGTGCGCTCATGCTGCTCGGCGAGCAGCTCCGTCGGGGCCATCAACACGGCCTGGTGACCCGCCTCCACGGCCTTCAGCATGGCCAGGGCCGCGACCACGGTCTTCCCGCTCCCGACATCGCCCTGGAGAAGGCGGTTCATCGGCGAGGACGACGCCATATCCGTCTCGATCTCGGTCCACACCCGCTCCTGCGCGGCGGTCAGCTCGAAGGGGAGAGCGGCGAGGAACGGGGCCGTCAGGTCCGGCGGGGCCGTAAACGAGATTCCCTCCACGTCCAACCGGAGTCGAGCCCGGGCCCGAGCATGCAGAAGCTGCAGGAAGAACAGCTCTTCGAACGCGAGGCGTCGGCGTGCCGGCTCGATCGAGTCCAGGCTGTCGGGCCTGTGAAGGGCGAGCAGGGCGTCCGCGAGATCAGGCAGCGAGAGCTCCTCCCGCCACGCCGCAGGCAGCGGATCGTCGTCCGAGATTTCGCCGATGAGAGTGTCCAGGTTCTCGTCCACGATCGTCCGCACCTGGCGATGCGTGAGACCTTCGGTGGCCGGATAGACCGGGAAGACCTGGCCGCCGGAACGATCGAAGTCGCCGTCTTCGGGTCCGGGATGTATCGAGGGAGGCGCGTCCGACTCCGCGGCTCTCGAGAGGACCGTGTGCTCGCGGGGTTGGATCTGGCGCCCGTGAAAGAACCGAACCGGTCCGGAGACCAGGAGTCGATCGCCCTTCGTGATCGACCGGTCGAGCCAGGGCTGCCCCGGCCAGGCGCATTCGATCATGCCCGTGTCGTCCTTGAGGACGGCGCGGAACACGCGAAGGCGTCTGCGGGTCGGGATCACTCCCTTCGATACCACGGTGCCTATGACGGTGGCGTCGTCCCCGGGGCTCAGACTCGAAATCGGGTCCACGGTCGTCGCATCCTCGTACCGGTGCGGAAGGTGGTACAGGAGGTCACGTCCGGTGCGGACGTTCATTTGTTCGAAGCGATCGGCGCGCCGTGGGCCGACGCCCTTCAGGTATTGCACCGGGCCGGAGAGCAGCGACCGAGGCGTCACCTACGCCTCTGAGAGGCCCAAGAGCTTGTCGATGTAGTCGTCGGGCGTGAACGGCTCGAGATCGTCGAGTTGTTCGCCCGTGCCCAGAAACCGGACGGGGACGGACAACTCCTTCGCGACCGCGACCGCGGTCCCCGCGCGCGCGGTGCTGTCGAACTTCGCGAGTACGAGCCCGCTGAGCTCGAGCTCGGCCCCGAACTGCCGTGCCTGGTTGAGGACGTTCTGACCCGACGTCGCATCGACGACGAGAAGTCGCTCGTGCGGGGCTCCTTCGACCTGTCGTCCGACCACGCGGTCGATCTTCCCGAGCTCGCCCATCAGGTCCGTCTGGGTGTGCAGCCGGCCGGCCGTATCGATGAGAACCCAGTCCATGTCGCGGGCGAGCGCCGCCTCCACCGCATCGAACGCGACCGCGGCCGGGTCCGCGCCGGGCCGGCCTCCGACGAACTCCACGTCGAGGCGCCCGGCCCATTCGGCAAGCTGTTCCTGCGCCCCCGCGCGAAACGTGTCGGCCGCCGCGAGCAGCACGGAGTTCCCTTCGCGCTTGAGCCGATGGGCGAGCTTCGCCACGGACGTGGTCTTCCCGACTCCGTTGACGCCGAGCACGAGGACGACGGCCAGGCCGTCCGCACGGGCGAGCTCCTCGGGAGCGGCCCCCGGCGGGCTCGCGGCCTCCAGGACCTGCCGGATCTCGGTGGCCAGCAGGTCCCGCAGATCGGCCGAAGACCGGATCCGGCCCCGCTCGCTGGCGCGCTCGAGCGTCTGGACGAGCTCCATCGACATCTCGACGCCGAAGTCCGCCTCCAGGAGCACGCGTTCGAGACGCTCAATCGTGTCCTCGTCGATGCCGCCTTCGACGATCGTGTTCACGTCCGCGAGCGCGAAGTCCACGATTCGCCGCCAGAGCGACCGTTTCCGTTCGGCCTTGAAGTCGCTCATCTCAGTCCGATCTGGTGACGCCACACCCACTCGACGCACAGCAACGCGATCGCGAGCGCGAACGGCCAGACCGGTCGGGGCGTGCGCGCCTCGACCGCCGACCTCGCTTGCACTGCCGGCGCGATCGATGCGACGTCCGCTGGCGGCCCCGGCAGGAGCTCGACCGCGTCGGAGAGAATCTCGAGTGGTCTTTCGCTCGCGAACTCTCCGTCCGGTCCTTCGCCTCCCAGCCGGAGTGTGTAGCGGCCAGCGGGCAGGCCGTTCGCCACCACCCGCCCGTCCGGAGTGGGCCACGCGCCGGAGAAGACTTCCGCCCCCTCGTCGTCCGAGACCGTGATGGCGAGGTCCGTCACTCCCGAACGAACCCGCCACTCGAGCGGTTGGCCCGGCGGCGGCACGGCGACGAGCGCGACGAGCCGGGACACCGCGTCCTCGACGAGCCAGCCCACGACCCCGGAGAGCACGCCGTCGTACACCCGTCGTGCCGGACCGCCCCGCGAAGCCCACCGCCACCAGTCTGCCCCGGAAGCGACCGCCCACCGGACGGGACCGCGCTCCCCGGCGATCATGAGCGGCCGCGCCTCGCCGCGTCGTCCCCTGTTCGCCGTCAGCACCGTCCAGGAGCCGCTCTCATCGACCGCGTACAGCTCCGTCATCGGAGGGAGCGGGTCCAGGTCGACGTCGGTCAGCAACGCGGCGGCGGGGCTCGGGGGGATGGGTCGCATGGCGTACCATTCCCCGGGCACCGGGCCGGTCAGTCGCACACCGGCCCCGGGGACGTCGCCCGCGCCACGCGGCAGGAACAGGACCCGGGGATGCGAACCCAGGGCGCGCTCCAGCCAGTCGGGCAGCTCGTCGGGGGCGCCCTGGGCCACGAGCAGCCGGGCACCGGTCAGGGCTCGTCGGACAACCGCCTCCTCGACCACGCGCGGCCGGGCGTCCAGCTCCAGGTATCGCCCGTCGGCCAGGCGCATGAACCCGCGGGCCCCGCCCAGTACCAGCCGCTCGAGCGACGGCAGCATGAAGCGGGATTCCCAATCCGGTGCCGTCGAGATGAGAACCGCGCCGGTAGCCGACTCGGAGATCTCGACCCAGGTGGGCACGCGGTCCGAGACTCCGAGTGGGTCTGCTCCGGCCCCGAGCACGACCTCGTAGCGCCGCCAGGCCGCCTCTTCCCCGGGATCGAGGGGCACGAAACTCAGCTCGGTCACGGAGCCCCGTCCGGCGGTCGGTCGCTCGACTCGTTCGCGGGCCAGGACCGCCTCGTCGAGGACGAGCTCGACCATGACGCTGTCTCCCGCACCTCCGGTCGCACGCAGCTCCACGTTCACTCGCACGGTGTCACCGGCTCGGGCCCTTTGTGGAGCTCGGACCGCGGCGATGCCGACGCGATCCACCGGCTCGGTCACCCGGATCTCGCGTACGCCGAGCCCGAGACCGCTGGCGACCTCGAGCGCCTCGACGCGGTCCCCCCAGTCGCCGTCGGTCACGACCCAGACGCTATCGGCCCCACCGAGCCTGGCGGCCTCGAACGCGGGACGTACACGCGTGCGAGCGTCGGCCGCGACCAGGGAGTCGAGCTCCAGCCGCGGTATGCCGACCACGTCCTCCCCGAAACGATAGAGGCGGTCGGGGTCGAGCGCCGCGGCCTCGGAAAGCGCAGAGTCCAGCCGCGACCGGGCACCTTCGTCTCCGGGGCGCACCGGGAGTCCCATGCTCGCCGAGGCGTCGATGAGCACCACTCGCTCCGGCGCACCGACCACGCGTCCACGGAACGCTGGCAGTGCCAGCCCGGCGAGGATGAGAAACAGCGCGATCGCTCTGAGGGTCGCCGGCCCGGACCTCCCCGACACGCGCTCCTCGCGCGCGCCGTAGGCCCAGAGCACCAACCCAAGCGCCGCAAGGGCGGCAAATAGCAGGACGAGGGGACTCACCGGCGGAGTCGCGTCAGTCCTGCGTCCTCGCCGTAGCCGAGGGGATCGGCATCTCGACCCGCTGCAGCAGGCCGAGGGCGTGACCGCTGTTCGCATCGAACAGCTCGCGGTACTCGTCCGCGACCGGTTCGGCCCGCGGGAACTGCATTCGGGCCGGGTTCACGTGCGAGCCGTCCCGGAGGAACTCGTAGTGGAGGTGAGACGCCGTCGCGAGGCCGCTGGAGCCGACAAAGCCGATGACCTGGCCCTGCTCTACTCTCGCGCCCGAGCGTACGCCGCGGGCGATGCCGCTGAGGTGCGCGTAGCGGGTGCGCAAATTGTTCGCGTGCCGGACCTCGATGGCCGTCCCGTAGCTCCCCCAGCCCCCGGCCCGCGTGACCACTCCTCCTCCAGTCGCGCGCACGGGGGTCCCTCGGGAGGCGCCGTAGTCGATTCCCAGGTGCGGCCGGGTGCGCCGAAGCACCGGGTGAAACCGGCGCATGCTGAAACCGCTCGTCACGCGCGCGAGATCGAGCGGGGCGAGCAGAAACTGCCCCCTGAGCGCCTCGCCCTCCCCATCGTAATATTCGACAGGCTCGCTCTGGTCGGGCTGGAAACGGACGGCGGTCAACAGCCTGTCCCCGTTTCGGAACTCCGCGGCGAGGATCCGCGCGATCCGCACGGATCCGTCCGGCCGCACGTCCCTCGCCATTACCAGCCGGTATGAGTCGTTCGTTCGAATGTCGCGCCAGAAGTCGATCTGCCACGCGTAGATCCGGGACAACTGTCCGATCATCTGATCGAGCTGCCCGGCGGTCAGGGCGGGTCCGTCGCCGGAGAGACGCGAATCGTAGAGGTTGGAACCGATCAGCCCCGCGACGAGGATCGTGTCGCGAACGATCCGCACCGAGTCGAGTCGCGCGTCCCACGGCGCGCCATCCCCTTCCGAGGCGAGGAGATGCAGCGTCCGGTCGCGGTCCAGCTTCAGACTGATCCGGGACAGAGATTCGCCCGGGCGAACCGCGAACGTGATCTCGGTACCCGGACGAAGACGACGGGGACTCTCGTATTCCCTGATGGCCTCGACGACTTCGAGGATTTCGCCGCCGGTCAGACCCTGCGTCCCGAAGACTTCGGCGAGTGTCTGCCCCGACTGGAGGCTCTCGACCACTTCGACCGGAGGGGGTGGCGTCGGAATCTCCACGACCTTGATCGGCTCCGGCCCTCCGGACGAGCGGAGGAATGCCCAGACGAGGGCCGTGCCGACCAGACCGGCCCCGAAGGCCGACCACACTCTTCTGTCGCGTAGAAGCTCCAACCGAACCACCCCTTCATCGCGCACGCCCTCCGGTCAGCCGCGCGCTCAGTCCATCTGCCGCCGAATGAAGGTCGGGATCTCGAGATCCTCGAACTCCTCGGCCGGATCGGTCCAGGGCTCGTCACTGGCAGCACTGGCCGCCGCCGCGGCCTCCGCCGCCCGCTCTTCCACGAGCTGGGGACCTTCGTACCGCGACCCGATCACGATCGGTTCCGACCGGATCTCCGTGATCGCCTCCTGCTCCTGCTGCTGCGGCGGCGCCTGCACGGGCGCGGGCTCGTCTTCTTCGACCGGCTCCCCGAACCCCGTGGCGATTACCGTGACGCGAAGAGCGTTCCGCAACTCCGGCTCGTGGACGACGCCGAAGATCATCTCACCATCCTCGCCAGACGCTTCCTGGATGATGGAGTTGATCGTCGTGACCTCATCGATCGTGAGGTCGGGTCCGCCGGTGATGTTCACGAGAACGCCCGTGGCACCGTTGATGGATACGTTGTCGAGCAGGGGAGAGCAAATGGCCTGCTGGGCCGCATCCACGGCTCGTTCGTCGCCTTCGGCCCTCCCGGTCCCCATGAGCGCGGCACCGCGATTCGACATGACGGTCCGCACGTCGGCGAAGTCCACGTTCACCTCGCCGGTGACGCTGATGAGGTCGGAGATCCCCTGCGTAGCGTGCAGGAGCACCTCGTCGGCCTTCTTCAACGCCTCTCGAAAAGTGGTGTCCTTCCCGACCACCGCCAGCAGCCGCTCGTTGGGCACGACGATCATCGTGTCGACGGCTCGTCGGAGCTCGCGGAGACCCATTTCCGCGTGGCGCATCCGTTTCCTGCCCTCGAAGTGGAACGGCCGCGTCACGATGGCGATGCAAAGTGCACCCATCTCGCGCGCAATGCGGCCGATCACGGGAGCCGACCCCGTCCCCGTACCGCCCCCCATCCCCGCGGTCACGAAGACGAGATCGGCGCCCTCGAGCGACTTTCTCACCTCGTCCTCGGTCTCGGCGATCGCCTGACGCCCGATCTCGGGGCGCGCCCCGGCGCCGAGGCCCCGCGTGAGTCGCTTGCCGATCTGGATCTTGATGTGCGACTCGGACTGCTTGAGTGCCTGCGAGTCCGTATTCACCGCGATGAACTCGACGCCCTCGAGCTTCTCGTCGATCATCCGGTTCACGGCGTTCCCGCCGGCGCCACCCACTCCCACGACCTTCATCCTCGCGTTCCGCGAGATGTTGTCGTCAAACTCGAACACCATTTGCCCCTCCGCTCCCCCGGTCCCGTTCACATCCGACCTAAAAGAAATCGCGAATCCAACCTCCGACGCGGGCGATCGCCCGCGTCGCACCTGCCAGACTGCCGCTCCTTCGCTGCAGACTCCCGTACATCGCCAGGCCGACACCAGTCGCGTAGACCGGCGTCGCCACGGCGTTGGTCGCTCCCGACAACCCGCTTCCCGGTACGCCGAGGCGCACCGGAAGGTTGAAGACGGAGCGAGCGAGTTCGACCGTCTGAGGGGTGCAGACTCCACCCCCGGCGAGGACGATCCCGGCGCCCAGCCGGTCCCGGACCCCCGCCTCCTCCAGCTCGTCGTAGACGAGACCCAGGATCTCGTCGAGACGCTGTTCGATGATGTGCGCGAGGAGCTCCCGCGAGACACGTCGCCCGGCGCCCAGGGACGGCCCCGACACCTCGAGCTGCTCCTCCGGGTCAACGGCGCTCCGACGGGCCGAGCCGTGATTCTCCTTCAGGCGGCACGCCTCGTCCTCGGGGACACCGAGGCCTCGCGCCACGTCCCGCGTGATGGCCGATCCGCCCCAGGGCATCGTCGCGACGTGCAGCATGCGCTTCCCGCCGTACACGAGGACGTCCGTCGAAGCACCGCCGATCTCGATGAGCGCGACGCCAGCGTCCCGGTCCCCGTCGTCGAGCAGCGACAGACCCGAGGCCAGGGGAGCGATCACGAACTCCTCCGCTCGATAGCCCGCGCGGTCGACCGCCTTCGCGAGATCGCGGCAGGCCGCCGAATCGGCCGTGACGACGCTGACATCCGCCTCGAGCCGTGTCGCCATCATCCCGACGGGGTCCTGAATCCCGCCTCGGCCGTCCACCGAGTACTCCTGGCAGATCGCGTGAATCAGCTGCCGATCGGGAGGCACGGGGACGGCCTGGCCGACCTCCTGGACCCTGCGAACGTGAGTGGGAGTGATCTCTGCGCCGGACACCGCCACGACGCCCCGCGACCGCGAGGTCTCCACGTACGCGCTCGGAACCGAGATGAAGACGCCATCCGCTTCACGCCCGGACATCCGCTCGGCCTCCTGCAGCGCCTGCCGCACCGACGTCGTCGCGGCCTCGAGGTTGGTGATGGCGGGGCCGTTCATCCCGCCCGCCGGGCTCACGCCGACCCCGATCACGCCGAGCGGATCCCCCGCCTCGCGTCCGGGCGGGCTCTCCGCGATCACCGCGCACGTCTTCGTCGACCCGACGTCGACGCCGGCGATCACCGCGGATCCGGCGATCACCTTCCCTCCACGGGTGTCAGGACGACCTGGGCGGGAAACCGCGCGTCCGCGCGAGCGACCTTCTCCTCCTCGGCTTGCCCGAGGGCGAGCGAGACCCTCCGAAGGGCGAGCTCGGTCTCATCCCGCGGGAGCAGAACCACACCGGCGTCGGCGGCCGGGAGCATGAAGAAGCCGTACCCATCAGGCGCGCTCTCCACCTGGGAGACGACGGAGATGAAGCCCGGGTCGGCCCGACCCAGACGATCGAGCACACTCGCCATCTCGCGGATGTCCGGGTCGCTGACGAGGTCGTCCTCCAGCGTGGTCACCCCCTGGATGACAGGGAGATCGAGGCCCGCCTCGAACGGCTCGAGCGGGAGGACGCGACCCTCTCCGTTCACCGCGCGTAGCTCGGGGGTGGCGACGAGCGCCACGGGCCTCTTTTCGACGACGACGACGGAGAGCGCCCTGAGTCCGTCTCGCCGGACGGCGGCCTCCCGAATCATCGGGTGCTGGCGGATGCGGTCCTCGATCCCGTCGACGCGATCCCAGACGGACGCATCGGGCTCCAGCGCGATCAGCTGGTTGATTTCGTCGGCCGGCACGTAGCGGGTACCGACGATCGTGACGTGCTCGACCCTGAACGCCGGGAGCGTGGCGAGGAGCCTCGGCACCCACTGCGGTACGCCCAGTCCCAACAGGCCCGCGGCCGCGATCACGAACAGGCGGCGAAGGCCGCGCCGGGTGACGGAAGAAGGAAGGAGGGCAGCGGTCACGCGGCCCCCAGAGCCACGAGACGATCGTGCGCGAACCCCCAGAACCGGATCTCGGGTTCGAGCCATACCCCGAGCTGCTCGTGCGCACGCCTCCGGGTCTCGATCATCAACTCCACCACGTCCTCCGCCCTCGCATCCCCGTGATTCACGATGAAGTTCGCATGGCGCTCGGCGATCTGCGCGTCGCCGAGTCGCGCGCCCCTCATTCCCACCCGGTCGACGATTTCCCAAGCCGAGCCGTGCGGGTCCCCCGGGTTCTTCCAGGTCGAGCCCACAGACGGGAGCTCGTACACCTGGTCTCCTACCTTACGACTTCTGAAGTCTAAATGCGCGTCCTCTATAAGCATAGGGTCCCCCGGCTCCGCCTGAAAGCGTGCACCGATGAAGATCCAGGACTCGGGCAAGTCAACGTGACGATAGCGGAAACCCGCGTCGTTGCTGGCGATTCGCACGACCTCGCCGCCGTCGTCGACCGCCTCTACCCATTCGACCCTGTGCCACAGCCATTCGTCTCGTGAACCGGCGTTCATGCGCAGCCCACCGCCGATCGTCCCCGGCACCGCTTCCAGGAAGCGGAATCCCTTTCGCGCTTGCCGACGCGCGGCGTTTGCGAGGGCCGGAAGACGCGCCGCGCCGCCGGCCTCGATCGCACCTTCTGAGACGGTCAGACGATCGAAGTCCCGACCCAGGATGATCACCGGCTCGTCGACTCCGTCATCCGAGATGAGGACGTTCGCTCCCGTTCCCAGAACCAGGTGCGCCCCCCCCTCGAGAGCGGCCAGAACCCGCTTCACTTCGTCGATCGTGTCCGGCCTGGCCAGGCGGCGCGCGCACCCACCGATCCGATAGCGCGCGAGGGCGGCGAGGGGGACGTCAGACTCCCACTCCACCTAGGAGAGCGCTCCGCCGCGAGCCGCCCCTCCGGGAGACGACCGCGCGGCCCGAGCCGCGGCTTCGTGCGCGATCGCCGTGACGTCGCCCGCGCCCATGAACGCGATCACCCGTCGATTGGCCCCCGCGACCGCCGCGTCGGCCAGCGCGAGCGCCTCGCTGCCGTCGACGAGCGCGCCGGAGAAGCCGGGCGACGCGACGATGAGATCTGAGCTCACACCCTCGATCGGCTCCTCGCGAGCCGGGTAGATCGGCAATACGGACACGCGGTCGGCCGACTCGAGCGCGGTTCCGAATTCGGCCGCGAAGTCGCGAGTCCTCGTGAAGAGGTGTGGCTGAAATACGACTTCGATGGCGGCATCCGGGTAGGCCGCGTGAAGGGCTTCGATCGAAGCCGCCACCTCGGTCGGGTGGTGTGCGTAATCGTCGACGAGTGTCGCCGAGCCCCAGGTACCGAGCACTTCCAGTCGCCGCCCGACTCCGGAAAACCCGGCCAGGCCGCGAGCCGCAGCGGACGGCCGCGCGCCCAGCGCGAGCGCCACGGCGAAGGCCCCGGCCGCATTTTGCGCGTTGTGCCGGCCGGGCACTCTCAGTGTGACGTCCGTTTCGCCGCCGGCCCAGATGATCCGCCACCGCCCGTGCGGCGCGTGGGGTGCGAGCCGAAAGTCGGCATCGTCGGCGAACCCGTACGACCGCGAACCGGCGTAGTCGGCTCCGAGGGACCGGGCTCCGGCATCGTCCGCGCAAAACAGAAGACCGGTGCCGCCGTCGGCCCGGCCCGCGAATTCGGCGAAGGCCGCGCGCACCCCGTCGAAGTCGCCATACGTGTCGAGGTGTTCCGCCTCCAGCGAGCTCACCAGCGCGACGGTCGGGTCGAGCTCGAGGAAGGACCGGTCGTACTCGTCGGCTTCAACCACCGACGGCCCGGTCCCAGTGCGCGCGAACCCGCCCCATGCTCCGACGTGGCCTCCCACCATCACGGTCGGATCGAGGCCCGCCGCCTCGCACGCGAAGCCTGTCATCGCGGTGATGGTCGTCTTCCCGTGCGTGCCCGCGATTCCCGCCAAGGGACGTCCGTTCAGGGCCGCTCCGAGAGCCCGGGCCCGGCGCAAGACGCGGACGCCGGAACGGAGAGCCGCCTGCACCTCTGGTGCGTCGTCGGGCACGGCCGAGGTGCGCACGAGGAGGTCGACGCCGTCTACATGCGACGCCCCGTGGCCGGCGGCCACGGCGATGCCGAGAGACGTCAGGTCGCCGTGATCGCCCGGCGACCGATCGCAGCCGTCCACCTCGTAGCCGGCGTGGCGCATGAGCTTGGCCAGCCCGCGCATACCCGCCCCCCCGATGCCCACGAGGTGAATGCGGCCTCCGGGAGCGGGCAAATCGTCTCGCGTCGCGAGACGCGGCGAATCGTTCATGGTCGTTTCCGCGTTTGGGTCATCGCGCGTCCGTCGTTCGCGCGAGCTCGAGGACGGCGCCCGCGATCTCGGCCGCCGCGGTCGGACGCGCACGGGAACGTGCCGCGGAGGACATGGTCTGCAGCCGCCCGGCGTCTTCGAGAAGCGAGCGACAGCTTCTCCACAGTTCTCCGGTCGAGAGGTCACGTTCTTCATGCGCGACGGCGGCGCCGGCGTCCGCCAGCGCCCGCGCGTTCAGGACCTGGTGGTTCGCCGCGGCAGTCGGCAGAGGGACGAGCACGGACGGGACCCCCGCCGCGCACAACTCGGCCACGAGCATGGCCCCGGCGCGGCTCAGGGCGAGCGTCGCCCGATCCAGTTGCCGACCGAGGTCTCTGATGAACGGGACGACACGAATTCGGGCGGCGGCGGAGAGCGAGGCCGCCTCGGACTCGACGCGATCGGCGTGGTCCCGGCCGGCGATCCAGACGATGGATACGTCATCCGGTACCGCATCCTCGGCCGCTTCCGACAGGTCCGCCAGGAGCCGCTCGTTGATCGCACGCGCCCCCTGGCTTCCTCCGACCACGAGCAGGATCCGTCCCTCCGGCCAGTCGAAGCCCGTCGACTCACCGTTCTCCCTGGAGGGGGCGACGGGGTTCCCCGAGTCGACCACCCGCGTGTTCGGCCCCACCTCCAGCCGCCCGCGTGCTTCCGGATACCCGAGGTGTACCTGGGCGGCCCGCCGGGCCATGAGCCGTGTCACGATCCCGGGCTCGGCGTTCTGCTCCTGAAGGACGATCGGTATCCGCTTGAGACGTGACCACCACAGTGCGGCGCCGGAGACGTAGCCGCCGGTGCCCACGACGACGTGAGGGCGAAACGACCGAAACGCCTTCGACACCCCGACCACGACCGCGGGCGCCGTCCAGATCAGGCGCCAGTTGCGCCACGGTTGCGCCCGACGGATCGGCTCGAGCGGTAGCAGCCGGTGCGCGTATCCGGACTCGGGCAGGACGCGCGCCTCGATCCCCCGGCGGCTGCCGACGAAGAAGCACTCGGTATCGGGCTCGAGAGCCCGCGCGGCTTCCGCGATGTTGAGCGCCGGGTAGAGATGGCCCCCGGTCCCGCCCCCCGTGAACAGGATGCGCGCGCCGGCCACGCTCAGGCGCTCCGCTTCGAGGCGATGTTCAGCAGGATTCCGGTCACGCCGAGCGCCACGACGATCCCGGTACCGCCCGCGCTGATGAACGGCAGGCTCACTCCGGTCGTCGGGAGGACACCCATGGTGATGCCCATGTGGAGGAACGCCGCGATGGCGATGATCCCGGTCAGGCCGATCCCGAGCAGTCGCCCGAACAGATCAGGCGCGGAGGCCGCGATCCGGAGGCCCAGGAGCGTCCAGAAAAGGAACGCGCCCAGCAGGAGCGCGGCACCGACGAACCCCCACTCTTCGGCGATGATCGGGAAGATGAAGTCGTTCTGGGGCTCGGGCAGGTACTGCAGCTTCTGGGTGCTCTCGCCGAACCCGACGCCGATCGCCCCGCCGGCCCCGATCGCGATGCGCGCCTGCTCGAGCTGGTACCCGACACCCGTGGCGTCCGCCTCGGGGTTCAGAAACGCCAGCACGCGCCGAAGCTGATAGCTGTTGCTCCGGATCTGCAGCCACAGCAGCGGGACGAGCGGCGCCGCGAGCAGCGCGAAATGCCGGAATCGGGCCCCGGCCGCGAAGAGAACGATCGCCGCCAGACAGGCCGTGATGAGCGTGGCGGACAGGTGGGGCTCGATGAGAATCAGCCCCAGGACGGGCGCGAGGACGAGCAGGAACGGAAGCAGCCCTTCGCGGAAGCTCCCCAGCCGGTCCTGCTTTCGCTCGGCCAGAGCGGCGACCCAGATGACCACCGCCACCTTCGCGAATTCGCTCGGCTGGAACGACGGTCCGAGCGCGATCCAGCGCCGGGCGCCGTTTCGGACCGGGGCGATCTCGAGCGTCCAGGGCAGGACCACCAGCACCAGCATGGCGACGACGACCGCGAGAATCGGCCACGCGAGCTTTCGGTACACCCGGTAATCGATGAAGGTCGCGATGAGCAGGGCGACCGCGCCGACCGCCGCCCGTGCGAGCTGACTGACGAGAAAATAGCTGTCGGGAAGCCCTGCCTTCTGGGCCGCGAAGGAGCTCGCGGAATACACGGATAGGAGCCCCACCAGGACGAGCCCCCCCGTCACGGCCAGCAACCCCCGTCGAACCCACGTGGGCGAGCCCGTCGTACTCTGGACGGGGGCGAGGCCCCAGTCGAGGGCCGCCTGCGTCATTCCGCCTCCTCCGCCTGGAGCGCCCGCACGTACTTCTCGAACGCGTCTCCACGGACGGCATAGCTGGGGAACATGTCGTAGCTGGAACACGCGGGGGAAAGCAGCACGGCGTCCCCCGGCTCGGCGAGCGCACGGGCGCGGCGGACCGCTTTTTCGAGTCCGTTCGCGATCTCGAGCTCGACCTCGGGACCGAGCTCGCGGAGGATGAGTGGGGCGCTCTCTCCGATCGCGATCACCGAGCGCGCGTTCTCCAGCGCCGGAATCAACGACGTGTAGGGCTCGCCTTTGTGACGTCCTCCCATGATCACGATGAGCGGGCGTTCGAAAGCCTCGAGCGCGACTCGGGCGGCGGAGATGTTCGTGGCCTTCGAGTCGTTCACCCACAGCACATCGTCGAACTCCGCGACGGGGGCCAGGCGGTGCGGGAGGCCATGGAAGGTCCGAAGGCCGGCCCCGATCTCGTCCGCCGTGCATCCCGCCAGCGAGGCCGCGAGGCCGGCCATGAGGGCGTTCGTCCAGTTGTGCCGGCCGAGCAGCGGAAGATCAGACGTCGAGATCCAGTCGTGAGTGACGCCGTCCCGGCACTGTACGAGGCGTCCTTCCTGGACGAAGGCTCCGTCCCCATCCGCCGGCTCGAGCGTCGCGAGGACCCGTTGACCGGCGACTCCGCTGACGAGCTCGAGGACCGCGGGATCATCTCCGTTGAGGACCCAGAAGCTCTCCTCGCTCGCGTTGGCGAAGAGCCGCGCCTTGTCGGCGTAGTATCGATCGAGGCTGGCGTACCGATCCAGATGGTCTGGCGCGAGGTTCAGGAGCACGCCGATCGCGGGGGCGAAGGACTCGAGATCCGCGAGCTGGAACGAGCTCAGCTCCACGACGACCCAGTCCGGCTGGTCCTCCAGCAGCGCCACGTCCGACAGCGGCCGGCCGATGTTGCCGGCGGTGACCGCCGACCGCCCGGCGTGCTCGAGCAGGTGACCGCACAACGCGGTCGCCGTCGTCTTGCCGTTCGTTCCAGTGATCCCGACCACTCTCGACCGCAGCTGCCGGAAAGCCACCTCGATCTCCGCCACGGTTCGCAGCTTGGCGTCCCGGACCGCGCTCCGAACCTCGGTGGCCGGATCGATACCGGGACTGGTCACCACCAGCCTCGATTCGAGAATCCGCGCGATGTCGTGACCACCGGCCTCCGCGTCGATCCCCGCCGCGATGAGCTCCGCCGCTGCGGCGCGCTGCGCGTCCCCCGCACCGGCGTCGCTCGCGTAGACCCGACCGCCCATCTCGTTGACGAGTCGGGCCGCCGCCGCTCCCGACGCCCCGAGACCCAGGATCGCGACCGGGTCGCCGCGTTCGAACAGGTCCATCAACGCACCTTCAGGGTGGCGAGGCTGACGAGCGCGAAGATGATGCCCACGATCCAGAATCGGACGACTACCCTCGTCTCGGGCCAGCCCATCTTCTCGAAGTGGTGGTGCAGCGGCGCCATCCGGAAGACGCGCCGGCCGGTGCCCGTGCGCTTGCGCGTATACCTGAACCAACCGGTCTGGATCATCACCGACACGCCTTCCATGACGAAGACCCCGCCCACGATGACCAGGAGGAACTCGGACTTGAGGAGGACCGCCACGGCTCCGATCGCTCCGCCAAGCGCCAGCGAGCCCGTATCGCCCATGAAAACCTGGGCGGGCGGGGCGTTGAACCACAGGAATCCGATCGCCGCCCCGGCCAGGGCGGCGCAGAAGATCGAGAGCTCGCCGGCCCCGGGGAGATAGAAGACCCCGAGGTATGCCGACGTGTCCACGCGACCGATGGCATAGGCGAAGAGGCCGAACGTGATCGCGGCGATCGCCGCGAGGCCGGTGGCCAGGCCGTCGAGCCCGTCCGTCAGGTTGACGGTGTTCGCGCTCCCGGCGACGACGACCGCGACGAAGAGCGGGAACAGGACGGGGGCGATCACGATGCTCAGGTCCTTGAAGAACGGCAGCATCGTCTGCGACGGTCCGTACGGGGAGAGCGGTAGCCACAGCAGGAATCCGCCGAGTGCGAGACCGAGGATGAACTGCCAGATCAACTTGTAGCGAGCGATGAGTCCACGGGACTCGTGACGGACGATCTTGAGGTAGTCGTCCATGAACCCGATTGCGCCCATCCAGGCGGTCACGGCCGCCGCGATCCAGACGTACGGCTGGTCCAGCCTCGCCCACAGCAGGGTCGGGATCAGAGTGGCGGCGAGAATGATGAGGCCGCCCATCGTCGGCGTGCCGGCCTTCTTCAGATGGGTCGACGGGCCCTCGGCTCGGACGACCTGGCCCCAGCCCCGGGTCTGCAGCCACCGGATGACCCGCGGCCCGACGACGAACGCTGTGAGCAGCGCCGTGACCATCGCCCCGGCGGCCCGAAACGAGATGTACTGGAATACGTTGAACAGGATGTGCTGCTCGGACAGCGGAAACAGCAGGTGGAAGAGCATTAGCGACCCCCTCCGGCCGTACGTCCGTTGCGCGCGCCGAAGCGGTCCTCCAGCCAGTCCAGCACGCGTTCCAGCCGCGCCCCGCGCGACGCCTTCACCAGAACGACCTCATCGCCGGTGAGCGCCTGAGCGAACTCCTCCCAGACGTCATCGGGACCTTCCCCGGCCACGACCCCCCCGCTCGCCAGCGCGGCATCGTCGAAGGCAGGGGCAAAACAACCGGTCGCGGCGATCGGCGAGAACCCGGCCTCCGACAGCGCCGCCCCTACCTCACGGTGCGCCGGGATCTCGTGATCCCCGAGCTCCAGCATCGAGCCTACGAACGCGGCGAGGCGGCGACCCGGGTAGAGGTCGCGACACTGCGCGATGGCGGCGCCAAACGACTCGGGGTTGGCGTTGTAGCAGTCGGCCAAAACCGTCAGGTCTCCGATCCGTCGCACAGCCCCCCGGTGCCCGAGCGGCCGGTATCGGGCCAGCCCGCGTGCGACGGAATCGAGCGGGATGTCCACAGCCTCGGCGACGGCCGCGGCCATCAGGGCGTCGCGCAGATGGTGTTCGCCGCCCACGTCGACCTGAGCGCGAACGCCGGATCGCTCGAACCAGACGCGCTCGGGGCCGACCTCGAATCGATCCGGCCGGTAGTCGGCTTCGGGCCCCAGTCCGGCGACGATCGCCGTGGGGCGAATCTCCCGTGCTGCTCGGGCCAGACTCACGGGCAGCTCACCGACGACGACCGCTCCGTCGGTCGAGGCGCCCCTCACGAGATCTAGCTTTTCATCCATCACCCGAGCCTCGTCACCGAAGGCCTCCAGGTGGGCCGGTCCCACGGTCGTCACCACGACGTCGTCGGGGGCGGCGATCGCCGTCAGCCGGGCGATCTCCCCGGGCTCACTGGCGCCCAGCTCGAGGATCCAGAAGTTCGCCGCCCGAGGTGCCCGGAGAATCGTGAGAGGAAGACCCACCTGGCTGTTGAGATTTCCTTCGGTCCGGTACACGCGGCACGCCTCGCCCAGCGCGGAGGACAGCATCTCCTTCACCGTGGTCTTTCCGGAGCTGCCGGTTACGGCGATCACCCGAGCCGAGGCCGCGGACCGGACGTTCGAGGCGAGGTCGCCGAGAGCATGGACCGGGTCGGCGACCGCGAAGTACTCGAGCGACAGGTCGGGATGCTCGCCGTTCGCGGAGATGATCGCCCCGGCGGCACCGGCGGCGGCGGCCTGCGGGAGGAAGTCCGCTCCGTCCACTCGTTCTCCCCGGATGGCGACGAACAGGTCGCCCGGCGCGACTCGCCGTGAGTCCGTGGACACGCCGGTGTAGGTCCGGTCCTGAGCGACACCGGAAGGAAGCGACAGTGCCGTCCGGATCCGACCCGAGGTCAGCGTCGAGGCGCTCATCCCGTCGCACCTGCGGAGATCTCCTCCACGATGGCGGCCTCGTCGAACGGGAGCTTCTCTTCTCCGACGATCTGGTAATTCTCGTGCCCCTTCCCGAGAAGAACGACGGCGTCATCGGGCCCGGTGTGGGCGAGCGCGTACTCGATCGCCTCTCGTCGGTCCAGCACGACCTCGAACGTCTCGGGGTCCAGACCGTCGACGACCTGCCCGCAGATCTGAGCCGGGTCTTCGGAGCGTGGATTGTCCGTCGTGACGACCGTGAGGTCGGCGAGGCGGGTCGCGATCTCACCCATGAGGGGTCGCTTGCCTGGATCCCGCTCCCCTCCGCAACCGAACACCGCGACGACTCGGCCCGGCACCAGGCCTCGAAGCGTCGAGAGCACCCTCTCGTACGAATCGGGCGTATGTGCGTAGTCACGGAACACGAGCGTGGGCTCGCGACGCAACACTTCCATCCGGCCCGGAACCGCGGGAGAGGAAGAGAGCCTGGCCGCGATTTCGATGGGCGAGTGGCCGAGACCGAAGCTCACCGCAGCCGCGGCGAGAGCGTTTCGAACGTTGAATTCGGCGGGGAGAGGCAGTCGAACCGGAGCGTCGCCGCCCGGGGTCGCCAACCTGAACGTCGTGCTGCCCGGTCTCGGCTCGACGTCGATGGCGCAGATGTCGGCGGCTGGGTCGAGGCCGTAGCGCAACGTGCGTGCCCCCGAAGGTGCCAGATCCCGCCATGCCGGCTCGTCCTGGTTGACGGCGCAGATCCCCCCGTCCTCGAGGAGGTCGACCAGCCTGAGCTTCGCCGCCCGGTACGAATCCAGATCGGCGTGGTACTCGAGGTGCTCCCTGCTGAAGCTCGTATACGCGATCGCGGCGAACCGCAGCCCGTCGATCCGCCGCTGCACCAGCGCGTGCGACGACGCCTCGAGCGCGACGGACGCCACCCCGTCTTCCCGGAGCCCGGCGAGGATCCGCCCGAGCGCGATGGGGTCCGGGGTCGTGAGCGACCCGGGCCGCACGACGCCGTCGGCCCCGACCACTCCGAGCGTGCCCACGGCGGCGGACGACTCGCGACCGGCAAGCACCCAGCGGACGAGCCACGCGGTGGTCGACTTTCCGTTCGTCCCGGTGATACCGATCAGGCGGAGCGGGTCGCCCGGGTCACCCGAAAAGAGCATCGCGAGAACGGCGATAGCGCGTCGCGAATCGGAGACGACGAGTTGAGGGAGCTCGCTCGGTGTGGTTTGCTCGACCACGGCCGCGCTGGCCCCGGCGCGGGCTGCCGTGTCGACGAACGAGTGACCGTCGACCCGCGTGCCGCGAACTGCGACGAACAGGTGGCCGGCTCCGGCGTCGCGTGAGTCGACGCTCAGGTCCGTGAAATGGCTCGGCGGATCTCCGACCCAATGGGGGCGGACACCGGCCGCTTCAAGGCGGTCGTGGACTCGCTCGCTGGAGATGCTCTGGTCTCGCACGGGATGCGTTGTCGGCCCGGCTTCATGGATCGATCTGTGGCTTGACGCGGACACGCGACGGGTGCGGACTACACCCCCCGCGGCCCGCATGAAAGTGACAGGCACGGCCGTACCCTGGCTGGAACCGGGTCATCATCCACACCCCACACACCACCCGGCCGCACCTGTCTGTGTCTGGCCCTCGACCCCCTGGTCCGGGTCCTGCCTTCCTGCTCTCGAGTCGCCGTCCGTTCACCGCGCTCCGCTCGCCCCGAGCATCCGAACGCGGACGTATGTCGTTCGATACGGCTATCACCGCCGCCGACCGGTTGTTCCAGTGTTCCCTGCTACCGCAACACGACCTTCTCGCCCCGCCGTACTTCCCGTCCCGGGGCCGGCGTCTGCGTCATGACGATCCGACCTCCCGACCAGTCCGCGCGGAGCCCGAGATCGTGGAGCCGCGACGCTGCGGCGCGAACGGCGAGCCCACGCAGGTCGGGCATGGCGATAACCCCGGCTTCAACGGATGCGACGGCGCCCCCCTGGCCGGGGCGATCGACGGCGAAGATGAACGGACCCCGATCGGCGGTCGGCGCGTTGCCCGACCAGGTGCGCGGCTCGACGCCCGACCTCACGAGCCGGCGATCCACCGCGCCGACCTCCTCCGCCAGCGCGGCCTGCAGCGTCGCCTGGCTGGTCGGTGCCGCGATGGCTCCGCCGTAGTACGCGCCGCGCGGGTCCTCGAGACGCGTCAGGATCACGATCCGCGGTCGATCGGCCGGCGCATAACCGACGAAGGAGGCGCGGTAGCGACCTTCGGGATAGCGGCCGTCGATGACGAGCTTCGCCGTTCCCGTCTTACCGGCCACGGCCAGCCGCGCCATACCCGCCAGCTTCGCTGTCCCTTCGCTCACGACGTCCGCCAGCACCTGGCTCACGGTCCTCGCCACGTCCGGACGCACCACTTCGCGCACGACCGTCGGCCTCGCGCTCCACACGGTGCGCCCCGCCCCATCCCGGACTTCCTTGACCAGGATCGGCCGCATGAGCTTCCCCTCGTTCGCGAGGGCGCCGTACGCGGCGGCGAGCTGGAGCGACGTCGTCGCCATCTCGTAGCCCATCGCGTGCGACGCCGGGCTAAGGGCCGACCACTCCGAGGTCCGGGTGAGTCGTCCGCCCGACTCCGACGGATACGCGACGTGTGTGGGCATACCCAGGCCGAAGTCCCGCAGGTAGCTATACTGCACGGCGGGACGAAGGCGATCCGAGAGCTTGGCCGCGCCGATATTGCTGCTCTGTGCGATCACATCGCGTACGGTGAGCTCGTCGAACCCGTGAACGTCGTTGATGACTCGCCGCCCCGCCCTGAGCTGGCCGCCCTCGACATCGATGACCTCGTCGAGGTCCACGAGCCCCTCGTTCAGAAGAGACGCGAGCAGCAGCGGCTTTGCCGTCGAGCCGGGCTCATACGCGTCCGAGAACGCCGGAACGGAGCTGCCGGACGACCCATCCTTTTCGCTCGCGACCGCCAGTAGCTCGCCGGTGCGCGGATCGTAGATGATGATGTCACCGCCGACCGCCCCGGTGCGGGCGAGAGCACGCGCCAGCTCGTTCTCCGCGATTCGCTGTAGCTCTGCGTCGATGGTGAGGACGACGTCGTACCCGGGCTTCGCCTCGGTGAGAACCGCGTCGGGCGGCCGGTATTCCTCCTGCCGCGCGTCCAGCCGAATCGTCCGCCGGCCCGGCTCGCCGCGGAGAAGAGAATCGAGATGGAGCTCGATGCCGCTCAAACCGGTCCCGTCATCGGCGATCCGTCCGACGAGCCGGGTCCCGACGCTTCCCCTCGGGTACTGTCGGGCCGGATAGGCGTTGAAGCCGAGACCGTTCGGGACGCTCGCGAGCAGTCCCGTGCGTTCCTCGTCCGTCACCCCGGTCGCGATCGACTCCCATCCGCCGCTCGTCGACAGGAGGCGGGCCCGCCGCCCCGGTCCGAGATCGATCACCGCCTCGATCGCGGCGAGGGCCGTTTCGCGCTCGACGGACAAGTCGGCGGCAGACAGGAAGGCGTGATAGCGGGTGTCGTCGGAGACCAGTGGCTGCAAGTCCCGATCGAGGATCTCACCGCGTGACGCCGGAATCGGACGCTCGTCGAAGCTCTGGGCGATGGCGCGAGCGCGCAGTTCGCTGCCCTCGAGAAGCTGGAGGGTACCGAGCCGCGCCGCGTATGCGACGGCCACCACCGTGAACGCCCCCTTCAGGAGCTGGTGACGCCGCCGGTGCGTGCGTGGGGAGATCGGCTCCGGGCGCCCATCCAGAGCAACCCGAATCCACTCACCCGTCCTCTGTAGTCCGAACCTCGTCACCCGGCCACCCTCCGAGCTCCGACCCCGTTCGCCGGCCACCCCGCCGGCTCTCCCTTTATCCCCTCAGCGCTCCGTGTCCGAGAGATGAAACAACTCGCCATCTCCGGCACGACGCAGCCCGATCTCTCTGGCGGCCTCCTCCATCCTGGGGAGAGCCGACAACGAGTCCACCCGCGACACCTGACCGGCCACCCGATCGCGAAGGATCAACTCCGCGCCCTCGAGCCGGTCGAGCTCCCGCGACAACCTCCGGCCGTCCTCGCTTCTACGAACCGCCGAAGCCAGCGACGCTACCAGGAGCGTCCCACCCACCAGTGGAAGCCCCCACCGTCGAAGCGTCTTCCTGCGCACACGCGGCGACCCCATCGCCTCGTCGCCTAGCTGCCAGAGTTCTCCCATGCTCTCAATCGCGCGCTTCGGGCCCTCGGATTTCGCTTGACTTCCGCATCGGTCGGTCGCTCCGGCCGACGCGTCAGCACGCGCCCGAGCGCCTTGCCACGGCAACGGCACTCTGGCAACTCGGGCGGGCAAACGCAGTCCCTGCCCCAATCGCGAAACGTCTGCTTTACGATTCTGTCTTCAAGAGAGTGGTAGGAGATCACGACGAGCCGCCCACCCACCGCAAGCCGCTCGCGAATCGACTCCAGCCCCTCCTTCAACGCCCCCAGCTCGTCGTTGACCGCGATCCGCACCGCCTGAAAGACGCGGGCCTTCTCGCGTTCGGAAGCGCTCCTCCCGAGCACCGCCGTCAACGCACCGACCAGGTCATCGCTAGTAGAAAACGGTCGGGCCTTCCTCCGCCTCACCACCTCACGTGCGAGCACTCTCCACCTGCGCTCGTCCCCAAACTCACGGAAGACCCGACCGAGTTCCTGCTCTGTCGCTGCGTTAAGAAGGTCGGCCGCGGGCTCTCTGCCTTCGCCGGTTGTCCCGCCCATCCGCATCCGCAAAGATGTGCCCGGACGAAAAGAGAACCCGCGAGCCGTTGTATCGATCTGGTGGGACGAAACGCCCAGGTCCATAAGGGCCCCCGCCAGATCATCTATGTCGGTACCGCATTCCAGCGTCTCGATATCCCGGAAGTTCCCGAGCACGATCTCGACTCGATCCCTGTACTTCTCGAGCCGTCTCGTGGCAGCCTCGATCGCTTCCGGATCCTGATCGATCCCGATCACCCGCACAGCCGACTCCGCCTCCAAAAGACGGACCGCGTGCCCCGCACCGCCGAGCGTGGCGTCCAAGAAAATCCCCCCACGCTCCGGGCGCAGGAACCGCAGCACTTCATCCGGCATGACCGGCTCGTGCTGAAACTTCTTCTCGGTCACCTCTCTCGACTCATCATCATCCGCCGACCATGCGGTGATCAGGTCGATCTATCCTGAGTGCTATACCAGCACCGACTTCATGTGCTGATCGAAAGCGTCGTCGTCGGTCTCGTCTGTCGTCGCCGCCTCGAACCGCGCCGGATCCCAGATCTGGATCTTGTTGATCGCTCCGACCACCCAGGCTTCGGTCGTAAGACCCGCCGCCTGACGCATCCTCTCGGGGATCAGGATCCTTCCCTGCTTGTCCGGGACCACCTCCACTGCATCCGCCGTAATCCGGAGCACTTTGTGACGATGCTCCGGCTGGCGCTTCATGTACTCGAGCAGATCCTCCTGGACTGACCCCCAGGCGTCATCTGGATACAGCGTGAGTGCTTCAGGTTGCGTCTGAATGAGGACAAATGGGTCCGATTCGCGGCCCCGGCGGAACTGCGCCGGAAGGCTGATGCGGCCCTTGGGATCCAGCGTATGCAGGAACCTTCCAAGAAAACCCGCCACGATTGGCCCTTGTCACTGAATGCAGGGTGTCCTCCCAAGACGACCCAATCCACCCACCGAGGGCACACCATACGACGCTCCATCGTACCACGCAACCCCACTTTATCCCATTCTTCCCCACCACCACCCCAAGAGAAACGGGCTCGCCCCGGAAGGGCGAACCCGTCTTCCTTTGTGCGCGCTACGGCGGGATCAGAGAGGCGTTACCGCTGGCAGTTCGCCTCGATGATCTGCTCCTGCCGATACAGCTGCACATCCACCGCTTCGCGGATCTGTGCCTGGTTTCCGCCCTGGTAACCGCCGGCCTGACCGAGGTGCCCACCGACGTTCTGGAACGCCCCGAGCGCGGCGCGGGCCGGCCCGCAGGCCTCCGCGTCCTCGTTGCCTTGATCGAGAGCCGTCCCACGCTGGTAGTACCCGTAGGCGATGAAGAAGTGGATCTGCTGAGCGGTGTCCGGACTCTCCGCGAACTCGGACGCGACCTCGAAGAGGCCGATCGCCGGCAGGTACTCGCCGTTCTCGAAGTGGTCCTGGTAGCCCTGGCCAAAGAGCGCGTTCGCGATCTCGTCGGAGTTCGCACCGTTCTGTACCGCGGTACGGAAGTCGGCGATCGCGCCGTCCGAGTCCCCCGCGCGCAGCTTGTACAGCGCGACGCGCTGGAAGCCACCCGAGATGTCGGGGTTGTAGCCGAGGGCCTGCTCCAGCTCGGAGGCCGCGGCCGCGTAGTCCTCCATCTCGCTATAGACGGAGGCGCGCGCGTTGTAGACCTGCGCCAGCATCTGTTCCTTCGAGATCGTCGGCGCCTCGGCACCCTCGGCGACGGGCGGCGGGTCGTTGATGAGCGCGATCGCACGGTCCGCGAACTGCAGCGCGGCGTCGTATTCCCCGATGAGTGCGTTGGCGCTCACCACGTTGGTCAGCATGCTCGCGTCGACGTCGTTCCCCTTGAGGTCGAACACCTTCCCGAAAGCCTCGACCGAACGACGAATCGCCGCTTCGTCCGTGACCTGTCCGCCCTCCTGGCCCGCACTGAGCGCGACGTTCCCGAGATACACCCACAGATCGGCATTGGTGTCATCGAGCTGGACGCCGTCCTCCAGGATCTGCATGGCCTCGGTGAAGCCACCGGCGGTGGCGAGCTCGAACGCGATTTGCAGCCGTACGGCCGCATCGTTCGGATTGAAGTTCAGGTACTCCTGGTAGTAGCGAAGCGAGTTTTGCCGATCGCCCAGCTGCGCGTACGTATACGCCAGCGACTGAAGCGCCTCCGTGTTCGAAGGATCGGCCGCGACGGAGAGCTCGAGATCCTCGACCGCCGCCCCCCATGACTCGGTGAGCATGTGGGTCCGGCCTCGGAGATAGCGCGCACGGTCGCTCTGCGAGTTCATCTCGAGCGCGCGGTCGCAGTTCCGGAGCGCATCTTCGACGGACTCCGAAGCGAGATACTCGGCGCAGAAGGCGATCGACTGCAGATACTCGACCTGCTCGCCCAGCCCCTCCAGGATCACGCCGGCGGCCACCCGGTCCTCTTTGCGGTCCGCCACGGTGAACGTCTCGATGGGGAGCTCATCCTGGGTACGCGGATCGAAGAAGCTCACGGCGATCTCGATTCCGCCCGGCACGGCGTTGGCCGTCCCGACCATGACGAGCGCGGCCTGCATCTGCGCCGCCGTCTGTCGCCATTCGATCGGCGACAGGTTGTCCATGTCCAGATCGTACTGCTCAAGGAAGTCCTTTATGTCCCCTTCCTCGGTCGCGGTGTACGCCCCGAAGCCTTCCATCGCTTCGCGGACGCGCTTCGCGACATCCTTCCCGAAGTTGTTGTGGACCCCTTCGCCGACCATGAGGGGCGCGACTACGATCGAGCGGTCGCTCGCCTGCGCGGCCCCGTCGGCGGGATTCAGGTGGATCACGGAAGCGGCAAGCAGGAATGCCGCTGCCATCGAAAAGGCGCCAGATCTGCTTCTCATTACGTCACCTCGGACCAGGTTTCACTCCAGGGCCGAACACCTTCGTCCGGCGCCCTCCATCTATCGACCGGTCGCGCGCGAGTCATACTCGGCATCGGACCGGCCCGAACACGTCCGTTTAACGCGGCGTGGCCGTCCTCGCAGCCGCGAAAGGATCGATATATGAGAAAACCGCCCCCGCACGGTTCCCACGGAGGCGGACCATGGAAATTACCACGGTCTAGAACCGGACTCAACCGTGAATTCAACGTACACACGAAAGACCGACGGGATCCGTCACCTCCCAACGCTCGTAACGCCGTGCCGGCGCGACCGTATCCCTCCAGACAGACGTCACCTGCGCCTTCTCCCGCGAGATGAACCGGCCACGCCCAGATCGACGCTGCGGCCCTCCACGGGCTTCCCGGGTTCGCCGGAGATCAGGCGCCGAGGGTTCTCCGACACCAGTTGCCGAATCCACTCTTCACCGGACTCGACGGGTTCGTCACCAGCGCTCGAAACCGGTGCGACGGCGCTCTGTAGCAACGTGAGCGCCGGTGGCCACTCGGGGACCCCCATCGCGTGGTAGTCGCTCGCCACACATGTCACCCATCCCCGGGCGAGAAGCTCTGCCGCGATTTGACGTGGAGCCGACCCGTATCCGCCCGCGAGGGAGCGCGCGTTAACCTGTAGCGCCGTTCCGTCCGCGACCCAGCGAGCCACCCGGTCGAAGGCCGTCTCGATCCCGAAGTAGCGCTCCGGGTGCGCGAGGACCGGCAGCCACCCCGCGTCGACCACGGCCTTTAGCTGGTTCCCGGCGAAGGGCGGCAACTGGAAGGAGCCGAACTCGACCAGGACGGCGGGACCTCCTTCGAGACGAAGGCGGGGGTCGGAGAGGTCCGCCACCGGAGCGTCGAGCTTGAACTCGCACGCTCTGCCGAGAGCGATTTCGAGATCGCTCTCGGCCAATGCCTCCGTGAGCTCGTCGTACGCTTCATCGAACAACGCGAGGCGCGCGTCGGCGCGCGACCGGCGTTCGAGCAGCGATGCCCGAAAGTGCGGAGTCGCGATCACTTTCTGCACGCCCTGCTCCTGGAGGGCCTTCAGCGCCGAAAGAGCCTCGGCCAGGTCGCGGGCGCCGTCGTCGACGCCGGGGAGCACATGGGAATGCAGGTCGACGATTTCGGCGCTCACGCCTCGTCCCCCGGAAGGTGGTCCGGCGAGACCGTCGCGATCAGGAACGCGAACTCGAACGCTCGATCCTTCAGCCAGTCGAACCGACTCGAGGGACCGAGGTGGCCGGCGCCCATGTCCGTCCGCAGGAGCAGGAGCCGATCATCCGTCCGGCGCCCGCGCAGCCGGGCCACCCAGCGGGCGGGCTCCCAGTACTGGACCCTCGGGTCATGCAGACCAGCCGTCACGAGCATGTGCGGGTACTCCGCCGCACGGACGTTGTCGAACGGCGAATACGACCGGATGTAGTCGTAGTAGTCCGGATCACGCGGGTCGCCCCACTCTTCGTATTCGATGACCGTGAGTGGGATCGAAGGATCGAGCATCGTGGCGAGCACGTCCACGAATGGGACCCCGGCGATAACCGTGCGGAACAGATCGGGGCGAAGGTTCGCCACGGCGCCCATCAACAACCCGCCTGCGCTCCGTCCCTGGATCGCCAGCCGCTCGGGGGACGTGTACCCGGCCTCGACGAGCGTCTCGGCACAGGAGATGAAATCCGTGAACGTGTTTCGCTTGTTCAGCATCTTCCCGCCCTCGTGCCAGGGCTCCCCGAGCTCCCCACCGCCACGTACGTGCGCGACGGCATAAACGAATCCGCGGTCCACGAGACTGAGCGTCGGCCGGGAAAACACGGGCTCGTTGCAGATCCCGTACGCGCCGTAGCCGTTGAGCAGACAGGGATGGCTGCCGTCCAGCCGCACGCCGGCCGGCGCGACGACGGAGATCGGGACCGCCGTTCCATCCCCGGCCTCTGCCCAAACGCGCACGGTCTGGTAGCGGGCGGGATCGTGCCCCGGCACAGGCTCGATCTTGAGTGTCTCCGTCGCCCCGGTCCGCGGGTCCACCCGGAGTGTGGTCGGCGGCTGCACCGGGGATTCCACCACGCACCTGACCCCGTCTGCGTCGAACTCGTGATTGTCGCGGAGCGCGAACGTCCTGACCTCTCCCTCGATCGGTACGCGCAGGTTCGCTCCGTTGTCCCGCAGCCGAACCGAGAGCTCTCTCAGCCCGGACCGCCGTTCGACCACCGCCATGAAGTCCCTGAAGGATTCCACGTCCTCGAGCATGATCTCCGCCCGATGAGGGATCTCATCCGACCACTCCTCGGGGTCGCGCGGCGTCAGGCCCTCATGGAGTGGCACGCGCACCAGACGAAAGTTCTCCGCGCCATCGTTGGTCCTGACGAAGAGGTCGAAGCCACCGTCGACGACGTGATACTCGACGCCCAGGCGGCGCGGGCACAGCGGAAACGGCGGACGCTCGGGAGCCGCGGCGTCCTGCAGCCAGGTGCTCAGCGTGACCGCGCTCGCCGACTCGATGAAGAGAAACCGTCCACTCCGGGCGCGTCGGATGGACACGTGGAAGGCCTCATCGGCCTCCTCGAAGACCATCGCGTCTTCCGACGGGTCGAATCCGAGCGTGTGCCGGTAGACCCGGTGGGGGCGTTTGAGCCGGTCGCGCCGGACGTAAAAGACCGTCCTCCCATCCGAAGCCCAGGCGACGTCTTCCGAGATGCGCTCGATGCGTTCGAGGAGCGTCTCCCGCGTATCGAGATCGACGATGACCAGGACGTAGTCCTCGTCGCCCGAGGTGTCACGTGTGTAGGCCAGATATCGATCGTCCGGACTCACGGCGTGCGATCCGACGTGGAAGTACTCGTGACCCTCGGCCAATGCGTTCTCGTCCAGGACGATCTGTGCATCCGATCCGTCCGGGTCGCGCGAGCGCACCCAGACCCGGTAGGGCTTCCCCTCCTCGGTCCGGCTGGCGTAGAAGAAGGCGCCGCGTCGGGCTGGAACCGAGCTGTCCTCTTCCTGGATCCGCCCGCGGAACTCCGAGTAGAGGGATTGCTCCAGCGGCCGGAGCCGAGACGTTTCGGCTTCGGTCCGGTCGTTCTCCTCACGGAGGAACGCAAGGACCCGCGGATCGTCGCGTCCACGAAGCCACGTGAGGTCGTCCGTCCCCTCGCCCCGCGCGCCGGTGGTCAGGCGCCAGCCCCCTTGGCCAGCTTCGCGGCCACGCAACCGGTGAATCGGCCAAACACGACGTCCGCCACCGACTGGATCACTCCCCCGCGACCGAAGGAGGCGAGACGACCGGTGAGGTTGACGGTCTGTGAGACCCAGACGTGCGTCCCACCCTCATCCGCGGGCCGGAGGTTGCTCGTCATGGTCATCCGAACCGCCCCGACTCCCTTGTCGTCCTTCCCCTCCCCGGTCATCACGACGTGGTGGCGTTCGGAGTCGAGCTCGTCGAAGCGGATGACTCCCTGGAACATCGTGCCGACCGGGCCGAGCTTCATACCGATCTCACCGCGAAATGTGCGGTCGTCGATCGCACCGATCAGCCTGGCTCCTGGGAGACAGGACACGATGCGGGTGGGGTCGGTCAGGAAGTCCCACACCTCCTCGACCGGCTCCGGCACGTCGAACTCCTTCTCGATATGTATGGCCATCGACCTCTGGAGGGCTGCGGCGGTGAGCAAGCGGTATACTGTCGGGAACGTTCGGGCCAGGCGAGCCCGAACCGTGCGGAAGCTGAAGTGCCCGGGGGAACGCCGTCAAGCCGGTGGCCCATCCGGGCCAAAGCGAGCGAGGTGCGAGCGGTGCAACCCGGGATTGAGCAGACGCGCGAGGGGCTCCTCTCGCAGGGCTACGTGGCCGACCGCGCACTCGCGACCACGGTGCATCTGGCGCTCGCCCTCGAGAAGCCGATGCTCGTGGAGGGCGCGGCCGGGGTCGGGAAGACGGAGATCGCGAAGGCCCTGGCCGGCTGGCTGGGGTCGGACCTGATTCGTCTCCAGTGCTACGAGGGACTGGACGTCCACACGGCCCTGTATGAATGGAACTATCAGAAGCAGCTCCTGCGGATCCGTCTCGAGGGCGATTCCGCCGACCCGGCCGACGTGGAGCGAACCATCTACGGTCCGGAGTACCTGCTGGAGCGTCCTCTCCTCCAGGCGATCCGGAGCGAAGATCGAGTGGTGCTGCTGATTGACGAGGTCGACCGGGCCGACGAGGAATTCGAGGCCTTTCTGCTCGAGGTCCTGTCTGACTTTCAGATCTCGGTCCCCGAGCTCGGCACGATCGAGGCCCGCACCCGTCCGGTCGTCGTGCTTACGTCGAACGGTACGCGAGAGCTGTCGGACGCCCTGCGCCGGCGCTGTCTCTACTTCTGGATCGACTACCCCGACGCGGACACAGAGCTGGCGATCCTCCGATCGAGACTACCTGACGTGAAGGAGGCGACGGCCCGCGATGTCGTCGGGCTCGTGCAGGGACTCAGGGCCGAACGGCTTTCGAAGCCGCCCGGGATCGCCGAAACGATCGATTTCGTCTCCGCTATCGAGGCGATGGGTGCGGAGAGCGTGGACGGCGAAACCGTATCGGCTGCCCTCGGGGCACTCGTTAAGGATCCCGCCGACTTCGCGGCTCTGGATCGCAGTCGAATCGACTCGCTGCTCCGCCCGGACGCCGACCCGCCGGAGGCGTGAGCGCTTGGCAGACTTCGACACACCGTTGGCGAAGCCCGGCGAAGGGTTTCGAACCGATCCGGATCGTTGGGTCGGGCGGCTGTGCCTCGCGCTCCGCGCTGAGGGCCTCGGGGTAGCTTTGTCGGAGTCCGTACTGGCCGGGCATTGCGTTCGCTCGCTGGACCGCGACGACGAGTGGGACATCTTCAACGGCCTGCGTGCGGCCTTCTGTTCGTCCGAGGGTGACCTCCCCGTCTTCGATCGGTGCTTCTGGCAGCTCTGGGGGGAGACGCTCGCCTCTTCGACCGAGCAACGAGCCGTGGGCACCGAGGGTCCCGTCGGCCCGGGACAGCCCGAGGGGGGTGCCGGGCCGGAACTCGCGGAACGCGCCACCGAACCATCGGACCTTCGCTCCGAGGCATTCGGCTCCGCGTACAGCGCGGCGGAGCACCTGACCCGCCGATCGTTCGCCGACGTCTCCGATCAGGAGCTCAGGGAGCTCGACGCCTGGATCGAGCGTCTGATGCTTCGCCTGTCGACGCGAAGGAGCCGTCGGATGGAGCCCGGCGGGCGGAGAGGTCCAGTCGATCTCCGAAGGAGCGCTGCCTCGGCGGTTCGGACGGAAGGTGAGTGGGTGAGACTCCTTCGGAGACGGAGGCGGCGCGACCCACCGAGGCTTGTGGTGCTGTGCGACGTGAGCGGGTCGATGGAGCGCTATAGCCGGTTTCTCGTGCGATTCCTGCTGGCCACGGGGCGAGCGCGTGAGATCGAGACGTTCGCGTTCAGCACCCGGCTCACCCATTTGACGCCCTGGCTCGTGCGGAGCCGGGTCGACGATGCGCTTGCCGAGCTGCGGGCTCGCGGCTGGTCGAGCGGAACGAGAATCGGCGAGTCCCTGGAGACCTTCCTGCGGCTGCACGGGCGCTCGATGCTCGGCCAGCGGACCCTGGTCGTCATCCTCTCCGACGGGCTCGACCAGGGCGAGGTGGAACCCCTCGAACGCGCGATGCGAGAGATCCAGCGGCGCGCCCGACGCGTCATCTGGCTCAATCCCCTGCTCGAGAGCTCGAGATACGCGCCCGAGGCGCGCGGGATGCGGGCGGCCCTGCCCCATGTCGATGTGTTCGCCTCCGCGCACAACCTCGCCGCGCTCAGAGAGCTGCCAGATCTGCTTCGACTCCAGGGTTGATTCGTGGGGGAGGGATTCCGTTGCCGCTTCCGGAGAGGTGGAGCGGCGGCCCGGGATCGATTGACCCCGGGCGCAGCGTCTGCAGCTTGTTGCGGCGGCTCGCACCCCGGTGAGGTGGGTCCCCTACGTCAGGACCAGGTTCCGCGCCACCGCCCCCGAAAACCGGGTGACCGGCTTCCGACTGTTCCGGTTAGACCCGGACGCGGTCCTTGAGGCCCTTGCCGGCCTTGAACGTCGGGACCGTCATCGCCGGGATGTGGATCGACTGACCGGTCTGCGGGTTACGGCCCATGCGCGCCTTCCTGCGACGCGTGCCGAACGTCCCGAACCCTGTCACGGTGAAGTCACGACCGGCGTCGAGCTCGATGGCGATGATGCCGTGACCCGAATCGGTCGCGAAGATGCAGTCGATCACTTCGCGAGCCTTGGCTTTGCTCAGATCGCACTTCCCCGCGAGCTTCGCCGCGAAATCGTCCTTGGTCATCCTTGTTCCCCCCTGATGGTATTCACAACCATAACCGGTGCGAGCACCCGAAAAGAAAGACGGATCAGACCGGTTCGCAAGCCCTCGAACCGGCGTTTGTCCAGTAACCACGCGGAGTTCCGGCGTTTCGACCCCCCGCGAGACGGCACGTAAGACTCATAAACGAATACACCACAACGAGTTAGGGGACATGTGGGCCACCTGAGGGGGGTGTGGTGGGGCGATTCGCCCAATCGACGCTATGTTGGGAACATCCCCATCTGGCGCGGGTTTTCCTCGTTTCGGGGGGCCGGCGCCGCAGCCAACGTCGGTCATCCCCCCGTCGATCCTGAACCGAAGGAGTCATGATGGACCACGCGGTCGCGCTCGTTCAGGCCTACCTCCAGGTGAACGGGTACTTCACCGTCGCGGAGTTTCCCGTTCTCGCCCGCCTGCCGGGCGGAGGCTTCAAGTCGGCAACGGACATCGACCTGCTCGCGCTGCGGCTGCGTGGGTCGCGGGGTGGCGCCGTGGCCGGTGGAAGCGATTTCGAGCCCGACCCGGAGCTCGAGATTCCGGACGTATCGCTCGACGTATTGCTCATCGAGGTGAAGGAAGGCCGGGCCGAGCTCAACCGGAGCGCGAAGAACCCGGAGATACTCCGCTCGGTGCTCGCGCGATTCGGCCTGGACGACCACACGAGTCCGAAGTCACTGTCCAATCTGGAGAGGCACGGGGAGGGTCGCTGGCCGGGTGACGTGGCCGTGCGGATGCTCGCCTTCGGATCGGTCGTGGACCCGGCCGTCGTGCGAGGGTTCCGGGCGATCTCGCTTCCCCATGTCACCCGATACCTGTCCACGTATCTCGACGCGGACTGGGAGGCCCTGCGACACGCCCACTTCCGGGACGCGGCGCTCGGCCTGCTGGCGCTCTTCGAACAGGTTCGGCGTACGCCGCCGCGGAGCGCCGCGGACACCGAGCCCGAAGCTCCCTAGTGAGGAGCGTCCGCGAAGGGGGCGGAGACGATCTTCACACCCACGAGTCGGAAGCCGATTCGTGCCAGCCAGCCGAGAGCCAGCAAAGGAATCGCCAGGGGGACCGCGAACGCCGCGATCGACGGGAGGCCGGCGGTCACTGCCCGCAGCCCGAAAAAGACCGCCATGTACAGGACCAGCGTCACGATCAGGCCGAGGAACTGCTGCAGCCCAGAACCGTTTTCGGCGTCGATGAGCCCACCGAGCTGCACGCTGGCTATCACCCAGAATACGCCGATCGCTAGAAGCACCTGTGACATTCGCCCTCCCTGGGGTTGTTGACCGGCGAGGAAGGTACGACGGGCCTCGCCAACTGGTAAAGCCTGTCGGCCGGATCATGGTTACGTTCTCCCGGGCGACTCGAAACTGCCGGAGGAAGGGCCGCATGAAAGCACCCTCGCTCACGCTCGGAATCGAAGAGGAATACCAGGTCGTCGATCCGGAGTCCCGGGAGCTCACCTCGTACATCACCGAGATCCTCGGTTCCGACCACCTCGTGCTTCGCGAGCAAATGAAGCCCGAGCTGCACCAGTCGGTCGTCGAGATGGCCAGCACGGTCTGTGACAACGTTCAGGAGGCGCGGGCCGAGGTCGTGAAGATGCGCGGCCTCGTCTCGTCGAAGGTGGCGGAGAGCGGTCTCCGGATCGTCGCCGCGGGAACTCATCCGTTTTCGAACTGGACGGAGCAGGAGATCACCCCTCTCGAGCGCTACATCGGGCTCCGGGAAGACCTGCAGGAAGTCGCGGCTCGCAACCTGATCTTCGGGATGCACGTGCACGTGGGGATCGAGGACCGGGAGTTCCTGATCGACGCGATGAATGTCTCGCGTTACTTCCTGCCGCACGTCCTGGCGCTGTCGGCGAGCTCGCCCTTCTGGGAGGGCCGCCACACGGGGCTCCATTCCTACCGGACCATCAACTGGACGAACTTCCCGCGGACAGGACTTCCACTGACGTTCGAGTCGTACGGAGAATACGAGTACCTGATCGACACGCTCGTGCGCGCCAATACGATCCCCGACTCGAGCAAGATCTGGTGGGACGTCCGACCCAACCACAGCTATCCGACGCTCGAGTTCCGGATCTGCGACATGTGCACACGCGTCGAGGAAGTGGTGTGTGTCGCCGCGATATTCCAGGCGCTGGTCGCGAAGCTCTGGAAGCTCCGCCGGGACAACCTGACGTTCAGGCAGTATCCGACCCCGCTCATCGCGGAGAACAAGTGGCGAGCGGCGCGTTACGGCACGACCGGAAAGCTCATCGACTTCGGGAAGCAGGTCGAGAAGCCCGCCCCCGAGCTGATCCGCGAGTTCATCGGGTGGTTCCTGGATGACGTGGTGGACGACCTCGGGTCCCGCGCCGAGGTCGAGTACGCCCTGCAGATTCTCGAGAACGGCAGCAGCTCGCAGCGTCAGATCGCGGTCTTCGAGGAGACCGGCGATCTCAAAGCGGTCGTCGACCACCTGATCGCGGAGACGGCCGAAGGCGTCTGAGACGCACTCCGCGGCAGCCGGGCGCTAAACCCCGCGCCGAAGCGGGGTTCCGTGTCGCGAGTGGCACCCCCCTTGCTCCTCCCCGACTTCGGTGACGCGCTGTCGGGCGAGCGGTGGGACCCGCGGAGACGTGGCTCTGTGCCCGTTTCAACCCACCCGCAAGCCCGGTGGCACGTCCCACTCGAGCAGGTCCCCGGACAGGGGATCTGGCAATGCGCCAAAACCTTGCAGGACGAGTGAGTGTCATGCGCGATTTGTCGATGGATGACGGGTTCGGGCTCCCAGAGATCGACGCCGGTGAGGACGTCGACATGCGGGCCGAACAGGTGAACGACATGGACGTGAGCGACGTGGCCGTAGAGGGCCTCGACGCCGGGTTCGACTTTCTGGACAACGTCGACCCGATGAACGAGGTGAACGGCGCGGAGCCGGACGCCGTCCAGGTCGCGGAGGAGTCGATCGAGGGGATCACCGAAGAAGACGTCGCCGAATTCCGCTCGGGCTGGGCGGACATCCAGGCGAGCTTCATCGATGATCCGCATCGGGCGTGCGAGCAGGCCGACAACCTGGTCGATCTCGTGCTCAAGCGTCTGACGGAGCGTTTCGCTCGCGAGCGAAACGACCTCGTTCGGGCGTGGGATCGCGGAAGCGAGCCCACCGACACCGAGGATCTCCGGGTCGCGATCAAGGGCTATCGCGGACTCGTCGACAGGCTGCTCACCACGCAGCTGTAGCTCACACCCGGCCACGGTCGGGTGAGACACTCACCCACGCAGGGCCGGTGGGGCGCCACAGGCGTCCGCCCGGCCCTCGTGCATATGTTGACCCCGTCATTGTCCTGAGCCGTCCCGGGAGCAAGACCGGAGGAAGAAACATGAGCCCTCAACGATTCGCTCGCTCGCTGATCCGCGTTGTCTCAGTTGTGGCCCTGGCCGCGTTTACGGGCCTGACGGGCTGTTTCCAGATGGAGTATGCCGTCGAGCTCGAGGAGGACCTTTCCGGCGAGGTCGCGTTCGATCTGATGGTGGATCTCGACCGGATGGCGTACGGCGTGGCGGCGGTGCAGAAGAGCTTCATGGGCGATGACGGCTCACCGACGGATGAGGAGGTCGAGGCCTCTCGCCAGGAGCTGCTCGACCAGGTGGATTCGGGGGTTCTCGAGGAAGACAATCTCCGGGCCGAGATCGATCCGGATCTCCCGCCAGGGGTGACGCTGCTCGAAACAACCCAACGACGAGACGGGCTACGGACCGAGGTGTCGATGCGCCTCGCGTTCGATCACCTGACGTCCCTGAACGCTGTCGATTTTGGGGCGGACGGCGGGGGTGGACCGGACGCCGAGCCGTTCGCCGGAATCGAGCTCGTGGACGAGGGCGACACGTTCGTCCTCCGCAACGAGCCGATGAACCCGCTCGAGGAAGTCGAGGACGAGGCCGGCGGGATGGACGGGATGGACGGGTTGATCGAGATGATGTTCCAGGACCTCTCGGTCGCCTTCGTCATCGCCGCGCCCTTCGAGATCGTCGAGCACAACGCTTCCTCGCGAGAAGGGGACCGGCTGCGCTGGGTCTACGACTACGAGGCACTGGCTGCGGGGCTCGATAACCGAATCTTCGTGCGGTACCGGAAGTAGACCGGGGTGATCCCGGGCGGCGCTCAGCCGGGCTCGCCGCCCGCCGTCCCGGGCCGTAGTTGGATCGGGCTGAGCTTCTCTGGGTGCCTCCCCCGCATCTCGGCGTAGAAGCTCCGGATCTTCTCCATGTCGGCCTCGATGTCGCCCGTCGGGACGATCGTCTCCCCGATTCCGCCGACCTTGTTCTCGTAGTCGAGGAACCCGAGTCCGATCGGAACTCCGGCGCCGTAGGCGATCCAGTAGAATCCGCTCCGCCAGTAGTCCTTCCGGCTGCGGGTGCCCTCGGGAGCGATACAGAGCGTCAACTCGGGTTCATCCTCGAACCAGGAGACGACCTCCGGCACGAAATCGCGCGTGGTGGATCGGTCCAGGGGGATCCCGCCGAGACGCCGCATGAGCCATCCGAAGGGTGGCTTGAATATCGTGTGCTTCCCCACCCACCGGCATTCGAAGTCGAGAGACCAGAAAGCCAGTAGCGCGAAGACGAAATCCCAGTTCGACGTGTGGGGCGCACCGATGAGCACGCACTGAGGCTTCGGGACTTCGCCGACCATCCGCCAGCCGATCAGCCGCAAGATGCCGTTTGCCACGTGACGCATCCGGTCTCCGTCGGTCGTCCCCTCAGGGGACGGTGAACTCGGTTTCCGCCTGCAGCCAGTCACATCGGGACTGGTGTGCCGCACGCTCGAGCGTCTCGGCCACGGTGTCGCCGCCGAGCAGAATCGTCACACGGAGCGGTCGAGGCGGGCATCCCCCCCCCCAGGCTCGCAGCCACATGCGGGTCCCGGCGTTCACTCCGACAGCGAGGTCCCATTCGCCCACGATATCTCGGGCGCGCAGGACGCCGCCCTCGTCAATGTACTGGACCCGACACTCG
>JAOTZH010000270.1 GCA_029861425.1 Gemmatimonadota bacterium
ACGACGTAACGCCGTCGTCTCCGGCGAATCTCTCGCTGTTCCCGCCCAAGCCCGTGAAGAGCAGGAGACGGATGCGGTTCGTCTCGCTGACCAGTCGTCTGAAACCGACCCCGTAGGTTGTTCGGAGCTTGAGGTCGATCTCATCCGAGCTCTCCAGGCGGACCAGCCCGGCCAGGCCCCAGCGATCGGCGAAACGCCATGTCCCGCTCAGGCCGAAGTTGTAACGATTGGTGGGCTCGACGTCGCTTCGAGTCTGTCTGAAGAGCTGGCCGTCGAGGTTGATCTCGAACGACCGTGCCCGATAGTAGGTGTCGAAGTCGCCGGTGATGCTGGTCAGCGAGTTGGCCTTCTCCACGGCAAGACCGAAGGAGATCAGCCCATCCATTCGGTCCCAGAAGCTCGACTTGATCGCGGCGATCCCGACGACGCTGGCCAATGGCACTTCGACACGCTGCCCAGGTTGAACGATCGCGACGGTGCCATCCTCGACGGGTTCCAGGGCACCGAACAGCCGCACTCTCGAGCTGAGCGAGATTTCCAGGAGCTTGTCAGTGGATATGCTGGCGACTTCGGGCCACTCGATGCGGATGGTCCCCGCGGCGTCCGTGGAGTAGCGCAGCAGTCCGAGCTCGAGCTCCTTGATCTCGCCGGTGATCGTGTCACCGTTCAACAACGTGACGGTGTCCGTCTTCTGCGCGAACAACGGATGCTCGAACCCCGCGCCCGCCAGAAGGAAGAGCAGCGTCACGGATATGTAAGAGACCGGTGGGAGACCGATCCGTCGTCGAGCCGGTCGCACGGGAGCGCACATAGCGCACACGGTGCGGTTCAGACCGCGGTTGCGCTACTCCCGCATCATGACGGAAGATCGTCCCGTGATTACGAACCGTGAGCGGGGTCCTCCGGCGACGACCGCAGAGCAGACAAGGAAATGTCGATCGACGCGCAGATCCTGGTCGTAGATGACGAACCTGACATCCTTAGCGTGCTGGTGTATCACCTCAGCCGCGAGGGCTACCGGGTCACGACCGCGGTGAACGGTCAGGGGGCGCTGGCAACCGCCGAGTCGGACCGGCCGGATCTGATCATATTGGACCTGATGCTGCCCGGGATGGACGGATACGAGGTCCTCCAGCGACTCCGGCGCGAGGAACGCACGCAGTCCATCCCCGTCATCCTCCTCACCGCGAGGAGAGAAGAAGAGGAGCGGGTCAAAGGATTCGAGGTCGGCGCGGACGACTACATCACGAAGCCGTTCAGCGCGCGGGAGCTCGCCCTGAGAGTCGAGGCGCTGCTCCGGCGGTCGAAGGCGGAGCCGGTGTCCACGACGCGGCGAATCGGGGTCGGCCCGGTCGAGCTGGACCGCGAGGCGCATCGAGCGTTCTCGGAGGGCGACGAGGTCGAGCTCACCCCGCTGGAGTACAGACTACTCGAGGTACTTCTCGAGCGACGTGGTCGAGTCCAGACACGGCGGCAGCTCCTGCAAGCGGTATGGGACACCAACGCCGCCATCGAGACGCGGACCGTCGACATGCACGTGGCACGCCTCCGCAACAAGCTCCGTGGTGCCGCCCCGCTGATCGAAACGGTCCGCGGTGTGGGATACCGCTTCCGGGCGATCGACAAATAGTCGATCGCCCGTTGTCGGCGCCCCCGAGCCCCCGGGCGAATCGGTGAGCGTGTTCGGCACGGACGTGCGCCTCGTAACCCGGCTCTACGCCGCCATCGCTGTCCTGCTGGTGGCGCTCTTCGGTGTCTTCCAGGCGGTAGCCGTGTCCGATCTGTCGGAGACCGCGAAGGGCGAGGTCGCCTACCACCTGGAACAGACCGGGAGGCTCGTCGCGGCGCTCGTCGGCGACAGGGAGATGGACGACGCGCTAGCCGATTCTCTCGGCGCCGCCCACGAGCTGCGTGTCACCCTGATCGGTTCAGACGGCACCGTGCTCGGAGACTCGGAGGTAGGCGCCGAACGCCTCCCGTCGGTCGACAACCACGCCAACCGACCCGAGGTCGCCGAGGCGCTCGCGGGCCGGGTCGGGGTCGCGGAGCGAACCAGCGTCACCGTCGACCAGGGGCTCGTATACGTGGCCGTGCCGAGTCACGGGCGCGCGATCCGGTTCGCTTCGCGGAGAGCGGCGGACCATCGCGCCGCCGCGGCCGCCCGCAGGTGGATGTTCCTCGTGCTTCTCGTGGGCCTCCTCATCGCCTACCCGATCGCCCGCTGGGCTTCGGCCGGGATCGTGCGACGCCTCGAGAGGGCCGAGGGAGCTCTCGTCGACCTGGCCGGCGGCGATCTGAAGGCACGGGCGCAACTGACCGGAGCAGATCGCGTCGCGGCGGTGGGCCAGGCGATCGACCGTCTGGCGGATTCGTTCGAGGAGCGGGTCGAGGAGTCGGATGCGCGAACGGGCGATCTGCGGGCTCTCTTCGACGGTCTCGAGGACGCCGTCGCGTTTATCGACGCCGATGGGACCTTGCAGATCCGAAACCCCGCGCTCGAACAGTGGGTCGGCCGTTCGGTGCCGATCGGTACTCGTCTGAGCGAGCTGTTCAAGTCTCCGGATATCCTGTCCGCCGTCGACCGTGCGCAGAGTGGGGAGACGGTCACGGATGAGCTTCGATTCGGCCACCGCATCATCCTGCTCTCGACGCGGCCCCACCGGGGCGGAGCGATGCTCACCCTACGGGATCTGACCGCTCTCCGTCGGGTGGAGGGCGTCCGCCGGGACTTCGTGGCCAATGTGTCCCACGAGCTGCGGACCCCGCTCACCAGCATCATCGGGTTCGCGGAGGCGATCGCGGAGGGCGGGCTGCCGGCCGCGACCGCGGAACAGTTCGGGGAGCGGGTCCTCGCCAACTCGACACGCATGCGCCAGCTCGTCGAGGACCTGCTCGACCTCTCGTTCATCGAGTCCGGGAGCTGGAGCCCCACTCCCGAAAACGTGATGCCGGGCGCCGTGGCCCTCGAGGCCTGGAACGACGTGGCGGGCCGAGACATCCGGGCCCTTCGAATCGACGACCCGGACAAGCTGGTGGTGGAGGCCGACGATTCCGCGATCCGGCAGATCATGCACAACCTCCTCGGAAACGCCGT
>JAOTZH010000271.1 GCA_029861425.1 Gemmatimonadota bacterium
TTCGAGCAGCTCTTTCACCAGCCCGCGGTCCTTCCATACGTAGACCTGGAACCACTTCGCGCCGTCGCTCACCGCCGCCACGTCCTCGATCGAGCGCGTACCCAGGGTGGAGAGGCTGTAGGTGATCCCCGCTCGGGCGGCCGCCCTGGCGACCGCCAGCTCGCCCTCCGAGTGGGCGATGCGGCTGAACCCCGTCGGCGCGAGGATCAGCGGCATCGACTTCTTCTTCCCGAGTACGGTCGTGGCAGGATCGACGTCCGTGACGTCCTTCAGGACCCGTGGCCGGAATTCGAGCCGCCGGAACGCCTCGCAATTCCGGCCTTGAGTCCGCTCGTCCTCGGCCGCCCCGTCGATGTACCCGAAGACACCGCGCGGAAGCCGGCGACGCGCGATCTCACGTAGATCATCCACGCTCGCACAGCGTGCGAGGCGACGCGCGACCGGGTCGGTCTCGAACTTCCGGAACCGCATGACGGAGCGGAGCGTCTCGAACATTGGCATCCGGGCTACCTCGTCCCGCCCGGGCGATCCGCGCCCTCGACGATCAGAGCCTCAGCGGCGTTCTTCGTCTGCCGGGCGGCTCCTTCCTTGAAGAACTCCAGGATCTCGCTCCCCAGGAGGTCGTCCTGCGTGTTGATGTGCGAGATCTCGGACATGTGGTTGTGGTACTTGAGCTGAAGGAACCGCGGGCAGCGACCCTCGTCGCGATCGCAGAGGGCCACGAAGAGCTCCCCCGTCGTCTCCACGAGGTTCCGCTGGTCATACTCCGCGATCACGAGCATGGCCGCGACATCGCTCCCGGGAACGTGAGTGACGACGGATCGGGTCGGATAACCGGACGGGTCGTCTCCGAAGTAAAGCCGGATCCCGTCGAAGGTCGGATCGGCCGGCTCGTCCTTGATCGTGTACCTCCCGCTGACGAGCACGACACCGGCGAGCCCGTGTCCGCTCGCCGGCTGGAATCGACGGTCGAACGCGTACGTCGCGACATGTGTGGCGCCGGCCGAGTGGCCCATCATGAAGATCCGGTCGGGATCTCCACCGTATTCAGCGGCATTGGCTCTCACCCAGTCGATCAGTTGCCGCATGTCCTCGCCACCCGAAGGCCAGGTCGCGTCGGGGGCGAGTCGGTAGGTCGCGTTGATCCCGAGCATCCCGTGGCGCGAGAAGTAATTGAGGACGTTGGCGTATATCTCCTCGTTGATGTCGCGATCGCCGGTGCGGTATCCACCGCCATGGACGTACACGAAGACGGGCGCACGAGCGGCTCCGTCCGGCCTGTATACGTCGAGGCGATGGCGGCGGTCGGATCCGTACGCCAGGTCCTTCGTGACGGTGACGCCGCTCCTGGGCACGCGCGCCAGAAGCGGCAGGTAGATGCTGTCCGAGGACGCGTAGGGAGGCGCGAAGCCGATTTCGATCAGACGCCTTTTGATGTCGTCAGGGACCGTCGACTGAGCGTCGAGCGGGCCGGTGACGACGGGTGCGAGCACCAGCGCCGCGATTGTGGCAGCTCGACGGCGGGTCCATGGGCGAACGAGAGGCTCGGGCATGGTGGAAGACCTCCGGGAGTGTGTCGGGTCAACATGCTCGGCGCGCCGGGAACGGATCAAGCCGCGGCACCCGCAAACGACGAAGGGCGTGCCCCGGGAGAGCACGCCCTGTCGTTGCCACCCGACCGGCTGGAACGATTCAGCCGATCGGAATGCTGATCCGTGTGTTCTCCCACTCCAGTACGATCGCGCCATCGGCGTTCGAGTACGTGAGCGTCTCGACCATGGCGTCTGTCGAGCCCGCGGCGGCCGTGAAGCTTCCGACCTCGGTGCTCCGGACGTCGGCGTTGATCGGGATTCCCCACCGATCGGTGTTCGTGTTCAGCATGAGCTCCCACTCGCTCTCGCCCGGGATCACGTAGAACGAGTAGCTCCCGGCCTCCAGCGACACTCCGCCGATCGACGTCGCCGCGCTCAGATGGAACGTGGTGGGTTCATTCGCGCCGGCCCGCCACGGGCTTCCGAACGGGACGAGCCCCCCTATCACGTCGCGGCCGCGAGCCGAAGGAGCGCCGTAACAGAGCAGCCCTTCCCCGCCATCGTAGGAGAATCGCAGCTGCTTCAGCGGGCTGGGGCGGTCCTCGGCACCCTCTCCCGCGGAGCAGCTCAGCTCCTGGACGCCCGGGTTGGCGTACGTCTCCATATCGATGGATGTGGCTTCGGCGTCCGCAGTCTGCGCGACCCAGACGACCGTCAATACGGCGGCGGCGACGGCGGCGAGTCGAATGACCAAGCGTTGCATCTGTTGCTCCCGGTTACCGGTTCGTCGGACAGACAGGTTCAGGGGTGGGGCCGCGTCGCGCCAGCCCCACCCCTGAACGATCTAGCGCAGCGCCGCAGTCAGATCGCGGATGGAATCCGCCAACAGCCGCATGCGACGGGGGTCGCCAGACGATCGACTGTCGCTCTCGATCCTCGCGGCCGTCTCGTTCAGCTCATCGAGCGTGGCGCCTCTCGCGGTCCCGGCAGGCTGGTTCTCTGCGCGCTGGAGCAGCTCCTCGAGCGCACCGGCCCGCCCGTCGTCGATGTTGTCGCCGCGCCGAAGCTGGATGAGGTAGGACCGCACGACGGCGGGGGTCGCGGGCCACTCGATCTTCGGCTGGTGCTGGGCGTTGAATTCCGGCATCCGCACCGACATCGCGGCATCGATCTCGGCCTGCGACAGATGTTCGCTCGGGCTGAGCCGGAAGACGTCGATCCCGCGGGCGATCTCGGCTCCGTAGATGTGTCCGTTGTGCCAGTAGGTCGACCAGTAGCCGCCCATCAGCATCTCGATCGGATCGATCGGACCGCGGTCGAAGTACGCGATCTCGAAGGGGTTCGCGGGGTCGGTGAAATCGAAGACCGACACGCCCCCCTGATACCATGCCTGCACCTTGATGTCCCGTCCCGGGATGGGGATCAGCGAGCCGTTGTGGGCAACACAGTTCTCCTGAGCCGTCTGCGGCACGGGGAGCTTGTAGTACCCCGCGAGCTCCAGCTTCCGGTTCTCGAGACGGAAGAGCGCGT
>JAOTZH010000272.1 GCA_029861425.1 Gemmatimonadota bacterium
TCGAACGTCGCGTGGTCCTGCACGGTGGCTGGGTCGAAGATTACGACATCCGCGAAGTATCCCGGCGCGAGGCGTCCACGACCGTCCAGCCCGAGGTTTGTCGCGGGCAGCGAGGTGAGCTTCCGCACGGCTTCCTCGAGCGAGATGATCCCCTCGTCCCGAACGTATCGTCCCAGTAGACGGGCGAAGTTTCCGTATGCGCGCGGGTGGGTGCTCGACAGGGTAAAAGGCTCCTGCGGCGCCATCGAGCCGGCGTCCGACCCGAAGCTGACCCAGGGGATCGCGATCTGCCGTCGCACGTTCTCTTCGTCCATCATGAAGTAGACGGTCCCGACCCGGCTGTCGTCCTGGATCACGAGGTCCATCGCCGTCTCCTCGACCGAGGTGCCCCTCATGCTGGCGACCTCGGCCAGCGTCCGGCCCGTCAGGTACTTGAGGGAATCCTGCCGGAAGCCCACCAGCAGCACCCGGTCCGGCGAGCCGGCCGAAAGCATCAGGTTCTCCCACTCGTCGGTCGGCGTGCTCATCTCGAGGGCGACGCGCGACCGTATTTCGGGATCGCGCAGTCGCTCGACCATCACGTCGTGTCCCCCCTCGTGCACCCATGGAGGCATCGACGCCCCCAACCCGGTGGAGCCGGCCGTGTAGGTGTACATGTCGGCCGTGATCTGGAGCCCCGCGGCCCGGGCGCGTTCCACACGATCGATGACCCGTTCGAGCTTCGTCCAGTTGTCGGTCCCGGCGGCCTTCAGGTGGTAGATCTCCGCCGCGACCCCCGCCTCGCGAGCGATCGTGATCAGCTCTTCGACGGCCTCGAGAAGCTGGTTCCCTTCGCTGCGCATGTGAGAGATGTACGAGCCGCCGAACTCGCCGGCGGCGTGAGCGAGCGCGATCAACTCCTCCGTGTCGGCGTAGAACGCCGGGGCGTAGATGAGAGATGATCCGACTCCGAGCGCCCCCTCCCGCATGGCTTCGCGCACCAGCTCCTGCATGCGCCCGAGCTCCTCGGCTGTGGGCGGACGGTCCTCGTAGCCGATTTCGTGTACCCGAACCGTGGTCGCCCCGACAAAAGACGCGACGTTGGTCGCGATTCCGCGGGTCTCCAGGTGCTCCAGGTACTCGCCGAGGGTGGTCCACGGGACGTCGAACGTCACGTCCCCCTGGTTCTCGAGCACGTCGGCCTTCATCTCGTCGTTGAGAGGGCCCATCGAGCTCCCCTCGCCCATGACCTCGAGCGTGACACCCTGTCGGATGTCGCCGAGCGAACGACCGTCCACGAGGAGCGACTCCGTCGCCCAGGAAAGCATGTTGATGAAGCCGGGGGCCACCGCGAGCCCCGACGCGTCCACCTCGAGGAGCGCGGCGGACCCCGAGAGGTCTCCGATCAGCGCCACGGTGTCGTCGGCGATCCCGAGATCCGCGACCCGAGGAGCCTCACCCGACCCGTCGTAGACCGTCCCACCCCGAATGATGACGTCGAACGCGGGTCCGTCCGACGGCGCACACGCCGGGTAGAGCAGACAGATGGTGACGGCCGCGACGGCTATGAGGCTGCGGGGAGTGCGGGACATCCGAGAATCCGGGCTCGAGTCGAGGGTATTGGGTTTCGGTCGCATCGTAGCCGAGCCGCGTGGGCGCGGCCACCGCTATCTTGGGTTGGAACGTAACCACCGATTGTGCTTCTTCGAGGCGGAGGAACGTCATGACGAACAACATCAAATCGCTGCGTCTGGGATCGATCGCGGTCGCGGCGGTCGTAGTCGCTCTACTCGTTGTGCTGATGTTCGGATTCAACCGGGTGAACGAGTACGAGGCGGCGGTCAAGCGCAACCCGCTCACGGGAGCCGTCGCGGCCGTGCCGTATCGACAGGGCCTGTACCACTCGATTCTGAGGTCGTGGACCAACTACTCGCTGCGAGAGGTCCAGTTTCCGATCGACGGAGCGAGCGAGACACTCACCGCGCTGACGTCCGATCAGCTCCAGATCGAGGTCGACGCGGCATTCAGATACCGGCTCGTTCCCGACAGCGCGGTACACCTGTATCTGACCGTCGGGAGCCCGCGTGACGTGCACGATTACGTGTACAACGCGTATCGATCGGCGACAAGAGACGCGATCGCGGAGATGGCGGCCCAGGACATCCTGTCTGAGGAGCGCGCGGGCATCGCGGACCGGATCGAACAGATCATGGCGACCCGCCTCGTCCCGCGTGGAGTCGAGATCACGGACTTCTTCGTTCGTGAGGTCGTGCCGCCCGAGTCGATCCGCCAGGCGATCGAGGCCAAGTTGGCCCGTGAGCAGCAGGTCCAGGCCGAGAGCTTCCAGACCCAGGTCGTCGTCGAGCAGGCGAACCAGCAGCGCGCCGAGGCCGCCGGCATCCGGGACGCTCAGGAGATCATCGCGGCCAGCCTCGAGGGGACGGCGGGGCAGCGATACCTGTACTGGCGCTATCTGGAAATGCTCGGGAAGATCGGCGAAGGTCAGAACAACGTCGTCGTGGCTCCAACCGAAGGCGGCATCCCGCTCTTCTTCACGCCGGATCGATAGGACGACGAAGGGCCGGGGCTCGAGCGAGCTCCCGGCCGGCTCCCGCCTTTGAGCGCAAACGGGCCTGCGGGTAACGCCGCGGGCCCGGCGGTCTCTTCAGAGGCTCAGTGGCCAGGAGTCCGGTTGCGCGGGCAACGGACCGGGCCGGTCACGGGTCAAATCGGCAAATCAGGCGCTCGCTTCCGCGGCATGCGGGTGGCGGAGCGCGCAGGTCTGGAGCCCGGAGGGAATCATGAGGCGAGGTCTCGAGAAGACGCTGAGGGCGGCATGCGGTGTGGCACTCGCGCTGGCGCTGGTGCACCCGGCGACCGCGCAGGAGTCGGAATCGCGGCAGGAGCGCGGTCGAGTTCCGATGGCGATTACGGTGGCGGGTGGAGGCGGCGGATATCTCGGCGTTCGGATCGCCGATGTGACGGCGGAAGTCGTCGATGAGATGGGCCTGTCGGGCGAATACGGCGTCCATGTCACGAGTGTCGTTGAAGAGGGCCCTGCGGCCGA
>JAOTZH010000273.1 GCA_029861425.1 Gemmatimonadota bacterium
ACCTGGGTGACGCTCCGGTTCGAGGGGGTGGATGCGAACCGCTCGGCGCTGCATGCGCGCGTGCGCATCTCGGTGGAAACGCCACGCGGGCCGCGCGACGTGCACGCGGTCGTCGGCTCCGGGGGCAGCTTCGGCGGCTCGAGCCTCCAGCAGGAGATCGGACTTGGCGACGCGACGGCGATCCGGGAGATCGAGGTTCGGTGGCCCGGGTCCGGTCGGGTAGAGACGTTCCGCGAGGTCGAACGCGAGCGGATCTACTATCTCCTCGAGGGGTCCGGCGAGCTCCGGCCCGTGGAGCAACCCGTCGTCCCGCTGGCCGTTCGGAGGCCGTAGGGCCATCAGGCCCCCGGTCGCACTTCGCGGTCGTTGCGCGTTAGCAGGGCAGGGGCGCACCAGAACGATCGAGGTCACGATGAAACCAGATCTCCGACGACTGTCGGGCACAGTCATATTCCTTGCGACCGCCGGCTTGTGGACGGCGGGCTGCAGCAACGCCTTCGAGCTTCCCGACCGGGAGCCGGCGATCGCCGGCGAGATCGTGGCGGTCGGAGAGCCATCGCCGGCCCCGGGATCGAGCATCCTCATCACCGTTCACGTGAAGGAGACGCCGACCTCCGGCGATCCATGCGGGATCATCTTTCGCGTGACGCCGGATACGAACATCGGGGTCAGACCGGTCGGTGGTCCGCCCTATCCGGTGGGCCTCGAGCGGCTGCGGGTCGGAGCGTTCCTGTCGGCCTGGGACCGTGGCGGCGTGGCCGAGTCCTGTCCCGCCCAGGCCGAGGCGCTCGCGATCGAGCTCGAGGACGCCGGCGCCGGCCCTTGAGGGCGAGGCTGACGCCCCCTCTGGCGTGATCGCTGGACACATCGCGACCGCCCGCCGCATCGTCTCCCCGCCTGACACCGATCAACCCGGGGGGACGGAACCAGAATGACTCTTCGCATATGCCTGGCAGGGGTGACCGGCTGGACCGGGAGCGCGATCGCGGCCGCGGTGCTGGACTCGCCCGAGTTCGAGCTGGTCGGCGCGGTCGCGCGGTCTGCCGCCGGACGGACGGTGGCGGCGTCGATCGGCGGTGAGGCCGGGTCGGCTGTCGTGATCGAGCCGGACGTCGCCGCGGCGCTCCGAACCCCCGCCGACGTTCTCATAGACTACACGCACCCGTCGGCCGTGAAGGCGAACGTCCTCCTCGCCATCGAGGAGGGATTGCACGCCGTGATCGGGACCTCGGGTCTCACGTCGCAGGACTACGACGACATCGATGCGGCGGCGCGCCGGGCGGGTGTGGGCGTCGTCGCCGCGGGGAACTTCTCCGTGACCGCGGCGCTCCTGAAGCATTTCTCGGGCATCGCGGCCCTGCACGTGCCCCACTGGGAGATCGTCGACATGGCTCATGCCGGCAAACCGGACGCGCCGAGCGGGACGGCCCGGGAGCTGGCGGACTACCTTGGCGATCTGGCGCAAAACGAGCCGGAAGTCCCCGTGGAGGAAACGTTGGGCACTCCCGCGACCCGGGGCGCCACGCTCGGCGGGGCACAGGTGCACTCGATTCGTCTACCGAGCTACGTGATCTCGGTCGAGGCACTATTCGGGCTCCCGGGGGAGCGGCTCACCATCCGACACGACGCCGGGTCGAGCGCGGAGCCGTACGTCGGGGGGACCCTGCTGGCCGCGAAGGCCGCGACGAGCACGACTGGACTCGTGCGCGGGCTCGACACGTTGCTGTTCGGGGGAGCCGGGGCGACCTGATCGAGGACCCGCGCCCTCTGTGGCGCACCGCGCGGCCCGTCAGCTTGGCGGCCTGATCTCGTTCCACCTCCGCACGAAGCCCACGGCGGCGTCCACGAAGACCCGCGTCATGGTCCTGCCGCGCTCCAGGGTCGCCTCCGACGGGTCACGGGTGCCCCAGACGCCGGTGGACGACATCTCGGACGAGGACGTGCCTTTTCCGGTGGATGCATCCTTGAGCCCTTCCGCCAGAAACACCGTGAGCGCCGTCGGGTCTCCAGCGAGGACCTCGGGCAGCATCGCCTCGAGGTGGTCGGGCATCGAGACCGTGGCAGGTTCCGCCGCCTCCATGTCGACGAGCGTCGGCATCAGGTAGAGAGAGCTCGAGGTTTCGGGTGTCCCTCCGTGGCGGTCGAGCACCGTCCGGTCCGGCACCGGCGCCGTCGCGGCCATCGCGCGATCGCGGAAAGGGGCGGACGCGGCCCCGAGGTCCACGGCGATGCCGGCCGTCTCCTGGTTGATTCGATCGACGATGAACGTCGTGATGGCCCGGTTCCCGCCATGGGCGTTCATGATTAGAAATCGCTTGAATCCATGATTTATAAGACTCTTTACTGCTTCGACATACACTTCCTGTACGAGTGTGGATGGAAGCGTGATCGTGCCTTCGAATCCCATGTGGTACGGCGATTGGCCCGGGAGGAGTATGGGCGCCACCAGCACGTCCACCTCCTGCGCGATGAGCTTCGCCTGCTCCACGCCATTGATGTAGTCCGTCCCGATCGGCAGGTGTAGCCCGTGTTGCTCGAGGGACGCGACCGGGATCAGCACCATGTCGGAACGCTCGAGGAAGCGCTGGACCTCCGGTACCGTCATATGCGGCAGATAGTTCTTCACCTCGACTTCGGTCCACAGGGGGTTGGTCTGGGCGGCGGCCGGAGTGCGGGCGTCGGCGAATGCCGTCGTCACGATCGCGCAGGCCGCGATGCGGAGGAGAAGTGGGGGTCGTTTCGATCTCATCGGAGCACCTCTGCAGGTCGGTCCCGGGTGGCGGGGTGAGCCGAAGATGTTCACCGGGCCGTCCCCGGCCGGCAAGCGCGCGCGAGGCCCGCCGGCGTATGGTGGGGATCCCAGACGGTGAACCGGACCCGGAGGTGGCGCCTCTAGCATGGATACGCGGCTGACGACGGCCCGCGCGGATCTTCGTCCGATCGAGCCCGGGGACGCGGAAGAGCTTCTCCGGGTGTTTCGGGACCCGGCGGTCCGCAGGTACCTGCT
>JAOTZH010000274.1 GCA_029861425.1 Gemmatimonadota bacterium
GATCACGGCGGTGATCCCGCCCATCATCGTGTACCCGACCGTGATCACCCCCATGATCAGGATCGTGACCGTCTCGTCCCAGCCCATGATCACGGAGAGGACGATCGCCGGGGCGTAGAGTGCGAGCCCCGATGCGAGACCCCGCGACACCAGGAAGAGGAAGCTGGTCAGCCCCCGTGTGCGCGAGTCGAACCGCTCTTCGAGGAATTCGTAGGCCGTGAAGACCTTCGACCGGTAGAAGTAGGGGACGAACACCGCGCAGATGATGACCATGGCGATCGGCAGGCCCAGATAGACCTGCACGAATTCCATCCCGTCATCGAACGCCTGACCTGTGGTGCCGATGTAGGTGATCGCGCTCGCCTGCGTCGCCATGACCGAGAGCCCGATGGCGCCCCAGCCCAGTCGGCGATTGGCGAGGAAGAACCCTTCGACGCCGACGTTCTTCCGGCTCTGGTACGCCGCGAACGCGATGACGCCTGCGAAATAGACGGCGAAGACGCCCCAGTCGAGCCCGCTCACTTGACGCTGTGATCCAGGATTCGCGTCATCAGATACAGAAACGCTGTGAGCCCCGCCGTATAGATCAAGACGGTCGTGTAGATCGCGCGCCAGCTCGGGAAGATCCCGATGCGCCCCTCCTCGTCCTCTCCGGCGGGGGGGGCGGGAGCATCGGCGCCCGACGTCTCACGAAGGTCGGTCACGAGGTCGTCGCTTCCCGCCACTTCCTGGCGTCGATCGAAAGCAGGTTGGCCCAGAGTCGATACGCGCCCGGGACCCCCGCCGGCAGCTGGCGGAAGAAGGACAGCGACGTGTGGACGTAGAGACCCGAGCCGTAAGGGGCGACGAGCAGGCTGCTCGTCTGCGCCTCCTCGTCCGGATCCCGCATGCTCAGGAGTTCTGTGTACTCGCCGGACCACTCCTCGGGGTAGTAGAGCCCACGTTCCTGCACCCAACCGCTGAAATCGTAGGGCCGGATCTCGTTGGGACCCGAGAGCAGACCCGACTCGCGCTCGAGGAGTCGAACCTCGGCATTCTCGTCGGTCACCCTCCCTCTGCCGACCGTGATCGGGAAGGGGGCGTAGTCCCCGTCGTTGAACTCGAACTTGTTGTACTGCGTGACGAGGGTGCCGCCTCGCTCGACCCAGCCGAGCAGGATGCCGTTCGACGTGATGAGGTCCGGCCGGACCTCGTAGGCCCGTACGCCGAGCACGATCGTGTCGAAGCGGTCGAGCCGGTCGGCCGACCAAGCGCCCGGCTCGATGAGCTCGATCTCCAGACCGAGTTGCTGGATGGCCTCGGGTCCCTCGTCACCCGACCCCATCACGTAGCCGATGCGTCGATCCGTGACCTGGACAGGGAAGCGGATGGCCCTCACCGCCCCCGCCTCGACGATCACACGCGGCTCGATGTGGGGATAGTCGATGACGGTCACTCGCATTCCGGGGCCCGTCCCGTCCGTCGTCCGCACGACGGGGCGAAGCTCGAACTCCCCCTCGGCGGCCGGGCTGGAGGGCGTCACGAGGAACGACACGCGCTGTTCGGATCCCCCGGGGAGATCGAACGACACCTCCCGCGGCGAGACGCGCCAGCCCGTCGGCACTTCGAGTTCGATGGTTCCGGCGACCCCACGCGCATCGAGGCCTTCGAGACCGAGCTCGACGGGTCTCGGGTCATTGTCGCCGACCGGCCATATCATGGTCGGCGAGGCTGCGGCCACCGAGAGCCGGGGGGCCACCTGGATCGGTCGCCAGAACTCGCCGGCCGCCTTGTCGACTCCCCGGTAGCGAACGGCACCGGCGGCGCCGGTCTCGATCGACAGTCCGCCCTGGTGCAGTGTCAGCGCCACGCCTCCGGCGAGAACCGGTGGCTGGAACGGTCGCGCTCGCGTCGTCCGATCATCGGTCCAGTCGTATATCGCCCCCCGCCGAGGGTTACGGAGATAGTACGGGGTCGTCGTTCCGGGGTCGTCGGGAACGAGCACTTCGTAACGCCACAACGCCATGCCTCCGGCCTCGATCCGGATCACCTCGTCGTGAGGGGAGGCCTCCTCGCGCTGGTTGAAGAAACGCGAGAACGCGCCGGTGTCGTCCACCGGCGTATCCGCCGCGACCGCCTGGGGCCGAACGCTCCAACCTGCGGGGACCACGATCGTCGGCACGGTGACGTCGAGGGCGGCGGCGCCGCCGCTCCAGATCCTCGCCTCCACCAGCGCGGTCTGCCCCGGCACGAGCACCTCCGTCCTCGTTCGCAGCTCGAACCGGACGCCCGCCGCAGCGAGAACCGCCTGGTCGATCAAAGCCGACCTTCGGGTGATCTCGCGACCCAGCTGGCTGTTACGCCCGGCGTTCTCCAGTGCCAGGAGTCGGTCCAGGTGGTCTCCCGCCTCGTGCAGGTATGGGAGAACGACGGCGGGATCGAGCACCGTCAGCCTCTCGCGCGCCATGCGGATGGCCATCTGGTACGCGTCGACATGCGCCGCGCCTCCGGCGCCGAGTGAGGCGGCCAGCGTCACGAACGTCGTATCGACGCCCGTGAACAGGGGCTCGGCATCCGTCGAGGGCACGCGGGTCTCCAGCAACGACAGGTGAGTCTGCCGCGGTCCCGGCTGCTGGGCCGTGCCGAAATCCTGAGACCGGTGACGGCTCCGGCTGTCCATCGCGATCTGGTGATGAGATCGGCCGAGAAGCGGATCCAGCGCCCCCGTGTCCATCGAGAGCGTCGCGTTCTCCGGGTCGAAGAACGTGCGCCTATAGAGCTTGAGCGGTGTCCACGGCTCGACCCCTTGCTCCAGTTGTTCCGGGAAACGCCCCGGATCCCCGGCCGCGTCCCACGCCTCCCGCGTGAGAATGCCCGCGGCCTGGTGCTGACCATGTCCGTCGCTGGGCGTGCCGCTGAACACGGAAACGATGACCTGAGGTCGGAAGGACCTGATCGCCCATACCAGGTCCGACAGCAGAAGCTCTCGAGGCCACTGCCCG
>JAOTZH010000011.1 GCA_029861425.1 Gemmatimonadota bacterium
TTGGTCTCGACGATGTCGGCCATTGCCTCGAAGTGGTTCGCGACTTCGAGATAGTCGTGCAGCAGCTCGGACTCCCGGGGACGCATCTCGCTTCGTGAGAGTCGCCCGAGATAGGACACGATGGAGTCGTGCAGGGAATCGATGTCCTCATCCATGCGCGCGAGGTCGCGCAGCTCGAAGACCGATGCTCGCGTAATCGCCGGCGGCGCCCTCTGGATGATCTCGACGACCCGGTCAGAGAGCCTTCCGAGCTCGAGCCTGGCCCGGTCGAGTGCCAGGGCCGGCGCGTCCAGGAGGGCGTCGTCGAGGAACCTCGGTCGCGCCCCGACGCCTGCCGTCTCGGGGCGCTCTGGCACCAGGAAACGGGCCCACTTCGCGAACAGCGGCGTGAACCCGATGAACAGCAGGGTGTTCGCGAGGTTGAACGTGGTATGCGCGTTGGCGACCTGACGTGGCACTTCCGAGGCTGCCCTGGCCGCCCCGACCAGGCCCTCCGCCGAAGGCGAAATAAGTGTGACCCAGGCGGCGAGATGCGGGATCAGACCGAACCACACGACCACGCCAGCCACGTTGAAGGTCACGTGGACGAATGCGGTTCGAACCGCTTCCCGGGGCTTGCCGAGCGACGCTAGAAGGGCCGTTACACACGTGCCGATGTTCGCGCCCAACACCAGGGCGATCCCTGCCTCCAGGCTGAGAAAGCCCTGGCTGGCAAGCACGATGATCACGCCCGTCGTGGCGGAGGAGCTTTGCACGAGGGCGGTGAACGATGCGCTGAGCAGAACGGCCACCAGCGGTCGGTCCATCGATTGCATGAGATCGATGAACGGCTGGTACGTCCGGAGCGGGCGAGTCGCGTCGCCCATCAGGTTCATCCCGAAAAAGACGAGCCCCAGCCCGAGCACCATCAATCCGTACTGCTTGATGAGGTCTTTCTTCGAGGCGAAGTGCATCAGGAAGCCGATGGCCACCGCGATCAGCGCGAGGTGCGTGATCTTGAACGCGATAATCTGGGCGGTGATCGTGGTGCCGATCGAGGCGCCCATGATCACCCCGATCGACTGCTCGAGGGTCATAAGCCCGGCCGAGACGAACCCGACGAGCAATACGGTCGTGACGGATGAGGACTGAATCGTGGCCGTCACCACCGTGCCGGCCACGACCGCCTTGAAGCGGTTCGTGGTGAGCCGCGCCAGGAGGTTCCTCATCCGGGAGCCCGCGACGACCTTCAGGGCATCGGTGAGGTGCTCCATGCCATAGAGGAAGATCGCCAGGCCACCGACGAGGCCGATGATGATCCCTCCGACGTTCAGCGCCTGATCGTCCATCCTTCTCCCTCATCCAGTCCGGGCACGCTGTGGCGCGCGAACCGGGGAACGGTCACCGATGCGGGCCGAAACCTGTACCGGCGTTTGGCGGGATGAAAGCCCCGGGACATCCTGTCTCAGGCGCGAGTCTGCTCCCTGCAGCGGGGCGGCCGGTCCCGGGCTCTCCGCGCCCTCGATCGGGGCGGTGGTGGAATCAGACCAGTCACCACGTGGCTTGGGGGATGTGACAGTCGCGACGAGCGTGACGCATCGCGATACTTCAACTCATGAACAAACACTTCAGGAGGACGCTGTCGATGGTGCCCGGGTTCGTCGCGCTCGGGGCATGCGGCTCGGCGACCGGACCCGGCGGGGAGTGCGAGGTCTCGGGGGGCCTCGAGATCTGTGTCGACCGGGGCGAGTACGCGCCGGGAAACACGGTGCGGCTCACGCTGACCAACCGCGCGGGGGCCGTCACGTACGTCGACACCTGCGCGACGGTGTTCGTCGAGCGCACGACGCGAGCGGTATTCGGCTCGACATACAATCCGGAACGCCGCTGCGGGGCCGATCCCGCGCAGTCCGAGATCGTGGCGAACATGCACACGCTCGAGCCGGGGCAGGCGACGACCGAGTCTCTGCGCGTGACCCCGGGGATCCCGCAGGGGTTCTACCGTATCGACTACTGGATTCTGGACTCGGCGGGCGATCTCCAGTCGGAGGACCCGGTCAGCTCGTCCGAGTTCGACGTGTTCCCCTCCGCCGGCTGATCGATCTTGTCCGCACTCTCCCGGATGCATGCGGAGACGCCTTCCGTCCAATCCGGGAGGCGGAGCCCGGTCTCGGCCGCGAGTCTTTCGCTCGAGAGCCGGCTGTTCAGGGGCCGCGGTGCGGTGGATGGCCATTCGCTGGCGGGAATCGCGATGATATCGCGGACCCGGAGAGGCGCGGGGCCGCTCGCCGCGCTGGCGAGAATCTCTTCGGCGAACCCGTGCCACGACGTCTCTCCCCCGGGCGAGAGGTGATACAGGCCGCCGCGGCTTTCCAGCGCCGCCCGGAGTGACGCTCTGGTCCACGCCTCGGGGGGGCCAGCCATTGCCTCGAGGACCCGAACGGTCGCCCGGGCGATGTCCCGGCTCCACGTGGGTGCACCGAACTCGTCGGCGACGACGCGCAGCCTCTCCCGCTCGCGCATGAGCCTCAGCATCGTGGTGAGGAAGTTTCCGGACCGGCTGCTGTAGACCCAACCGACCCGCAGCGTCAGGTACGCCGCGCCGGAGGAGGCGAGCGCCACCTCGCCGAGCCGCTTCGTGCGACCGTAGACGCTGAGCGGGGCCGGGGGGTCGTCTTCCGTGTACGGCGTCGCCTGCGAGCCGTCGAACACGTAGTCGGTGGAGTAGTGCACGATCGCAATGCCACGACCCGCGGCGACCTCGCCGAGCACGTGCACGGCTCGTGCGTTCAGTGCGAGGGCGACATCTGGGTCGTCCTCGGCACGATCGACGGCTGTATAGGCAGCGGCGTTGATGATGAGGTCCGGTCGGGTCTCGCAGATGAACCGGGGGATCCGCTCGAGGTCGGCGAGGTCAAGCTCATCGCGGCCCGTCGCGACGACATCCACGCGGTCTTTCAACTCGCGACAAATCGCCGAACCGACCTGACCGGTCCGACCGGTGACGAGGACCTTCATGAACGTCAGCCTCCCGTGGCCGCGTCGAGACTGGCCAGCCAAGCGACGACCCGGTCGGCGCGCTGGGAGTCTTCCCATTCGGGGAGCTGCCCGGTCGCGGCCAGCTCCTCCAGCGTGAGGCCTTCCCGATCCTTCGGTGAGAGTACCGGAGCGTCGAGGGGCCAGTCGACTGCGAGCGAGGGGTCGTTCCATACGAGCGTGTGCTCGGCTCCCGCGTCGTAGGTGGCCGTGCAATGGTACAGGAGGTCGGCCTGGTCGCTCAGGGCGACGAACCCGTGCGCGAAGTCGGGCGGCACCCAGAGCTGAAGACCGTTCTCCCCGGACAGCTCGACGCCGAACCAGTGTCCGAAGGTCGGCGACCCGACCCGGATGTCGACGGCGACGTCGAACACGGTCCCTCGCGTGACGGAGACGAGCTTCCCCTGGGCTCCCGGGTTTTGAAAGTGCAGTCCGCGCAGGACTCCGCAGCGCGACGATGACCGGTTGGTCTGGACGAACCGCGCTTCGAAACCGAGGGCCCGATACCGCTCCTCATGGAAGTCCTCGACAAACGCCCCGCGTTCGTCGGTGTGGACGGTACGCTCGAACAGGATCGGTCCGGCGGGATCATCGATCTGGACGGCTTCGGGCATGGTACGCGTTCTCTTCCGGCGTGATCAGCCGAGGGCCGCTACGGGCGCGCGCTCCACTCCGCAGGCGCGCCTCGCGATCTCCTCGAGATAAGAGCCGTACGAGGTGTGCCGGATCGGATGCGCGATCCGGTCCACCTCATCGGCAGAAATGAACCCCATATGCAGGGCGACCTCCTCGGGACAGGAGATCTTCAGCCCCTGCCTGGCTTCCACGGTGCAGATGAAGTGTGCGGCCTCGAGCATGGACTCGGGGGTCCCGGTGTCGAGCCAGGCGAACCCCCGGCCAAGCCGCTCGAGCCGAACCGCCCCCAGTTCGAGGTAGCGGCGGTTCAAGTCCGTGATCTCGAACTCACCCCGCTCCGACGGCGCGAGATCCGCGGCCAGGCGCGGCGCCGATTCATCGTAGAAGTACAGTCCGGTGACCGCGTAGTTGGACGGGGGGACCTCCGGCTTTTCCACCAGGCCGACGACCCGACCGTCGGATTCGAACTCCACGACCCCGTAGCGTTCCGGGTCGTGCACGCGGTAGCCGAAGAGGGTGGCCCCATCCACGCGGGCCGCGGCCCCCTGGAGGATCTCCGGCAGGCCGTGCCCGTAGAAGATGTTGTCGCCCAGAACGAGCGCCGAGGGCGAGTCGTCAAGGAACTCCCGCCCGATGATGAGGGCCTGGGCGATTCCGTTCGGCTCCGGCTGGACCGCGAACCGCAGATCGATCCCCCACTGGCTCCCGTCCCCCAGCAGCCGCCGGAACGCGTCGGCGTCCTCGGGGGTCGTGATCACGAGCACGTCCTGGATGCCCGCGTGCATCAGGGTACAAAGGGGGTAGTAGACGAGCGGCTTGTCGTAGATGGGCAGCAGCTGTTTGCTCGCCGCCAACGTCATCGGGTGCAGGCGGGTGCCCGAGCCTCCCGCGAGGAGGATTCCGCGGCGCGTCATGCCGGCACCTTCAGGCCGAGTCGCTCGCCTCCGTAGCGATTCTCCCGGATCGCGCTCCACCACGATTCGTTCGACAGATACCACTCGACGGTGCGGCGGATTCCGGTCTCGAAGGACTCGCGCGGCGTCCAGTCCAGCTCACGTTCGATCTTTCCGGAGTCGATCGCGTATCGCCGGTCGTGTGCCCGTCGATCGGACACGAACTCGATCTGCTCGCGATAGCTCGTCCCGAGGGGAGCCGGCCGCAGGCCGTCGAGGATATCACACACGTGGTGAACGATCTCGATGTTCTCCCGTTCCGCGGCGCCCCCGATGCAGTACGTCTCGCCGGGGACGCCGCGCTCCAGGACCCGAAGCAGTGCCCCTACGTGGTCATCGACGAACAACCAGTCCCGCACCTGCCGTCCGTCTCCGTACACCGGGAGCGAGCGTCCCTCGAGCGCCCGCAGAATCATGTTGGGGATCAGCTTCTCGGGAAACTGAAAGGGGCCGTAGTTGTTCGAGCAGTTCGTCACGATGACCGGCAGGTCGTAGACGCGCTCCCATACGCGTGCGAAGTGGTCCGCCGCCGCCTTGCTGGCGGAGTACGGGGAATTCGGATCGTAATGCGAGGTCTCCGAGAAACGACCCTCCGGTCCGAGCGATCCGTAGACTTCGTCCGTCGACACATGCAGGAAGCGGAATCGGGCCCTGTCACCCTCTTCCAGCCCCAGGTAGTACCGTCGGGCCTCGGAGAGCAGGGTGCAGGTGCCGACCACGTTGGACTGGACGAACACCAGGGGGCCGTCGATCGAGCGGTCCACGTGCGATTCGGCGGCCAGATGGATGACCGCGGATGGCGCATGCCGCTCGAAGAGCGCGCGCAGCGCGGGGCCGTCGCACACGTCGACTTCCGCGAACTCGTATCGTGGCGAGTGGGCGACGGTCTCGAGCGATGAGATGCTCGCGGCGTACGTGAGACAATCGACGTTCACGACACGCCGATCGGTCGCGTGTATCAGGTGGCGGACCAGGGCAGACCCGATGAAACCGGCGCCGCCGGTCACGAGAATGGGGCGCTCCACGTATCTCCTCCGTTTGCGATCTTGATTCAACGGAATGCCAGCCAGTAGCTGACCTTGGCGACGAAGACGTGCTGCCCGGGGTCGCCGATCGAACGGGCCAGAGCCCCTGCTCCCACCGGGTCCCCGTTGTCGTTCCAGTACCATCGATCCTGCTGCCAGATCAGATGGAGCGTGCTGCCCGGCAACCACTCCCACCGGAGAACCGCGTTGGTGCGAAACGAGCGCAGGTTGAAATCGGAGTTCCAGAGCGTGAACTGGTCTTCGCCGTCGGTCACCAGCTTCGAGCCGTCCTCGAGGGTCTCGATCGTCGTGCCGTCGGTGCCGTAGACCCGGAGTGTGCTCTCCCCCGCGCCCGTCAGCTCGCCGAAGTCGTGGTAGCGCCCCGACGACGCGAACGGCTCTCCGTAGAGATCGAGGGTCAGATCCGGCGTGATGGCGTAGCCGACCCTCAGCTGCGCGTAGATTTCACTCCGCTCGATCCCGCCGAAGACGTAGCGCTGTCCGAACGTCGATTCGGGGCCGCCCGCCAACATGTCGAAGTACTGTCTGGACGCATCCCCGATCGTGAAGCCGGGGCTGAGCGAGACATCGAGCTTCGGATCCGGCTTCATGGAAACCCTGGCGTTCACGGATGTCGACCAGCCTCCGATCGCGTCGAAGAACGTCGAGACGTCGAGTCCCCACTGGGTTGGCTCGGCGTGCGAGCCCGAGAGCCCGAAGTCCATGGACACCGCGCGTGGCGTCCCCATCAGCGGGCCACCTCGTGTCAGGTCGTCGCTGAGCGCGGCGGTGTGAAGCTGCACCTGCCCATACGTGCGCCAGAAGTTCTTCCAGACGGCGTTCCCGAAGAGTCCGAACGACGTGCTGCGACGGTCGCCGTCATGGTTCCAGCCGGCGTCCGCGAACGTGCCCACCGAGAACTGCCGGGCCGCGCCTCCCAGGCCGAGCCGACGATGTGTGAGCGAGCCCGCCACCCGGTGCTCGTCGGCCCGGCGCAGGATGCCCACGTCATTCAGCTCGAAGCCGGGAGACGTCGTCCCCGCCGACAACTCCCAGAGCCACGGTGCCCCCGCGACTTTCGCCAGCGAGATCCCGCCCGAGTATCCGGTGAGCGAGGTGGCCGACGGGTCGAGCGCGACGTGGCCGGCGTCGGGACGCTGGAAATAGCGCACGCTCGACGCCTGGAGTCGCCCGAGTGCCGCGGAGTCGCCCGCGACGTGACTGAACCCCGCGTGCCCCCTGACCTCGTAGGTGCCGCGCCCCAGACGGAGGTTCCAGTCGCCACCCCCGGTGATCGCGGTCCTCGGCAGTAGGGGAGCGAGCGTCGGATCCAGGTCCCGCTGGATGCCCGTCAGCATGAACCCGGCGGTGGAACCGCCCCGGCCGACCTCCTTCTGTACTCGGGCGACGCCGAAGGCGGTGGCGGGCGAGATCGGCTCGGCCGGCAACGTGTCGCCGGGGACATCCAGAGGCAGGGTCTCGGCGGCTGTGACTGCCGCGAGCGCGCCGACCGACAGCCCCGACTCGAGCCGTCCTGTCAGCTTTCCGGCCCCGAGGATCGTCACCCCGCCGGGCGTTCCGGCAGCTGACGTCCCGCTGACTCCCCGGGGCAGCGATCCCACGCGCCGGGAGTAGAAGTAGTCGGGTCCGCCGCCTCGAAGCAGCTGGCTACCCTCCTGAAAGAAAGGGCGCCGCTCGGGAAAGAAGGTCTCGAACGCCGTGAGGTTCACTTCGGCCGGATCGGCCTCGATCTGGCCGAAGTCCGGGTTGAAGGTCGCGTCCACCGTGAGGTTGGTCCCGAGACCCAGCTTCAGGTCCGCGCCGAACCGCATGTCACCATCGTCGAAGCCGCCCACGCCACCAGCCGCGCGGTCGAGCCGGGTCGTGGTTCCAAGCACGTACGGAGCGAACTCGATCCGGCGTCCCACGCTCCCGGTCTCGATTCCGACGAGCTCGCCGAAGCGAGACGCCCAGCCCGACTCATAGGTCGGCACCACAACCCAGTAGAGGCTGACAAAGCGAGACGGATTCTCACGCTTGATGTTCACGCCCCACACCTGGCGTCCTTCCTCGGGAAACCGCAGCTGCGAGAACGGGATCCGCAGCTCCGCCGTCCACCCGGCGGAGTCGGCGGCCGTCCTAGCTTCCCAGACCGGATCGAACGTGCGATCGGCCGGGTGCTCGCGGTCCGAAGGATGGTAGTAGTCAATGCGGGTGCCGGCCTCGGTCACGCCGAATGTGTACGCGGTTTGCAGGTCGTGGAAGGTGTCCAGGGAAAGCAGCAGACGGTCGTCGCTTCCGGGATCGTCGCGGCCTCGGACCTGGCCGGCCGGCCGGTCGTCCGCGGCCAGCATGCGCGCTCCGACGTACAGCGCGTCTTCGTCGTACAGGAAGGCCACCTGGGTCTGGACACGTGACCGGTAGCCCTGGTCGTGTCCCTTCTGAAGGAAGTCGTCGCGGAACGTCGCGGAGGCCCAGGCGGGGTCGTCCAGACTTCCGTCAAGCGATATCGAGGCCCCACGCCGCGATGCGCGCGCGGTCTTCGGGGCGACCCGGACGGTGCCCGCTGCGATCGGCTCGCCGTCGGTCGTACAGGCGAGCTCTCGGGGGCTCGCCATGAGGAGCAGGTCCTCGCCTCCGACCCGCAGCGTGATCTCGTGCATCCGGCCATCCCACAGAGACTCCGGGTGCTCGATATAGAAGGCGTGCGAACCGTTTCCCTTGCCCTTCTGGTCCAGCCCCTTTCGATACACGTCCGCGACGGCCGTCCCGATCCTCTGCCCGTTGTCAAAGATCTCGACCGAGAGAGGCAGATCGGGCCGCGTGTTATCCCACACCCAGCCGGCGCTGCGCCGACAGTCGCTCGCCTCGTGGTGCCCCTCGTACGCACCACGCCCATCGGCGCGGAGCTCGAAGGCCGCGATCGAGTCGCCATCGAGACCGAACCCGGCCAGCGTGCTGTCGCGGGCGGCGTCCGCCGTCCTGGGGTACGACGCCCGCGTGAAACCCGCTTCAGCGCGTGGATCGTCTTCGGCCGTTGCGTCCCCGTCCGTTTCCGGGGCACTCGCGGCGAGCGTCAGGATCGTCGGCATGGGTTCGGTGCGGGCAAGCCACGCGTCGCCGTATCCGAACCCCCGAACCTGCCTGAGCGTCGGGCGGGCGGAGTCGGCCGTGCCGAAATCGCCGACCCGGACGCGGTGTCGGGATCGCCAGCGCTCGACGTAGACCGGTAGCTGTCTCTCCAGGAGCTCGTGGAGGCGCCGGGCCTCTACCACCGCCGCCTCGGACTCGTCGAGGATCGCGACCTGGACCCGGTACTGCGACGGCGCCTGCCCCACCGCAGGAGCCGCGACGCCCGCCACGGCGGCTACGAACGCGAGGACGACGCCCGCGATCGACTCCGCTACCCGAGACCGCCGATGCACGCTGCGCCCCGCCGCGTTCAAGCTTCTGCCCCTGCGAGCATGGCGGCCGGATCGGCGACCTCGTTCTGGCCCGTGCCGAAGCCCGCGAGGCCGACTCCGCAGGAGACCAGTCCTTCACGTATCCGCGGGTCCGTCAGCGTTCGGACCTCGACCGATCGCTCCACACCGTAGTCGCTCTCGACATCGTGGGCCTCGCCGGGGTGGCAGCCGAGCTCGGTCCAGCCGTCGCCGAGCCGATCGATGATCTCGAGCAGATGCCCGGTCGTGATCAGCTCGCGAGCGGGCTGTCCGATCCCCGTTTGCCCGTAGAACTCGCCGCAGTAGCGAATCCGCGGTTCGAGCCCGCGTACGGGCACTCCGAGCCGCTCGCCCGCTTCGCGAACGATGCCCCGGACAGGCTCGGTCAGATGCACGTGCTGGTGCGAGTCCAGATGGGTCGGGTCAGCGCCGAGCAGACCGCGAAACAGGTCCAGCTGGGCCTCGACTTCGTTTCGGACCGACGCGGGGTCGGAAAGATCGACGACCTCGTACTTCGGCGTCCACTCGCCGCCGCGATAGACCCACTCGCCCAGGTCGATGTGAAGCCCCACCGAAAGCCCCGGATGTTCGGCGGAGATGGCTGCGGCAGACCCGGCCGACGGCTGCCTCACCATCAGGCTGGCGCTGGTGACGACGCCGTCAAGGAAGGAGCGCCGGATGCCCGCGTTCACGCCGGCGGACAAACCGAAGTCATCGGCGTTCACGATCAGGGTTCTTCGTTTGGCGTGCGGCACGTGGGCGACCTCGGCGTTGCGAATCGAGTGACGACATAGCGCGTCGCGGGAGCGGGTCCGGCGAGTGTCGACGGGAGTCTCGGAGAGCACGGTTCGTTCCCCACGGATTCGTCCGGTCCGGCACCGGCCCGTCGAGCCGTCGCGAGGCGTCTGACCGCGTGGTTGAGGGGTTTTCTGGCATACGCCGTGTGGGGGTCGAGACCCTCATCGCCGGCCCGGTCCTGCCGCCTGTGTAGACTTTGCAGGCGGAGGGCAGTTTCTAGCGGCGCGTCTCGCGAGACATGGCCGCGCCCGGACCCGCGAAGTCCGCTGCTGCCGCTTCGGCCTCCACGAGCCAGTCGCGGGCATGATGGCTGGGAGCGCGCCATCGTGACGACCAGCCCAGCCACTGCACGGCGTTCACCATTCGGGCAGCCGCCAGTCCTCGAGGGCAGACGACTCTCGTTTCTGCGGCGCGGTCTCCGCGTGCGCCGCCCACAAACGCGGCTTCATACGCTTCGTAAAAGGCGGCACGCTCCTCGTCGTCCCAGTCACCGGTCGTGAGCGCCGCAAGATCGAGCAGGAGGGGCCCGACTCCGATGGACTCCCAATCGACGGGGCGTACCCTCCAGCCGCCCGATCCTCGTTCGACGAGAATGTTCGACGGGTAGAACTCCCCGTGGACGAGCCCGGTCAGCGTCGAGGAAAGAGCGACCACTGCCTCCCGGTAGGCGGCCTCGATGGCCCGCAGGCGCTCGGCGGCCCTCGTTCGTCCACCCGCCGTCGCTCGCCGGAGGGCGCGGCGCCACCAGCGAAAGTGCAGAGCCTCCGACTGGCGCAGGAGCCGATCCTCCGCGCCGGCGGGCAGTGTCCGCGCGCGGCCCCACTCGTGGAATCGGCCTAGCCAGCGCGCGGCCTCCCGCCACGGCCTTCGCTCGCCCCTCTCCGCCAGCGACCGACCCGCCACGGTTTCGAGAACCAGACGCTCCCGTCCCGTTCCCGCATGGAGGACCCCAAGGAACCGCGGGGTGCCGAAGCGGATCGGATCGAGAAGCGACCGATACGCCCAGCCTTCGCGAGCGTCGTCCCGGACGAGCCTCGGCCGCTCGAATCCTCCCGCGACGTGGGGGACGCGGGTTCCCTTCAGCACCAGGTCCAGACGCCGTCCGCCCGGGAGCTCGACGAGGGCGCGCTCGAGCGCGTGGGTGGAGCGATCCATCGATTCGCGGCAGTCGATTCCGAGGACCCGCTCGCCCAGCAGGTGCTCGAGCGCCCGAACATCGACGCGGACGGGGAGGTCCCCAACGGGACCCGACCCTGGCCGGATCACGCGACCCCCACCCGTTCCAGCAACCGGCCGACCACCACGCGCGCGTCGAGGTGAGCCTCGGCCACATCGCGTGCCGCACGAGCATGCGCCGCGTAGTTCGCCTGGATCGCCTCGACTCCCGCGACCGCTTCGTCGATGTCCCGGAAAGCGATCAGTCCCTCGCCGGTGGGCAGGTGTCGACCGAACCCGGTGTCGAGGGCGAGGACCGGCTTGCCGGCGGCCAGGTAGCAGGCACTCCGGTCGCTGAACCAGCCGCAATCGGCTTCCACGTATCCCTCTTTTGCGACGCCGAGCTCCGCATACGACTCTGACACGAAGCGCCGGTATCGGTCGGGCGTCGACGAGACGTTCTCCGGATCGAGCACGATCCAGCGGTTCGTTTCGAGGGCCGCGAGGTCGCTCGCCTCATCGGGATGGATGGCGAGCGCGAGCGCGAAGCGGGCGGACGTACGGCCGGGGAGCTCGAACAACGGGCGGAACGCGTGGGCCTTCTGGCCGTACCGACGTTCCCCGTCCGAGATCGATCCGTAGCCACGCCAATTGGCCACCGTGGTCCAGGCGTCGCCGGGATGGGTCTTCGAGACGGGCCATTGCTGGAGACAGACCGGCGGAAGCGTGGGGATCCACTCGCGGTCGAGCGTGGGGATGTCGCACGTGGGACGGCCGATGTCGAGCCCGACGCTCGCGTAGTGCGTGTGGCCGGCGAGCCCCATGTCGAGACCCTCCAGGCTCTGCCAGAGCTGGGTGAACGCGGGATCGAGGTCCACGTACACACGGGTGGGGATGCGGCCCAGCAGATCCGGATCGCGCAACGTGCCGGCGAGGTTGAGCAGCGCAGGGGCGCGCTCGATCAGGTCGACGAGATCGGCGCGATCCATCCCGGACGTCCGTCCGGAGTCGTCGATCAGCGCGGAACGTCCCGAAAGCCCGGCGCGCTCGCAAACGCGAGAGAAATAGGCCCTGGCGGCCGGCGTGAAGTCCCGGGATGCCACGGCCTCGAGGAGTACCGGCTCGTACCCCAGGCCTCGCAGGCCGTGCACGTACTGGAGCACTGCCCACGTCGCGCCGCCATGTCCGGGGACTGCCCCGACCATGCCCGATACCACGACGGGGAGGCCCGGCTCGGGTGCGCGCCTCATCACGGAGACACCCCCAGATCCTCGAGCATCGAACCGAGTACGCGATCGGAATCGAAGTATGTCTCGGCGAGTTGCCTCGCTGCGCTCGAGTGCCGCGCGTAGTCGTCCGCGATCGTCTCCACCGCGGCTACCGCGTCCGTCATGGTCTCGAACGCCAGGGCGCCCTCGCCCTCGGGGATCGAGTCGCGGAACCCGGTGTCCTGAACCACGACGGGCCGGCCCGCAGCCAGGTACCTGGCCGAACGGTCGCTGAACCACCCGCTCCGGGTCTCGACGTAGACACCCTGCGCGACGGAGAACTCCGCGTCCGAACACTCGACGTAGGTACGGAAGGCTTCGAGCGAACCGGCCCGCTCCGCCGGGTCTTCCAGATGCCACCCTGCGCTCTCGAGCAGGGTGCGGTCGTCCCCGTCGGCAGGGTGGATGGCCAGAGCCGCCTCGAAGCAGTGGGCGGGCAGCAACGCCGGCAGAGCCCGGAAACGCCGCCATTCGTGCGCCTTGACCCCATAGTGGCGGTCGCCGTCCTCGATCGGGCCGAAGGCTCCGCGCCAGCTCGCCACGGTGGTGAACCGGACCCCGGCGACTTCCCTTTCGGCCGCGTCGGGGCCCGCGTGCGCTTCGCCCACCTTCGTCGCGCGGTCGCCCCAGTCCTCGAGGACGACGGGTTGAAGCGTCGGTCGCCAACGGACGTCACCGGTGGGAAGATCGCACCCGGGGCGTCCGACGTTGAGGCCGACGGTGTAATGATCCGTGTGGGCGGATACCTGATCGCCAAGGAGGCCGCGGGAGTCCCAGATCTGAGTGTACCCGGGGTCGAGGTCCACGTACGCGCGGTGTGGGATCCGGTGGAACCACTCGTCGGGCTCGAGGTGGCCGCTGATGTTCACCAGCAGCGCGCAGTCGTCCGCGAGTGCGTCCCACTCTTCCGGGTCGAGACCGCGCACGACCCCATCGACCACGAGGACGCTCCGGTCCCCGAGGGCGTTGGCCCGAGTCACCGCGTCGAAGAACTCCATGGCTCGTGGGTCCGGGCCCGCGATCCCATCCCCGCGGTCGGACGTCAGAGCTTCGACGAACCAGACGTCGAACCCGAGTCGTGCGAGCCCGCGAGCCCAGCTCATCCGGACCCAGGCCTCCCCGCCGCTCCCCGGCTTATTCGCGAGGGCGCCCGCGACGATGACGGTCGTCATGCCGCACCCTCGACCGGGCAGGAGGCGCTTACGTCGGACACGGCTGTCGCGCGATCAGCCAGCCGTGCGAGGACACGATCCGAGTCGAAGTGCTCCGCGGCGACCGCGCGCGCCGCCTGCCGATGCCGACGAGGATCGCTCTGCACCTCGGCGATCGCTGCGGCCGCCTCCTCGAGGCTCGTGAACCGGAGGAGCCCCTCGTCCCCGGGGTAGCGGTCGCTCCAACCGGTGTCCTGCGCGACGACCGGCCTGCCTGCCGCCAGATAGCACACGGACCGGTCGGAAAACCAACCGCTCGAGGTCTCGACGTACAGTCCCTTCGCCACCATCAACTCGCCCGACGAGCCCTGAATGAACTCACGGTACGCGACGGGATCGCCCGCGCTGGCGCGGGGATCGACCAACTCCCAGCCGGCGCCTACCAGTCGGTCACGGTCGGGCCGGTCGGTGTCGTCGATGTCGAGGGCCAGGCGAAACGGCTCGCCCGTGAGCGCGGGAAGGGGGACGAAGCGTCGGAACTGGTGGGCGCGCAGCCCATACTGCCGCCCCCTATGCTCGATCGGGTCGAATGGCCCCCGCCAGGTGCATATCGAGGTCCAGCCGAATCCGTCACCGGGGACGGGCACGAACGCGTCGAGGACCACTGGAGGTGGCGTCGGTATCCAGTCCAGACCGAGCGTCGGGATGAGACAGTCGCTGGCGCCGATCCGCTCGCCGACTGTCGCGTACGCGTCGTGACCGACGAACATCCGCGCCAACCCGAGATCCTCCCACATCTGCCCGAACCCCGGATCTATGTCGAGGAAGACCCGGCGCGTCGCCGCAGCGAGGATCTCCTCGTCGCGGAGGTATCCCATCACGTTGATGAAGAGGTCCGCCTCGCGGACGCGGTCGATCACATCCTGGCGCGCGAGTCCACGGACGGTCTGCGCCGCGGCCGGTCCGGGTCCGGACGCGCCCACGAGGAGCGAAGCGTGCTCCTCGATCCCGCCCAGTGCGCAGAATCGGTCGAACTCGTTCACCTCTGGCGAGTGGCGGCCGGTCGGCACTTGGTCGATCGAGTCGAGCCACAGCACGTCCCACCCGAGGCGCCTGAAGCCGAGGACGTACTGCAGAAACGCCCAGGCATGCCCGCCCCGGCCCGGACGGCGAGCCACCGCACCGGTGAGCACGACCGATCCGGCGGTCCGGCGCGACGACCTCACGGAGTGGTCTCCGCGGCCGGCGCGAGGCGGTAGATGATGCACAACTCGTCCGCCAGCACCCGATCGTACCGACGGTCGAGGTGCGCCGAGAAGCGGCCATAGTGATCCAGCCACCAGAAGCTCGCCCGCGGGACCACGAGGTACCGGGCTCCGCGCGAGCGCTGGGCTTCGAGGTGGTCTATCGCGCCGTCGTCGTCGGCCGGGTATCCGTCGGGTGAGAGCGCCAGATCCGGAAAGTGCCAGCCCGTGCGCTGCGCCTCGTGCAGCAGCGACGGGTCCCATTTGTCGATGGCCGCCACGGACTCACCGGCGGGTACGACCCGCCGAATCCGACCGGCGACACCTGCCCGCTCGTCAGACCAGTCGTCCGTCGCCTCGAGTCTCGCGCGAAGCGCCTCGCCGAACCGCGTCCCTGTCAGCCGGGCGGCGGCCGTTCGGAGGACCGGACGGGCCGCTTCGTGGAAGCCGTGCTCGTCCGCCGCCGCCGCTCGATCCGCCGCCCCACCCAATGCGTCCCTCCGTGAGGCCGTGACCCTCCCGGCTCGAAGGACGATGCGGCACGCGAGATCCGGGAATCCGCGGGCGAGCGCGTCGCCGGCCGCCTCGAGGTGGCGAGCCGTGAGCGCCGCGTCGGCCCTGCGCTCGATCTCGTCGATGCCGGGCACCTGGCCTCGCGCCCGCTTCAGTGCCCGACGGACGACGAGTGTCTCGCTGGCCAGCCATGAAAGACTCGACGCCCTTCGTGCGGAGGCGCCGCCCGCGTGGCAGCGGTATCGGGCGACGGGCCGGGCGCTGAACGCCACATCTCCCCGAAGCGACACGCGTAGCCAGGCGTCCCAATCTTCCGCGCGGTCTCCCAGATTCGTCGCGTACGGCCCTGCCCTCCTGTGGGCGTCGGCGCGCGTGACGGCGGTCGGAGCGCGGACATAGTTCGACAGCACGAGCTCTGAGAAGGCGTCGGCCCCCGGCTCGACGGTGTCCTGGCGGAACGGCGCTGACCAGGCGGGGCGGGGCATCCCGCGCCCGTCCACGACCTCGACTGCGCCGTGTACGAGTACCACGTCCGGCTCCGTCTCGAGGACTTCGAGCTGGCGGCGGAGTCCGCCCGGCGTGTACGCATCGTCGTCATCGAGCCACGCCAGGTAGCGGCCGGTCGCCCCATCGAGACAGGCGTTCCGGTTCTCCGCGATCCCCACCCGGCGGTCGTGCCGGCGGTGGATGATGCGAGGGTCGGCGAATTCGCGGACGACGAGTCCGGTCTCGTCCCACGACGCGTCATCGAGAACGAGGATCTCGAGATCGTCAATGTCCTGACCCAAGACCGAGACGAGGGCGTCGCGCAAGAACGCCGCCCGGTTTCGCGTCGGGATGCAGACGGTGGCGAGCGGGCGCCGGGAGACGACCGCCGGTGCCGCCTGAACGTCGCGCGGGAGGGTGGGCGGAGCCACGCTAGTCGACGTCATATCCGAAGGCCTCGAGCGCCTCACCGAACGCCGATCGGCAAACCGCGACGAGATCAGGGTCGAGCTCCTCGCGCCAGCGTCCGATCGAAGCGCGGGGATCCCGGCTCGTGCGGTGTCGCTCCATGTCGCCGCTCGCGCCCGAGGCGCGCGCGATCGAGTCGCGCACGGTGTGGGCGTCGTGTGCGAGGCCGATCCCCTCGTACAACGTCGCCAGGGTTCGCTCGGGCTCGACGACCAGATCCTCGTACCGGACGAGCTGAGCCCGATCGGATCTCTCCTTCCAGTCGGCCAGGAGTGCTCGTGCCCCGCTCGCGAGGTTCCCCTCGATGAACCGGGCATCCGAGTCCACGTTCTCCCGCCCGAACGCGACGAAACCACGCTTGGCGTTGAAGGCCAGTATCGAGCAGACCATGTCCCTGAAGTCGCGCACGAGGACGATCTCCGAGCCCGACGGGTACAGCTCCCACATGAGCCGGGGGACGTGCCCGGGAGTCAGCTTCTCGGCGAAGCGGGTTGCCTCGGGCCGTGCGAGCCCCTCGGCCACGCGATCGTAGAACTCCTCGATGGACTGGCGGGCCAGCCCGGCGAGCCGCACGGGATAGTCCCCTCGGAACCAGTCGCGAAGTCCCGGTTCGTCCGCGAGCGACTCCGCGTTGAACGGATGGTGCCCGATGGACCAGAGATCGTCGGGAAACGCGTCCGGGTGCGACGACTGGTGTGGATTCGCCGGATTCGACAGGACGCTCACCATGTGCAGCCAGTACGCCGCCGACCGGGTCTCGTAGGGGTACCCTCCGTGCACCGCGATCTCCGGGTGCTCGCGGAGGAGTCGCATGAGCCAGGTCGAGCCGGTTCGCCCGAGGGTCGTGAGCCCGAGCGGGTTCCAGCGGGTGTCGGGCGGGGCCGGCAGCGGCGTATGGGTCGCGCGGAGCGTCGCCAACGGCTCGACCGTGCCGTCGTCGAAAACGACCCGAACCTGGATCTCGCACGGGCTCGGCAACCCGAGCATGCCGATCGAGGTGCGGAACCCACAGCGTAGCCGAACCGAGCCCTCGTGCCGGTCGGCGACGTCTTCGCGCGACATGGCGAGGGGCGTCTTCCGGATCACGCGTCCCCGGTGGACGAAGTCGACGGCGACGGCCGGAACGTCGGTCCCGAGTGCCCACCCGGCGCACGGCAGGGCGGTCCCCCACCAGCTGTCGCCGGCCCGCGGTCGGTCGATCGACCCGCCCAGAAGACGGGAAGCATCAGCGGTCTGGGACTCCACGGCTTCAATCGTGACGGCAGGCTCCGATGGGCGGAGTGCTTCGAGAGTGGTCTCCACCGCCGCCGAGCGCGCCGGGCTCATTGGGACACCTCCCGGCCACTCGTCGCTCGATCGTGCGGGTCGGATCCGGTCAGGGAGTACGCCAGACAGACGGTCGGATCGTCGACCACCAGCTCGTACCGGCCGTCCAGATGGACGCGAAAGTCCTCGTAGTAATCCAGCCACCATGTCGCCGTAGCCGGAAAGAGCAGAAAGTCCGCCCCATCCGCGCGCAGCGTCTCGAGGTGCTGGATCGCATCCTGGCTCGTACGCGGATGATATCCGGCATACAGACCGGCCTCGGTGCGCGGGAAGTGCCACGCCTGCCGGCCCCCGAGGTGCATGAGCCGATAGTCACCCCGGCTCACGACCGCGACGGTCGCGCCCGCCGGGAGCGTCTCATCCGCGAGGCCGCGGATTCGGTCCACGAGCGCTCCGTAGCGGCGCGCCTCTCCGTGTTCGATCGCCGGCTCGGGGTCTTCGAGAGGCGCCGCGGCGTCGGTCTCGGCATCTGCCTCCTCGGGCCCCTGGACCAGTGAGGCGTCGTAGGACATCTCGAGCGGACCCTGTGTGCGGGCCCACTCCAGGAAGTGTGCGAGGTCTCGGCCGCGCACGTCGGGGAATGCGTCCTGGAGATCCACCCGTGCGTCGTAGATTTCCTGTAGGAAGTGACTGAGCCCGCCGGCTTCGGGCCGTGGGCGGGTGGCCCAGTCCCTGAACCCGCCGGGTCCGAGCTCGGTGAGCGGATCGGTGAAGCGGGCGCGAGCGTCGACCGGGAGGGCCAGATAGAGCTTCCGAAACAGCGGGTGGATTCGAAGACCATCGGCGAAGCGGTCGTAACCGTATTGCTCGAGGTGTGCCGCGTCCCAGCCGAGCCGTTTGAGCCGGTCGGCGTACTGCTCCAGCAAAGAGGCGAGGCCACTTCCGGCTGACACCGTCGTGCGAGTCTGGTGCCGGGAGAGGATGTCCGGCCGTTGCGGATTGAAGCCGCTGATATGGATGAAGCCGGCCGGGCGGCCGTTGATCTCGAACCCCTCTTCGCCGACTCGGACCTCGCGCTCGTGGAGGTTCCAGAACGCGACGTTGTACGCGGGGTCACGGAGCACCTCCGTGCCCGGAAAGAGCCCGGGCACCAGGTCGATCCACTTCTGGTCGGTGAAGAGTCCGTTCGCGACGTCGATGCGACACCCGTCTTCGAGCCGGCGCTCCCACCAGCCAAGGAACCGTCGAGCCTCCGCGGTGTGGCGGAGCGCGATGAAGCCGAGGTTGTAGGCGCCGGAGACCATGATGTCGGGTTCGGTCGGCGTGAGTCCGTCTTCAGGGATCGGACGGGTGATATGCGGGGTGAGCACGATGTCGGCGCGGGCGAGAGCGATCCGGAGCTCGTCGAGGCGACGCATCACCAGGATGTCCGGATCGAAGTAGACGACTTCCTCTTCTCCGTACTCCTCGAACAGGAGCGACAGGAGATACGGCTTTACGGCCGTGTTGAACTCGACGACGCCGTACTTGAAGGACATGCCTGCGAAGTCGGGCACCGCGAGACGCCCTGGCGATACGACCTCGACCCCCGAGTCCACTTCGCCCTCCTCGACGTCGCCGTCGAGTACGAGCAGATAGCGACGCACCGTGGGCTCTGCCGCGGCGAGACTCTCGAGGAGGGCGCGGGCGTGGGCGAGGTAGTTACGACACACGATCGTGCACGCCGCGTAGGGCCGGTCGAGGTCCGCGATCCCGGGGGCTGCAGCCCCTCGGCCCACGGAGCCCAACTCCCGCTCGAGCTCCGCGATGCGCTCCTCGCACTCCACGACGCGGACTTTTTCCGCCAGCCAGCGCTCACGGAGCGCGTCCCGCGGACCGGATACCTCTGCGGCCCCGGCCGAGTCGACGTCCTCGTCGACGGAGCGCCGGAGTCCTCGGATCTCGTCCTCGCGACCGGCAAGCGTCTCGAGAATGCGGCGCTGGAGACCCAGTTGCCTCTTCACCGAGATCGGGTCGGCCCCTGCCTCGGCCCGTGCGGAGTGACTCATGCGACACCTTCAAGGGTTTGTGTGGACGGCACCTCGCCCGGGCTGTCGCCGAGCAGACGTTCCAGCGCTTCCAGTTCGTGGATCGCGGCTTCCGCGCCGACGGCGTTGGCCTCCCGTTCGCCGAGGGCCGCGGCGTATTCGGCGCGCACCCCGTCGGCGTGCTCTTCGAGGGTGGGGATGCGTGTGCTTACCGCGCCCCGTGCGAGCCGCTCGAGCAGACCCGGCTCTCTGGCCGAGCGCCGAAGCAGGTCGCCGAGCTGTGCCGGCTGATCGTGATCGTAGAGAAACCCGTTCACGCCGTGCTCGATGGCGGCCGGTAGCGCACCCAGACGCGTTGTGATCGCGGGCACGCCTCGCGCGAGTCCCTCTCGCACCACCAGGCAGAACGTCTCCGGCCAGACGGAGGGCACGATCACCAGGTCGATCCCTTCCAGCAGAAGCGAGAGGTCTGCGGGCTCGTAGGCGCCGCAGATGTGGAGCCGGAGGCCGGGCACGTCGGCAGCCAGCGCGCGGAGCTCGCTCGCGAAACCGGCATCGCCCAACGGACCGTGGACGTAGAGATCGGCGTCGACTCCATCGCCCGCGAGGGCCTCGATCACGACGTTGTGCCCCTTGTGGCGAACGACGGCGCCGAGGATGGCGAGCTGTAACCTGCCCCGCGGACGCGCCGCCTCATCCCTCTCTTCCGCCGGCGCGGGAAGCCGGATGCCGTTCGGAAGAGGGCGCACGCGGCCTGCCTCGAGCCCCCAGCCCTCGAACCAGTCCGCCACGTAGCGAGAGGGGCAGAGCACCCGGTCGGGCACGTCGAGCAGGCGGCGGAAGTAGAGAGCCCGCAGCCGGAGCCGGTCGGTCGGCCCTACGTCTCCATCGACGATCCCGGGCTCCGGGCCGTAGCAGTGAGCGGCGCACGCAGCACCACCCTGCGGGCCGTCGCAGAGAGACCCATCCGGTCGCTGAAGCGTGATGCGGGGACACGGGAACCAGAAGTCGTGAAGCGTGAGCACGACGGCCGCCCCGGCGGCTCGGGCCAGCGCGAGAAAGCGGGGGGACAGATCGACGAGGTGGTTCACGTGCACGACGTCAGGCTGCAGCTCCTCGAGGATCGTCGAGAAGCTGTCTTCCATGGAGCGGGCGAGATGCAGCCACCGTTCGCGGTCCACACCACCCCCGACCAGCCGTATCACGTCCACGCCGGCCGTGCCCTGCTCGCGCACCGGCCGCACCGGCCCCGGTCCCGGCCGGCGCGTCAGGACGGTCACGGCGTCGCCACCCGCCTGAAGCTCGTCGGCCAGCGACTCGGTGTATCGTTCGACCCCGGCCACGGCATCGGGCGGGAACCGGTGACTGATCATCAGGACGCGCATGGTGCCCCCACCCGGTCAAGAAGGGAGCCGAGCACGCGCTCGGCCTCGAAGTGCTCGGCGGCGATCTCGCGTGCCGCGGCCGAATGTTTCGCGTACCCGGCATTGATCGTCTCGAAGGCATCCAGGGCCTCCTCGGCCGTCCGCCAGGCGAAGAGCCCTTCGCCGACGGGCAGCGCCGATCCGATGCCCGTGTCCTGAGTCACCACCGGGCGGCCCGCCGCCAGATAGGTCGCCGCCCGGTCGCTGAACCAGCCGGTGCGGAACCGGACGTTCTGGTCCTTCGCCACGGTGAACTCGCCCCGCGACCGCAGGATGTACTCCCGGTACGCCTCCGGATCCGAGGAGAAGCCCAGCGAATCGCGCACCGTCCATCCGTTGCGGCGCAGCAGCTCGCGGTCCTCCGGCCCGCAGTTCGTCAAGGCGAGCTCGAGGGGCTGGTCGGTTCGGCCGGGCAGGTCCACGAGCTTCAGGAACTCGAGGTGCTTGCTCCAGTGGTAGGTATCTCCGTCCCACTCCAGCTCACGACAGTGCTGCCGCCAGTTCGCGATCGTCGTGAAGGCCGCACGAACGTCCCCGTTGGGCGTCCAGAGGTCGGTGATGACGGGCTGCCGGGTCGGTTGGAGCTCGAACCGGTCGTTCATGGGAAGCGAACAATCCTCCTGTCCGTAGTTCTCCGCGAACGTGAAGAAGCTGCAGTGGGGCTCGAGGAACTCGATCGCTTCCGCGTCGCCCCGAGCGAGCTCGAGCTCGAGCTGCACGGGATCGGTCCCGAGATAGACCAGTCGACCGTTCGCATGGTGCTCGGGACGAGGCTTCGTTCCGCCATGCAGGTTGACGACGATCTCCGCCCGATCGAAGACGGCCCGGCGGCCCCCTTCGCTCAGTCCGTAGCATGAGCCGTCGTCGTGCAGGGCCTGGTACGCCCATCTGTCCGAGCGGTCGAAGCGACGCATGACGCCCGCGATGAACGCCGCGGCGAGGACGCTGCTGTCGTCTGTCGGGGTCCGCATCAACATCGACGGCGTGCGTGCGTGCGCTTCCACGTAGTAGACGTCGTAGCCGAGCCGCTCGAAGCCCAGCAGGTAGTGGATCGTCTGCCAGACGACCCCCGCCACCGGCATCTTCGTCATGGATCCGAGGAGGACGAGCACGGGACGCTGCCGGATCACGGGAGTCCCCCGGAGATCGCCGCGAACGTGGAATCGGCCGGGGTCGCGCCGCGACCGCCGGACTGCATCTCCCACAGCTCACTGAAGAGACCGCCGGCACGCAGGAGTTCATCGAGTGGGCCCTGCTCGACGATCCGTCCGTCGTCGATCACGAGGACGAGGTCGGGATCGCGAATGGTCGAAAGCCGGTGGGCGATCATGAAGGTCGTCCGCCCCATCATGAGCCGGTCGAGCGCGTCGAGGATGACGGCTTCCGTGCGCGAGTCGATCGAGGACGTCGGTTCGTCGAGAATCAGTATGGGCGCATCCTTGAGGAAGGCCCGTGCAATCGCGATCCGCTGACGCTCCCCCCCGGACAGCCGTGCACCGCGCTCACCGAGAGCCGTGCTGTAACGTCTCGGCAGGCTCATGATGAAGTCGTGCGCGTTCGCCGCCTTCGCGGCGTCGATCACCTCCTCGTCGGACGCGTCGAGCCGGCCGTAGCGGATGTTCTCCCGGATCGTATCCGAGAACAGGAGAGGCTCCTGGAGAACGACGCTCACCTGCCGGCGCAGGGAAACCAGCGTCAGGTCGCGGAGGTCGGTGCCGTCGAGCAGCACCCGGCCTTCGTGTGGATCGTAGAACCGGGAGATGAGGCTCACGAGCGTCGTCTTCCCGGCCCCGGTCGGCCCGACGATCCCGACGATCGATCCGGTGCTGACCGAAAAATGGACGTCCTTGAGTGTCTCGGTCCGTCCCTCGTAGCCGAACGACACATGTTCGAACGCGACTTCGCCGCGCGCCTGGTCGATCGCCCGCGCGCCGGGGGAGTCGGCGATCTCGGGCTCCTCGTCCAGCAGGTCGAACGCGATGTCGAGGCTGACGAATCGTTCCTTCAGGGACCCGATGGTCGTCGAGATGGCCTCGAGCGGCGCGTAGATGGAGGTGACGTACGCGATCACGATCAGCAGCTCGCCGCTCGTCATTCGGCCCTGGAGGATCTCGTGGACCCCGAAGCCGAGCACCAGCGCGGCTCCCGCTGCGGTGGTCGTGTTGATCGCGAGGGAGAAGGCCGTCTGCCGTACCGTGACGCCGACCCGCGCGTCGACCGCCCGTTCGCCATGCTCGCGGAACCGCCGCTGCTCGTAGCGCTCGCGGCCGAACGCCACGATCACGCGCAGCATCGATACCGCCTCATGCACGATCGAGAGCGACTCCCCCTCGAGGTTCTTCACGTCGCGCACGCGGGCGTCGATGTGGCGCATGTAGTAGGCAACCGCGCCGTACATGAACGGCACGACGATCAGGGACAGGAGGGCCAACCGGGGCTGAATCACGTAGGTGATCCAGAACATCCCAACCAGCGTGAGCGCACTCTGGACGATCGGCTGGAGCGCCATCAGGAGGCCTGCGGCGCTGTCTGCCTGATGGTTGATCGCGAAAATCAGCCCCCCGGCGCGACGCTGGTCATGGTAGGCCATCGAGAGACGCTGGGCATGCGCGAACAGGTCCGTGCGGAAGTCGAGGATGATCCGCTGTTCCAGCTTCGTCTGGGCGTAGCTGTTCCAGACGCCCAGCAGATTCTCGCCGACCGTGATGAGGAACCCGCCGAGCACGACCAGCACCAGGACCAGCATCGCGTCACCCGCGATCGGCGAGAGCAGCGGATCGAGAGGTCCGGGGAGCGGGTGATCTCCGAGGACGCTGTCGAACAGGATCTTCAGGGGCCACGGTGCGAGGAGTCCGAGGCTCGCGACGACCACGGTGAGGAATGCGCTGAGCGCGGCCAGACGGCCGTAGGGGCGTACGTAGCGGAGCACCCGGATCAGGTGTCTCACGATGCGCGCTCCACGCGCTGCGGCACCGGCTCGAGGGTTCGGTCAGTTGAGTCCGGCGAGACTGCGCGGGGGTGCCCGCGCTCTCGCACGTCGGTCGTCTCGATCTCGTCCATCGCCTGGAGACAGCCGGACAGGACCGCCCCGGATTCGAGTGCCACGCGCAGCGTCAGCAAGGCCCCCGCGCCGAGGAAGACGAACCCCGCGACGAGAGCTCCGTCGACCAGCGCTCCGCCACCGAGTGCCAGCGGCACCCCGATCGCCGCCAGCGCGGGCCCCGATACACGGGGCACGAACCGGACGCGAATGAACTGCTGCCCGTTCCCATGTTCTTCGGCGCAGGAGTACACGAGTGCGCGGCCGAACATCCCCGACTTGACCGACAGGTCCCAGCGATCGAACGGGCCGCCGCTCAGCACGCGAGCGCGCATGAGCCTGAGGGCGCTGTCGAGCTCGGTCACCCAGGCGTGAGGCGAGCGCCACTTCTCGGACCAGAGAAACGCGGACCGTACGGTCGGCCAGGCGACGCGGCGGGCGGATCGCACGCGCCACGGGGTCAGGCCGTATCGCAATCGGCCCCGAAGACGCGCGGCCGGCTGTAACAGATGAAGGAGCGCCGTGACGACACGCCGGCGGCGGCCGAGCGCCGCATCGTAGCTGTCCGTCGGGAATCGCGCGGTCGCCGCGGCACCAACGGCCCGGCCGATGACTGGCGCAAGCGCCGCGCCGAGAAGGGGCAGGGCCAGCCGGAGTGGTGCCCATGTCGGACCGAGGGCGCTCAGAAGCGCCAGGCTCGCGATGACGAGATACCATTCGGGCGTCGAGGACAGGCCTTCCAACACTCCCGGCGGTGTGGGCTCGGCGCTCTGATACGGAGCGGATCCCCACACCCCGTGGTAGACGCGTTGACGTGGCAGGAGGCGGCGAAGACCGCTCTGATAGACCCTCCCGCCCCAGGTCACGTGGCCCGCCGTGTTGTACTTTTCGGGCCACTTCTCCTCGAGCAGCGCCTCGGCCCGGCCGTATCCAACTTGCTGGCGCCAGTAGGTGGCGACGGTGTCGCGCGGGTGGTGCCAGACTACGGCCACTGGGGAGAACCCGAGGCTCATCCCGGCGGCCTGGATCCTCCAGCACACGTCGACGTCGTCCCCCGCGATCCGGAAACGTGGGTCGAATCCCCCGATCGCTTCGAGCGCGTCCTTCCGGAAGGCCATGTTGCAGCCGGGGATGTGCTCCGCCTCGTCGTCCGAAACCAGAACGTGGACCGGGCCGCCCGGCGCGTTCTCCACGCAGTCGGCGATCCAGCCATCTCCGCCCGGCGCGAGGTTCGGCCCGCCGATCCCCGCGTGGGTCGACGCCTCGAAGGCGAGCGCGAGGTGGGTCAGCCAGTCGCGGTCGGGCCGGGCGTCCGCGTCCGTGTACGCCACGATGCTCCCCTCCGCCGCCTCGAGACCCGTGTTCCGGGCGTGGCTGAGGCCACGATTGTGGGTCGAGATCAGACGGACCCGGAACTCGCGAGCGATAGCAGCCGTCCGGTCTGTCGAGCCGTCATCCACGACGATGACCTCGTAGTCCGGATACTCGATGCGGGTGGCACCTTCCAGACAGTCCGCGAGCGTGGACTCGGCGTTGTACGCGCACACGACGACCGAGATGCGCGGCGGCCTTGCCACCTGCGTCAGCGGGTTCGCGAGGAATTCGCCCCGAACGGCGGCCAACGCGGGCTTGGGAGATCTCTCCCGATCCGTGACCCCGAAACGCCATTCGGTGACATTCTGCCCGCCGGCGTGCCACTCGTCCGTCCACGAAAAGACGAAGGACCCCGCGCACCCGGCGCGCCTCGCCTCCCGGACCTGCGATGCCAGCCCCCTCGCCTGCCCTTCCTCGCCATGACGCATCGAGTCCAGCCCCAGCTCGCCCATCAGGAGGGGACGGTCGCCTGCCAGGTTGTGGAGCCGCTTCAGGTAATCGGCCAGGCGGTCCACCGATTCGAGGTAGACGTTGAAGCTCGCGAAATCGAGGTGCTCGAGCTCCAGATACTCGGTGGAGGGGTAGTTCACGTAGGTGACGAGCGCTGCCGGATCCTCTTCCTTCACTGCGCGGCAGAGGCGCTCGATGTGCCGCTCGATCCGCCGTTGTCCCGACCAGCGGACTACGGAGGCGGGAATCTCGTTCCCGACGGCGTAGCCGAGAACGGCCGGGTGGCCTCCGCAACGCCGTACCGCGCGCCGCACGCGGCGCTCGATCGAATCCGCGAGACCAGGTTCGTCCAGAAACGCCACGTGCTGTTCCCAGGGAATCCCCACCAGGACCCACAAGCCGTGTTCGGCGGCGGCATCGAGCATTCGCCTCGGAGGGACGGTGTATACGCGAAGCGCGTTGGCCCCCGCCCACCGCATGGCGCGGAAGTCCTGTTCCATGCGTTCGCTGGACCCTGACGCGGTCCCCGAAGTGGCGAAGGGGCCGTACGTGAATCCCCGGAGCTCGAGCCTCTCCGAGCCCGCATGGAGGAACTTTCCGCGCACGTACGGACGTGTGATGACGTCCGATGTAGAAGGGCCGGCGGGGTCCGGGCACATGGGCGCTACAAGTCTCTCCGATGGGGTGCGTTAGCGGGCTCGCGGTAGTGCCCTGAGCACCGGATGTGCCACCCGAGGGGTGATGCCGGAGAATGCCGGGGTGGCAAACGGGCGGTGCGCCCCGACGGCGCGTGGGTGCTGGGTCCCGGGGCGCGGCGGGCCGAAGTCGCGCGATCAGACATCGAGCGGATATCGCCCGCTGGCAATCCCGAGACCGCCAGCTAGACGCAATCCTTTGTCGTTCCCTGTGAAAAGAAGTGTCAGCATACCTTGTGTTCCATGGCGCACGACTCGCGGCTCGATGGCGTACCTGCACGAGGGCAACCGGTTCATCGGGGTGGACGGGGGCGGAGGTTCGCCCGCTGGCTGCTCCGTGGTCCGCAAAGCCCCGACGAGGCGCCGCGCGGGTGGCGGCGCCGACTCTTCTCGGGACTCTCTCGGCTCCTCGTCGCATGGGTCATCGCGAGCGTTCTGTCGGTCGGAGCACTGCGCTGGGTCCGGCCGGCAACCACGGCGTTCGTGCTGCGGGAGCGAGTCTTCGGCGAGGTCCCCGTCTCTCATGAGTGGACATCGTGGGAGGAGATCTCTCCCCACCTGGCCGTGGCCGTCGTCGCCTCCGAGGACCAGCTGTTTCCCGAGCATCACGGGTTCGATCTCGTGCAGATACGCGAGGCTCTGGCCGATGGAAGCGGCAGGGGGGCCAGCACGATCAGTCAGCAGGTGGCCAAGAACCTGTATCTCTGGCCCGGCGGAGGGTTCTTCCGAAAGGGCCTCGAGGCGTGGTTCACGGTGCTCATCGAAGCCCTGTGGCCGAAGCGACGCATCCTCGAGGTCTATCTGAACGCGGCCGAGTTCGGCCGGGGCGTGTTCGGAGTCGGCGAAGCCGCTCGCCGCTATTACGGAAAGGCGCCCGCGGCCCTGACTCCCTCGGAAGCCGCGCGCCTGGCCGCGGTGCTGCCGAGCCCCAAGCGAATGTCCGTCGAGCGACCCTCCGATTACGTGACGCGGCGGACCGCCGACATTCTCGTGCAGATGGAGCGACTCGGCGGGACCGCGTACCTGGCCGGACTCTGGTGACGCACACCCCCCGGCCCGGCCGGTAGGCGACCCCCTGCCCTCGTCTCGCCAGCGGCGTTCGGCACCCCTTACGTTTCGTTCAGACGCAGCTCACGAAAAGAGAGGACGACCATGGATCGACGCCGATTCTGCCAGACCACGCTCGCCGCGGGAATGACCGCCGCCCTCCCGGGCTTCGTGGCGTGCGATTCCCGAGGGTCCGCCAGGATCCCGGCCATCTCCCTGTCCGGGTCCGGTATCGAGCTCGAGGGAGCCGCCGTCAACGAGCTCGCGGAAGCCCTCGCGGGTGACCTCCTCCTCGCCGACCATCCCGACTACGACGTCGCCAGACGTATCTGGAACGGCATGCACGACAAGCGTCCGGCGTTGATCGCTCGATGCGCCAACGCGACGGATGTGAGCCATGCGGTCACCTTCGCGCGCGAGCGGGAGCTTCTGGTGGCCGTGAGGGGTGGAGGACACAGCTGGCCCGGGAAGTCGGTCTGCGACGGTGGCCTGATGATCGATCTCTCGCAGATGGACGCCGTTCGCGTGGACGCCGAGGCTCGTCGTGCGCACGCGAGCGGTGGGGCGCTCCTCGCGGGACTCGACACGGCGGCCCTCGAGCACGGGCTCATCACGACCGCCGGCGTCGTCTCACACACCGGGGTCGGAGGCTTCACGCTCGGCGGCGGCTTCGGCCGCCTGAACCGCAAGCACGGTCTGGCGATCGATAATCTTGTCTCTGCCGAGATCGTCACCGCCGATGGCGAGGTCCACCGGATCAGCGAGGAGCAGGACCCGGACCTGTTCTGGGCGATCCGCGGGGGCGGGGGCAACTTCGGCGTCGTCACCGAGTTCGAATACCGACTGCACCCGTTCGAGCCGAATGTGTTCTCGGGCGCGATCATCTGGCCGATCGCGCAGGCGCGTGAGGTGCTCGACTTCTACGGTCAGTGGTACAGTGGGCTGTCGGACGACATGTACGTGGGGCCAACGATGGCGACGACGCCCGATGGCCAGGGCATCATCGTCATGGAGGTCGTGTTCGCGGGCGACCCGGCCGCGGGCGAGCGAGAGCTGGCCCCGTTGCGCGCGATCGGTCAGCCCATGGACGACGGCGTCGACCTGAACCCGTACATGGCGATGCAGACGAAGGACGACGTGGCGTTCGGGCACGGCGTCCGTTCGTACGTGAAGAGCGGGATGGTAAGAGAGGTGACGCCAGACCTGGTCGACGCGATGATCGGCACGCACCGAATCGATCCGCGGTTGGGCATGTTCACGCATACGGCCGGTGGCGCCGTGAGTCGAGTGGATGAGCTCGCGACCGCGTTCCCGCACCGGAACGCCGAAACCATGATCATCATCGGTGGCGGCTGGGCCGATCCGGCGCAGGACGACGAGGCGATCGCCGCCTCCCGCGAGTGGTTCTATGAGCTGGAACCGTACACGGGCGGCTACTACGACAACATCGACTACGAGGGCGACGCGGCGTCAGGCAACTACGGACCGGCCTACGAGCGACTGACCCGGATCAAGGCCGCGCACGACCCGACGAACCTGTTCCGGCTGAACTCCAACATCCAGCCGGCGTCCGGCTAGGCCGCTCGCGGTTCCCGGGAGCCGGCCGTCTCCTCCAGGCTACGGCTGCTCCCGGGACCGTCGGCGGTAGCGTACGACGTAGTCCAATCCCGCCAGCAGACTCACACCGGCCGTCAGGGCCAGCGCCCAGGCGGGCGGAGTCCCCGCGCGCAGCAGCCACCCGAGGTAGAGGAACTGGAAGACCGTCGCCGTCTTGCCCGTCCACCGCGGGCTGAAGGCGAGGACTTCACGCAGGTCCCTGCGGATCCAGACCGTCAGAGCTCCGAGAAGTACGATCTCGTCCCGAAGACCGATGAGGACGAGGTGCCAGAGTGGGAGACGATCGCCCAGCAGGAGAATCAGCAGGAGCGAGAAGACGAACGCCTTGTCGGCGATCGGATCCAGCACCCGGCCGAAATCGCTCCGGGCGTTCAGGACCCTCGCCAGGAAGCCGTCCAGGAACTCGGTGGCCAGGGCGACCAGGAAGATGGGCCACCACAGCTCGTGCTCCACGAAGGGGAGGAGCACGGCGAGCACCAGACGGATGATCGTCAGCGCGTTCGGGACGATCGATCGCGCGGGAAAGAACGAGCCTGGCTTCGTCATATACCGGCCGGGAGTCGGAACGCCTGAAGGCGGCGGGTCCGTCGCGAGTGACCCGTCGATGTTCGCATGCGGCGGCACCCGAGTGCAATCCCGGGCCCTCCTGTGGGGCGTCTGGCGTCGCCGGCCCAGGGTGGACAACCTTCGTAGCACCCTCTCTTTCCATGGAGTGTCCAACTCGTGAGCATTCGAACCGTAGTCGCACTGAGTCTCCTGGGCCTCGCGATCCCGTCCTCATCGCACGCGCAGGACCGTGCCGCGGCCGATTACATGGCCGCGATCGAAGGCCCCCAGGAATCAGCCGGCCCACGCGGCATGGGCGACAAGACGATCGAAGAGCTGATGCAGGAGTTCGGAGTGCCGGGCATCACCGTGGCGGTGATCAAGGACTTCGAGATCCACTGGGCGAAGGGCTACGGGGTCGCCGACGTCGAGACCGGGGCGCCGGTCGACACGGAGACGATGTTCCAGGCCGCGTCGATCAGTAAGCCCGTCGCGGCCATGGCCGTCCTCAAAGCCGTCGAGGATGGACTGTTTACGCTCGACGACGACATCAACGACATCCTCACCTCGTGGAAGCTCGACGGAGGAGAGTTCACACAGGACCGTCCTGTCACTCCACGCGGTCTGCACAGCCATACGTCGGGGCTGGGGGACGGGTTCGGCTTCCCGGGTTACGACCCCACTGAGCCACTCCCGACCGTGGTTCAGATCCTGGAGGGGAACGAGCTGTCCAACGTGGGTCCGATCTTCATGGAGCGCCCGCCCATGCACCTCGAGGAGTACTCGGGCGGCGGTGTGACGCTCATGCAGCTCGCGCTGAGCGACGCGCGGGGCGCCCCGTTCGCGGATGTCCTGCATCATGACGTCCTGCAGCCGATCGGCATGACCCGAAGCTCTTTCGAGCAGCCGATCTCGCCGGAGAACGACCGCAACGCCGCGCGGGCCCACGACGGCGAGGGCCAGTCACGCGGATCGAAGTGGCACGTCTATCCGGAGCAGGCCGCTGCCGGTCTGTGGACCACCGCCACCGACCTCGCGAAGTTCGCGATCGAAGTCCAGAAGTCCGCCGTCGGCGAGGCGAACCGAGTTCTGTCCCGAACGACCGTCCAGCAGATGTTGTCGCCGGTCGGCGTCGGGAATTTCGCCGTAGGGTTCTCGATCGCCAAAGAGGGTCAGGGCTGGTACTTCAGCCATGGCGGAGGCAACTGGGGATTCCGGTGCACCCTGCTCGCCCACAAGGTCAAGGGCTACGGCCTCGCCATCATGACGAACGCCGATCAGGGCGGAGCCGTGATGGCCGAGCTCAGCCGCCGGATCCAGATCGCCTACGAATGGGACTCGATGGCTGAGCCCGCGCCTCGCGGGTACGCGCCGCCTGTCGAGCGGACCGAGATCGAGGTCGCCCGGGAGATCCTCGAGACCTACGTCGGCGAGTATGACCTCGACGGCGAGATCGTGACGGTCGGACTCGAAGACCGCGGACTGTTCGTGCAGCCGGAGGGACAGGGGCAGTTCGCGATCTTCCCCGAGTCGGAGGTCAAGTTCTTCCTGAGGGCGGTCAACGCACAGGTCACGTTCACGAAGGACGATTCAGGCACGGTGACGGGGGTGATCTTTCACCAGGGCGGGAGAGATGTGACCGCACCCAGGGTGAGGTAGGGGTGTACACGTGATCCGCTCGGGCATCTGGGCAGGCGCCCTCACATCCCTGCTGGTGGTAGGGACCGCGATGGCCCAATCGTCCGCGCAGACCCAGGCCGACGATTACACCCGGTATGAGCTGCAGGAGCCGGGGAGCGGGGCGTTCCGGATCTTCTACGACGTGTCGGCCACCACCGCCGGGGCCGCGTTCTACTACAACACGATCCGGGTCGGGGCCGAGGAGGAAGTCCACGACGTCACCGATCTCCATACGGGCAGGCCCCTGGACTGGGAAGTAGTCGACGGCGCGCACGCGCGCGAGCACGGGCACCCACGGGCGAGCCCGGAGGGTCGCTACATCAAGGTGACGCTCGCCCGACCGGTGCCGGAGGGTGGGCAGGGGCGCATCCGGATCGACAAGACGTATTGGGACCACGAGAGCTACCACGGAGACGGCGACGGAATCATCGTCTTCGATCGCTCGTTGGGGATCCGCCGGAACTCGGTCGTGCTGCCCTCGGGCTACGAGCCGGTCGGAGCGAACTATCCGGTGCAGGTCGAGACCGAAGACGACGGACGCGTCCGCTTGAGCTTCATGAGCCCGGGGCCGGCAAGCATCCCGTTCCGCGTGCGTGCCCGCCTCCTGCCTGGGCGGGCGGCACCCACCGAGCGGCCCGGCTCGAGCGCAGGCTCCGTTCCGACCGCGGGCGGGGGATCCCCGACACGGGCCCGACTGGACTACGTCGTGCCGGAACGAGCGTTCCAGGATCGCGACATCACGTACTTCCTGAACCAGCCTGAGACGAGCTCGTTCCGTCTCTTCCACGACTATACCGAGACCCGTCCGGGCGTAGACCGTTACGTCAACGTGGTCCGGCCCGGCAGCTCCGCCTCGGATCCCGAGGCGTTCAACCTCGACACCGGGGCCCGTCTGCAGGTCGAGCAGCTGCGCGGTCCGGCGATCGCCGAGCGAGGCATCGATCTCGGCCCCACTCCCGATCCCGAAACGGAGGTTGTCGTGATCTGGTTCGACCCGGTCCCCGAGGGCGCGTCGGTGCGCCTGCGGATCTGGGAGACGTACACGGATCCCGGCCGCTACGTCCTGAGCGGAGACGAATTCGTCTGGGATCGAAACTTCGGGCGACCTCGTGACACGGTGGTCCTTCCCGAGGGATGGCACCTCGCCGCGAACGCGATCCCGGCCGTCATCGACGAGACCGACGACGGTCGAGTTCGACTGCGCTACGTGAACCCCCGTCCGGACGGAATCCAGGTCTTCGTGAAGGGACGCCGGCGCTAGAAGCCCGGGTTCTCTTCTTTCTCCAGCAGCGAGATTTTCAGATGCGCACTTCGACGACCGCCCGGTGGCTCACCAACGCTCTCCCGCTCGGGATTCTCGCGGGGATCATGGCGTGTTCGACAGACCCGGCGCCCACGCCGGAGATCGAGTCCGAGGAGGGCCTGGTCGAACGCGCGCGCGGCATTCACGAGCGGGTGATCACGCTCGATACGCATGACGACATCAGCGCGGCCAACTTCACGGCCGAGCGCAACTACACGATGGATCTGCCGAATCAGGTGACCCTGCCGAAGATGGAGGCGGGCGGGCTCGACGTGGCGTGGTTCGTCGTCTACGTGGGCCAGGGAGACCTGACCGCCGAGGGGTTCGCCGATGCCACCGCGCAGGCGATCGAGAAGTTCGACGCGATTCACCGGCTGACCGAAGAGATCGCGCCGGACCGCATCGAGCTGGCTCTGACGTCCGACGATGTCCGCCGCATCGACGCGTCCGGCAAGAAGGTCGCGATGATCGGGATCGAGAACGCCTACCAGGTGGGGACGGACCTCGACAACATCCGGGACTTCGCCGAGCGCGGCGGCCGGTACATGTCCCTCGCCCACAACGGACACAGCCAGTTCTCCGATTCGAACACGGGCGAGCGCGATGACGTGTGGCTGCACGACGGACTCAGCGACCTGGGGCGTCAGGCGGTCGCCGAGATGAACAAATGGGGGATCATGATCGACATCTCCCACCCCTCGAAACCGTCCAACATGGAGGTTTTCGGGCTCAGCCGTGCGCCGGTCATCGCGTCGCACTCGGCCGCGCGCGCGAGGTACGACCACAGCCGGAATCTGGACGACGAGCAGCTCATGGCGCTCAAGGAGAACGGCGGAGTCGTGCAGACGGTCGCGTTCCGGTCGTACCTCGACGGTGACAAGCATCGCGCCTGGCAGGAGGCCTCGAACGCGGTTCTCGCTTCGGTGGCCGAGGAGATGGGGTTCGAGATGGTCGACGGGTTCGCGGCGATTCGGGCGATGGACGAGGCGGAGCGCGAAGCCTACATGGCCGGTCTGGCCGAAGTTCGGGAGGCCGCGGGGCCGAGAATCGCGGCCGAGGTCGAGGCGGACCCCGTCGACGTCGCCGATTTCGTGGACCACATCGACTACCTGGTCGACCTCATCGGGCTGGAGCACGTCGGCATCAGCTCGGACTTCGACGGAGGCGGAGGTGTGACGGGCTGGGATGACGCGTCGGAGACGTTCAACGTGACGCTCGAGCTGGTGCGGCGCGGATACGCCGAGGAGGAGATCGGAATGCTCTGGAGCGGCAATCTCCTTCGCGTCCTCGACGAGGTTCAGGCCGTCGCGGCGCAGATTCAGGGCGAGGGCTGACGAACCGACTATCCCGGGAACCAAGGACTGCAGACATGATCTCCAGGTCGCGATGGCCCGGTGGCGCTGCTCCGTCAATAACCCCGCTGGAGGTCGACCACGTTCAGCATCTGGTCACCGGCTACGTAGCGACGGAGGTTCTCTCGATAGAGGAGGAACTGGTTGTCGCGGTACCGGTTGGAGTAGTCCGAGACGTGCGGCGTCATGATCACGCGCGGCATGTCCCACAGCTCGAAGTCGTCCTGGGGAAGATCGTCCGTCCCGAACCCGGCGATCGCGCCTGACCGGAGCGCGTCCTTCAGGTCCTCCCAGTTCACGACCGGGAGTCGCACGATGCTGACGAAGTACGCGGACTCCTTCATGGCGTCGAAGAATCGGGCGTCGAACATCTGCTGCGTATCAGGTGTGTTCGGCACTGATGCGAACACCACGTCGGCCTGACCGGCGAGCTCGTATACCTCGTCCGGGAGACCTACGTAGTCGACGAACGCCGGCCCGGAGCGGCTGGTGTTCCGGGTCGCGATCACTCGCATTCCCAGGGCGTGCGCGAGCCGACCCACCTCCGTGCCGATGCTGCCGAGCCCGACTACCAGCAACGTCTGGTCCTGGAACTCCATGTCCAGGTTCCTGTCCTTCACAACGTCCGTCTGCGTTCTCCCCCAGACGTGGTTCTCCTGACGCTCGTCGTGGATGTCCATGCCACCGATCAGCGAGAGCATGATGGTGAGGGAGTGCTGCGCGATGGCGCGCTTGGTCATGTCGCGGATCGACGTGAAGATGATCTCGCGCTCGCGAAGGATCCGGTTGGTCTCCCCGGGCGGCCTGCCGCTCAGGAAACAGCCCTCGACTCCGACACTGCCCGATTGGACCCAGTGCACCTCGGGACCGATCGCCGAAACCGTGCTCGCGGCGCATCCCAGACCGAGCACGACCTGGGCATCGGCCAGTACGCCGCGATCGACCGCATCCGATCGGTCCCTGACCGGAATGAGTTCGACGCCGGGAGCGACATCCTGCAGCAACGCCATCCGCGCCTCTCGGCGATCCCACTCCTCGGGAACGACGACGACCACTCTCTCGGGAGGCGCCCACCGGGGGAGCTCGCGAACCGGCACGTCGTGCTCGCGGAGCCCGAAGACGCGGATGAGCTCTTCCGGGCTGAAGTCTTCGTACGAACCGGTCGGAGGGGCGGAGGGCTCGCGAAGAGCGGAGGCCTCGGGGGCCGCCGGGGCGGGCTCGCGGGGCGACTCCCCTCCCCGGGAGCAGGCGATGCTCAGCGCGCAGAGGCTGACCACGAGCGTCGGCGCCGGGTGCGGCCGGCGGTTCGAATGCACGTTGGACACGAAGATCACCGCCTTTTCCGGCCGGGGAGATCCGGACCGCCGCGCCTGACTGGCCCTACGGCGGGTCGATCGATCACTTTCGGTGTCGATGACCTCCACGCGCAACGGACGGGGCGGAAGCATGCGACGAATTCTCTTCTGTATGATCGCGATCGGCGCGTCGGCGTGCTCGCCGACCGATGAAGCCCCGGCGGACACGCTCGCGACGCTCTTCGCCGACGGGATGACTGTAGTCGACCTGACGCACGCGGTGAGCGCCGACGCCCCGTACTGGCCCGGTCCGGACCGGAGCCCGTTCAGACACGACACGCTGTCCGCGCACGCGGACGGCGCCCCGAGCATGGCCGCATACTCGGCTCCGGAGCACTTCGGGACACACTTCGACGCCCCCGTTCACGGCGGGATGGGCCTCGCGTCGGTCGATCGCGTCCCGACGTCGGAGCTCTTCGGGCCCGCGATCGTGATAGACGTTACTGCGAGCGCCGCGTCCGATGAAGACTACGCGGTCACCGCGGACGACCTGCGAGCATGGGAGTCCGAGCACGGTCCGATCCCGAGCGGCGCCATCGTCCTCATGCGGTCGGGCTGGGCCGCACGGTGGGAGCAGGGCGACCCCTACTACAACAGGGGCGAGGACGGCCGCCTGCACTTCCCCGGCTTCGGCGAGGACGCCGCGCGCTTCCTGGTCGAGGAGCGCGACGTCGCCGGTATCGGCGTGGATACTGGCAGCGTGGATCCAGGAAACGCCCGCGGCTTCCCGGCGCACGGGATCGTGAACGGCTCCGGCAGGTACCACCTCGAGAACCTCGCGGATCTCGGCTCCCTGCCGGAGGCCGGGGCCTATCTGATCGTCGCCCCCATCAAGATCGAGGGGGGCTCGGGTGGGCAGGTTCGCGTCTTCGCCGTCGTGCCATAGCGTGTGGCGGCCGTCGCTGATCCGGATCGGCTTCCTCGGTCTCGTCGTCGGATCGGCCGGCTGCGGGCCGGGATCCGGATCCGATGACGATGCCGCGTCGGTCGCGAGCACCCGACCGGACGTGACCCCCCTGCCGAGCTTCGCGCTGGGACTTCCGCTGCTCGACCTCGATCGAGATGCGTCCAGGCAGACGGTGGTCGACCGGGAACCCGGCCAGTACCTCGGGCATCCGACGACTCAACTCCTCGCGGATGGGCGGACGATCCTTGCCGTCTACCCGAAGGGCCACGGCTCCGGCGAGATCGTCTACAAGCGCAGCCCGGATAGAGGACGGACGTGGAGCGAGCGGCTTCCCGTTCCCGACAGCTGGGCCACGTCCCGGGAGGTCCCGACCGTGTATCGCGTCGATCGGCGGGGCGGCGGCGACCGACTGCTCGTGTTCTCCGGGCTCTACCCGATCCGGCTCGCCCACTCGGACGATGAGGGCGCGACGTGGTCGGAGCTCGCGCCGATCGGGGAGTTCGGCGGCATCGTCGCCATGGCTTCGCTCCACCAGAAGCCCGATGGCGACCTGATCGCCTACTTCCACGACGATGGACGCTTCCTTCGCGACGAGGGAGCGCCGGGGACGTTCAGCGTCTATGCCACCCGTTCGGAGGACGATGGGCTGACCTGGTCCGAGCCCTGGGTGATCGCGAGCCGTCCGGACGTGGACCTCTGTGAGCCGGGGCTCGTGAGCTCTCCGGACGGCACCGAGCTGGCGCTCCTGTTGCGTGAGAACAGCCGAACGAAGAACTCGTTCGTGGTGTACTCGAGCGATGGCGGCGAGACCTGGTCCGAGCCGCGCGAGCTCCCGGCGGCGCTGACCGGCGATCGACATACGCTGCGGTACGCGCCGGACGGGCGCCTCGTGGCGACGTTCCGGGACATGGCCGCCGACAGCCCGACTCGCGGCGATTGGTTGGTCTGGGTTGGCACCTGGAGGGATATCATGTCCGGAGAGCCCGGCGAGTACCGGGTGCGCCTTATCGACAACAAACACGAATGGGATGCCGCCTATCCGGGGCTGGAGCTTCTCCCTGACGAAACGTTCGTGAGCACTACGTACGGGCACTGGACGGATGGAGAGGAGCCGTACGTCGTCAGTGTCCACTTCTCCCTCACGGAGCTGGACGCCCTCCTCGGGACCGAGGTCCCGTGACAATGACCACCTAACCATGTGGAGAATCATGTTTCGATCACTTGCATCGCTGTTCTGTGCCGGACTCCTGGGTCTGTCGCCCGCAGTGGCGGGGGCGGGCGCCGCGCAGGAGCTCGACCTGACCGGGGCCTGGGAGTTCGCGGTTCAGTCCCCAAACGGGGCCGGAACAAGAGAGGTCCAGCTCGTTCAGGTGGGGGACAGCATCTCCGGCACCATCTCGAGCTCTCGCGCCACCGGGGACCTGGACGGCGTGCTCGAGGGTGACCGGTTGTCTTTCACCGTCGTCCTCACGATGGAAAGCGGTCCGTTCGTGGTCACGTACCGGGCAACCGTCACCGGCGACGAGATGGTGGGTACCATCGACTTCGGAGACTATGGCTCGGGCACGTTCACGGGGCTGCGATCGAAGGCGAAACTGACGCCAGCGTTCGGCTCGAGGTTGCAGCGAGTTCCGGCTCCGAAAACATTCAGCACCTGATGGTCGGGAATCCTCCCGGACCGGATTAAAGGACGCCCAATGCAACCGATCTGGACGCTCTCGACGGCCACGATCCCGATTCTGATCGCTTTCGCATCCCTGGCCGCCGGCTTCGAGGCGTCGCCGGTGGATCACTTGGCACGGGCGGGAGTCGCTGGCTACCCCGAGGTTCAACAGGCGCTCGATCGAGCCTGCACCAGCTGTCATTCGGGGGACGCGCCCGCACGTGGCCTGCGTCTCGATTCCTGGGAGCACATCGTGGCAGGGTCGGAGGACCGGACGGCGGTGATTCCCTTCCACGCCGAGCGAAGCCCGCTGCTCGCGTTGGCGACCCGGCTCGAGGGCGGTCCCCACCCGGCCGAGCTGGGAGAGGCGGAGTTGACCGAGACGGAGATCGAATCGATTCGGGCGTGGATCGATGACGGAGCTCGGTCCGCAGAGGGCGAAGTCCCGTACTCCGAGCCCGGACAGCTGCTATACGTCGCAAATCAGGGCGTCGCGACCGTCGCCATCATCGACATGGGAACGAACCGGGTGGTTCGGATTATCGACCTTCAGGAGTTGGGCTTTCCGCCCAATTGCATGCCGCACCACATCGTGGTCGAGCCCGACGGGTCTCACTGGTATCTGTCGCTGATCGCGGCGGACGTGGTCCTGAAGTTCGACCGGTCCAATCAGCTCGTCGCGCGGCTCGATATCGAGCGGCCAGGGTTGCTGGCGCTCGATCCGGAGAGCGACCTCCTTTACGTCGCCCGATCCATGGTTGCCGTGAATCCGCCTTCCACGATCGGCGTGGTGCGGCGAACCGACATGACCATGGAGCAGGTCGACACGTTCCTGCCTCGCCCGCACGCGGTCGCGATCCGACCCGGAAGCGCCACTGTGTTCACCGCGAGTCTGGCGGTGAACACAGTGGCGGCGATCGATCCGCTCGAGGAGACCGTCGAGCTCGCCGATCTCGGCGGCGATCGACCACACACCTTCATCGGTCTTGCGGTGTCGCCTGACGCCCGGTGGATGGTGGGGACCACGGAGCTCACCTCACAGGTCTTCGTGTTCGACCTCGATCGGCTACCCGACATGATCCCGGTCGATTCGATCCCGGTGAACCCCGCCCCGTGGCACCCGGTGTTCACGCCGGACGGCCGTCAGGTATACGTGGGGAACAACTGGGGCAACAGCGTGACCGTCATCGACATGGAGACGCGCGAGGTGAAGACCGTCATCGAAGGCCGGGGCATTGCGCAGCCGCACGGGAGCGCCGTGTCGCCCGACGGGAAGTACGCCTACGTATCGAGCCGCAACCTGGAGATGCCCGATGGTCACAGCAAAGCCGGGCATCGGTACGCTCCGCGCTACGATCTGGGCGACAACGCGACCGCGGGCACGGTGGTCGTGATCGACACGGATACACAGGAGATCGTCAAGGTGATCGAAGTCCCGGAATACGGATCAGGCCTCGGAACCGCCGCCCCGAGGACGCCATGAGCGCTCGCCGCACCCTGTCGGGCGTGCTGTGCCTGATCCTTTTCGCCTTTCCTGCCCCGGGTCGAGTCACAGCGCAAAACGCCGGTGGCTATCAGGTGGCCGCAGTCGAGAACGCGGCCACACTCGTGGGACGCGTCACGTTCGACGGTCAGGTGCCACGCGCACGACGCTTCATGATCACCAAGGATGTCGAGGTCTGCGGTCTGGGATATCGAGAGCGTCAGGAAGTGGACGTGTCCGACGACGGGGGTCTGAGAAACGTGGTCATCTCCATCCAGGGCGTCCGGAGCGGGAAGGCCTGGCCCGAACGAGAGGGGCGATACGAGCTTTCGCAGGAGGACTGTGTGTTCGCCCCGCATGTGCAGGTCGTTCGAGCCGGCGACGAGCTGGATATCCTCAACCCGGACCCGGTCCTCCACAACGTGCACGCGTTCGAGCTGATCGGCTCGGCGCAGCGGACGCTCTTCAACTTCGGGCAACCACCGGAAGAGCCGGTGATCACCCACGCGCTCAGACCCCGGCGCGGTCGTGAGATCCGACTCGAGTGCGACGCGCACGATTTCATGCTGGGCTGGATCTTCGCGGCAGATACCCCCTACGCCGTGCTCGCCGACGAAGCCGGAGGGTTCGCTATCGACGGCGTCCCTCCGGGGACGTATACCGTACGGGCATGGCATCCGTATCTGGGCACGAAGGAGCAGGAGGTGACGCTGGCGCCGGGCGGGTCGGGCGAGATCGTCTTCACATACGTTCCGGAGTAGGAGCGCCCCCATGAACCGGTCGGGAGGGGGCGAATCGTCCACTCGTTTCGCCTTCGGTGGATCGACGCTCGTCGCACTCTCGCTCGCGCTGTGCTCATGCGGCGGGGCCGGCGAGCGATCGTCATCCGGCGGCGACGA
>JAOTZH010000132.1 GCA_029861425.1 Gemmatimonadota bacterium
CCCCGCGTATCTGGGGCGTGCCGAGGAGACGCACCGGGGACAGATCCCTGCTCTGGTGACGCCAGAGGGGACCAGGCTGACGATCTCCGGCGAGACGAATCTGCCGCTCTCGATCGGCGAGCTCCTCTTTAGCCCGCCGGGTGCGTCGGCGGGTGAGGAGGCTCCGGATCGGGAAACGGTCGCCCTGTCGCTGGATGGCCCGGGCTTCGGCACGACGCTCGTCCCGCGGAGGTCGGGGACCTGGAGCTGGGTGATGGACGCGGAGGACGCCGTCGGAACGCCGATCATCCCGGAGCCGTTGAGGGTGCTTCTCGTTCCGGATCTCGCTCCACGCGTCCAGCTTCTCTTTCCGGCTCCCGACACGACGCTCGGCTCCGATCGGGTCATGCCGATCGTGGTGGACGTCGAGGACGACATCGGCCTCCGGTCGGTCGCCCTCCGCTCGTGGCGGTCCGGTCTCGGGGCCGAACGCGCTGAGCGCCGGGAGACCCTGGCCCCTGGGCCTGACGGGTCGCGCAGGGCCGTGTTCCGCCACCTGATCGACCGCAGCGACCAGGAGCTGCTTCCGGGCGATACCGTGTTCTATCGGTTCGAGGCGTTCGACGGCCACCCGACGCGAGGGCCGGCGATCTCCGAGATCTTCCTGCTGCGGATCCCCACGTTCACCGAGATGCGGGATGAACGCGCCGACGAGACTCGCGGGCTCTCCGATGACGCCGAGAGCCTGGAGGAGGCCATGGACCGGCTGGCGGAGTCGGCCGCCGAGGCGGCACGCCGGATCGAGGCCGACGAGGCGGGAGAGGCGCAATTCGAGACGACCGAGGAGGCTCGGGCCGTTCTGGAGGATGCCGAGGCAGCGGTGGACGAGCTGACGGAGCTCGAGCAGCGGATGGAGGATTTGGCCAGCGATGTCGAGGACTCGGCCGTGGCCGACGAGGCCCTCAAGGAACAGCTCGACATGCTTGCCGAGCGATACCGGGAGCTCATGGAGTCCGGTCTGGCGGAGCAGATCGAGGAGCTTGCGGCTGCGCTACAGGACCTCGACCCGGAAGCGGTGCGCGAGGCGCTCGAGCAGCTGTCCGACGACTCCGAGTGGCTGAGGGATCAGCTGGAGCAGACGCTCGGGATGCTCGATCAGGCGGCGCTCGACCAGGAGATGAAGTCCGCGCAGGCGAACGCCGAGGACCTCGCGCAGGAGCAGCGCGAGCTGGCCGAGTCGGCGTCCGAAACGGACGATTTCGTGGACCAACAGGAAGAGCTCGCCCAGGATGCCGAGCAGCTGGCGGAAGCCCTGGACGAGCTCCAGCAAAGGCTCGAGGAGAGCGGACAGCAGGCCGCCGCCGATTCGGCCGCAACGGCCGGCGAGCGTACCCGGTCGGCCATGGAGAGCATGGAGGAGGCGTCGAACGCCGGACAGCAGGCGGGAGAACAACAGGCTGGAGAGCAATCCTCGGAGTCGGCATCGGAGGCCGCGGACGCCATGGAGCAGGCGGCGGAGGCCCTCGGCGCGGCGCAACAGAACATGGAAGAGTCGGGAAGGGAGGCCGCGGCCGAGTCGCTCGGGCGGGCGCGGGCCGAGGCGCTGTCACTCGCGGATGAAGAAGGACGGCTCGCCGACGCGACGCGAGGCGACGAGGCTCAGGATCCCGAGACGTGGCGGTCGAGGCAGAATGCCGTCCGCCAGGGTCTCGAGAACATGCTCGATCGGCTGTCCGAGGCCGGCAACGAAGCCGCGATGCTCGACCAGCAGACCGGGGCCATGGCGGGCGAGGCGATCGAGCGGATGGACCAGCTGCTGGAACGGCTCGCGGAGGATGGTGCACGCCGGCTCCCCTCTCGCGCCGAGGCGGAGGGGATCCAGGAATCCCTGAATCGCCTCGCGATGCAGCTCCTCGCCGGCGAGCAGGCAGCCAGGTCTGCCCAGGAGCAGACCCAGGGCCAGGAGGCGGCGGAACAAATGGCTTCTCTGGCCCAGCAGCAGCAGGCGATCACGCAGGAGACCAGCTCGTTGCTGATGCCGGGTCCAAAGCCGTCCGGGGAAGAGCGTACGCAGGAGGCTGCCCGACAACAGCAGGAGATCGCCGAGCAGCTGTCCGACATCGAGGATCCCGAAGGCGATCTTCTGGGCAGGCCGGAGGAACTGGCGCGGGAGGCCGAAGAGCTCGCCCGCCAGATGGCGGACAGCGGACCGACGCAGGAGACTCTGGAACGCCAGAGACGCCTCTTTCGGCGCATGCTCGACGCCGGGCGGTCCCTCGAGGACGAGGACATGGATCCGAACCGACGCGAGTCCACGACCGGAACGGCGGTGGAGAGGGCTGCACCGGACATCGATCCCGAGCTCCTTCGCGGCAGGCGATTCCCGCTTCCGCCCGAAGAGCTGCTGCGGGATCTTCCCATCTTCTATCGTCCGCTCATATTCGAGTACTTCGATCGCCTGAATCGGCCGCGTGGCGAGACTCGTCCGAACCGGGAGCCGCCCGGCTCCTCCGCTTCGGGGGAGGGGTCGAGTTCCGGGCGTGTGTAGAAGACGCGGTCGTGGGGCGCCCGCGCTCCTGACGCTCCTGGCCGCCACCCTCTTCGCTCCGGCCGCCGGGGTGGGGCAGTCCTCGACGGCGAGTGAACGACGGGTCGTGGATCGTGCGGAGCGGCTACGCCAGTCGGGACGTGCGGACGACGCGCGCTCGGAGCTCGCCGATCTCCTCGCGCGATCACCCGTGTCCCCGGACGCTCTCGCCCTCCTGTTCGAGATCGACTCCGAGTCCGGGGACCTGGCTTCGTTTCTGACATTTGCCGAGGCGGCGACGTATGCGGCCGGGCCGGATGCGGGACGCGTGAGGGAACTCTGGATCGACGGACTCTCCGCTGCGGGGCTCGCGGATTCAGCCCGAGCGGTCGCCCAGCGATGGGTCGAACGGGCGCCCGCCGACGAACGCGCGGTGCTCACCCTCGCGGGAACTGCCGTGGGGACCGGTGATGTCGGCGAGGCGGTCGAGATCCTCGAGCGGGCCGCCGCGGGCGGGCTCGACACCCGGGCCGTGCAACTGATGCGGGCCGATCTCCTGGTCGAGATGGGGGACACAGACGGATCGGTGCACGCGTGGCTTGCCCTCCTCTCGCGGGAGGACCCGGCGATCGACGACGTGGCCGAGGGCGTGCGGGAGGCGGGGGATAGCTCCCACGCCCTCTCCGCGCTCCTGGACGCGGCCGAGGAGGCGGGACAGGGAGTCGCCCCCGCTGGCCTGCTCGCAATGCGACTCGGCGACGTGGAAGGAGCGCGACGCCTGGCCGCCGCCGTGATTGCGGAGGAGCGAAGCCAGTTTCTGCGCGAGTACGTCCGGGAGGCCGACCTGGCGGGTCGACCCGGCGAGGTCGCCTGGGCGGCGAACGAGCTTATCGTGCTCAGCCCGCGTCCGGTGGACAAGATGAGGTGGCGCGCCATGGTGGCGGATCGGTCGCTCGTCGCGGGTGATACGGCCGCCGCCCGGAATGCGTTCGAGGCGCTCACCCGTGAGAGCGAGCCGGGCGGGGGACCGCATGACGTGGCGACACGACAGCTGTTCGCGCTCCTCGCCGCGGAGCCGGATCGTCTGGACGAGGCGGAGGATCTTCTGGGTCGGTACGGGGGGCAGTACCCGGACTCGCTCCGTGCGATGGCCGAGATGGTCGGATTGCTGGCGGCGGGGCACGCCCGGGCGGGAGACCTGAAGGTCGCCGAGGCCCGACTCGCCGAGGCCCGAGAGGTTCTGGGAGGGAGCCCGGAGGGCGTCGGGCCACTGGATGCGGCGGGTGCACGAATCGCCCTGTGGACGGGCGCCCGGGACAGCGCGATGGTGCGGATGGGTCGGGCGCTCTCGCAGGAGGGGCTGCCGGCGGCGGAGCGGACCGATCGCATTCGGATGAGCACCGTGGTGCAGGTCGCCGATTCGGCGGAGATCGCGGTCGCGGGTCCGGCGGCCCTCGGTTTCCATCGCGATCCGGACGGATTCGACGTGTCGCCGACACTTCGGGACCTGGCCGGCCTGCCGGCATCCACGGGACGCCCAACGGTTCTCGCCTATCTGGGGGACGTCGCCTTCGCCGCGGGCAGGCTCGAGGTCGCGAACGGCCTCTGGCGCCGTGTCGTCGAAGCACACCCACAGAGCCCGGAAGCCCCCACCGTGATTCTGTCCCTCGCGCGCGGCGCCGAACCGGAAGGTGCGAGGCAATGGCTCGAACGGTTGATCATCGGGTATCCGGAGAGTGCTCTCGCGCCGGTGGCGCGCCGACTTCTTGCCGAGCTGAACGAGGGACAACGTTGAAGAGCGTGATGTTGGGCCGCGAAGGAAGGAATCGGGGCGTCGTGACGCTGGCGCTGATCGTGGCCGTTCTGGGCGCCGCGCAGCTCGAGGCCCAACAGCTGCTCGTCCCGATGGATCGGGAGCAGGAGAATCACCTCAAGGCCTACGGTCTTGCCTTCGGCGTTCTCACTGCAGGGCAGACGGCGGAGTGGCTCCTGAACTATCGATCCGGTTCCTTCCTTGTCCCCGATACGCCCGACAACCGGCGCCGGGCGGCGTTCATGGGGGTCACGGTCGAGCCTCTTGATGGGGGGGCGCTCGCGCGGGTCCGGCGGGAGATCGAGAACAGCAACATGGAGTCGGTGCCGCTGGAGAAGGCGCCCCGGATCGCGATCTACACCCCGCCGAACAGCTCGCCATGGGATGACGCCGTCACGATGGCGCTGGAGTACGCCGAGATTCCGTACGAGAAGGTCTGGGACGGCGACGTCGTGTCCGACGCTCTCGAGAACTATGACTGGCTGCACCTGCACCACGAGGACTTCACGGGTCAGTATTCCAAGTTCTACCTGACCTACGCCTCCTCTCCGTGGCTACAGGAGGAGGTCACGCGGAACGAGACGATTGCCCGCGAGCTCGGCTTCGAGTCGGTCCCGGCGCTCAAGAAGGACGTCGCCAGGCGGCTGCGCGAGTACATCGAGAACGGCGGGTTCCTCTTCGCCATGTGCACCGCGACCGAAACCCTCGAGCTGGCTCTCGCCGCCGCGCGGACGGACATCGCGGCGTCGTTTGCGGACGGATCCCCGGCCGACATGTCGGCGGGACAGTCGATGGACTGGGATCTGTCCATGGCCTTCGAGGGCGCCGTGCTCGTTACGGATCCGACGCTGAGCGCCTTCAGCGACATCGACGGGCACCAGGTGAACACCCCCTGGAGAGTGGAGCTCGGCAGCTACTCGTTGTTCGACTTCTCGGCGAAGTTCGATCCCGTTCCGGCCATGCTCACCCAGAATCACCAGCGCGTCCTGCCGGATTTCTACGGATTGACGACGACTTTCCGCCGCGATCGTCTGAAGGGTGGCGTGACGGTGCTCGCCGAGGAAGAGGGACGGGGGCGAGTGAAATACCTGCACGGGACGCACGGGGAGGGGACGTACACCTATCTTGGCGGGCACGATCCCGAGGACCCGCGCCACCTGATCGGGGACGCGCCGACCGACCTCGATCTACACCGGCATTCGCCGGGGTACCGTCTGATTCTGAACAACGTGCTTTTCCCTGCGGCCAAGAAGAAGAAGCTCAAGACGTGATGGTCCGGCCCGGGTTGCCGAGTCGTCTCGAATCCCTGCCCCCGTACCCGCTCGCCGGGATTCCGGAGGCGAAGGCCCGTCTTGCCGCGGCCGGTCGAGACGTGCTGGATCTTGGAGCCGGGGACCCGGGCCTCCCGGTTCCCGAGGTCGCGGTCGAAGCGCTCCGCGAGGCGGCCGGTCGAAACGAGCTCCAGAAGTATGCCTTCCAGCGCGGCCTGCCGGCGTTCCGGCGGTCGATCGTGGACTTCATGGCTCGTCGCTACGATGTCGAACTCGATCCGGATCGGGAGGTTCTGCCTCTGATCGGCTCGAAAGAGGGACTGGCGCACCTCGCGCTTGCAGCCCTTGACCCGGGGGATACCGTCGTGATCCCGGATCCGGGGTACGCCCCCTATTTCGGCGGGCCGCACTTCGCTGACGCGCGGTTGGAGACTGCGCCTCTGCTCGCGTCGAACGGCTTCCTGCTCGATCCGGCGGCGATCGACGCGGCACGCGGAGAACCGCGGCTCGTCTACGCCAACTATCCGAATAACCCGACCGGGGCGACGGCGGAGCTCGGATACGTGCAGGCCCTGCTAGAGACCACCGCGCGGAGAGGGGGGATCCTCGCCTATGACAACGCGTACGCCGAGATCGCCTTCGACGGTTATCGTCCGCCGAGCCTGACGGAGACCGATGGTTGGCGGGAGAACGGGCTCGAGTTCCACTCGTTGTCGAAGAGCTTCAACATGACGGGGTGGCGGCTCGGGTGGGTGTGTGGGGGGGCGGAGCTGATCGGACGGCTGTCTCGCGTGAAGGGGTTCTTCGACACGGGTCCCTATCTCGGGATTCAGTCCGCCGGGTCGGCGGTACTGGATCATGCTGAGGCATTCCTCGTCGGTCAGGTCGAACGCCTCCGTGCGCGCAGGGACGCCGCGGTCGACGCGCTACGTTCGGTCGGTGTCGAGGTGGAAGCTCCGCGTGCGACGCTGTACCTGTGGTTCCGCACGCCCGCGGAGGGGTCATCGAGGGAGTTTGTCGAGCGACTGATGGAGCAGGAAGCGCTTCTGCTCCTGCCGGGCTCTGGCCTCGGGGCGGCCGGCGAGGGGTGGGTCCGTGCCTCGCTCACCCTTCCACGAGACGGTTACGGAGAAGTCGCCGCACGCATCGCCCGGGCCCTCTAGGCCGTCGGATGCCTGCCCATCATCCTTCTTCCCGCTTCCGACGAGAAGCACTGGAACGGCGATACCGGCGAGCGGTCCGCCTCTCCCTCCTGCTCTCGGTCCTCGTTCACGTGGTCGTACTGTGGTGGTCACGTGCCGTCGCGATCCGGGCGATCCCGTACGATCTGCCGGACGTGGAGACGACTCCGGCCCCCGAAGGTCTCGTGGTGGTGGAGGTCGCGCCCACCGAGCTGGCAGCCGCTGTCGACGATCCGCGCCCGGAACCGGCTGACCCTCAGACAGCCCCGGAGCCCCGGGAGTTGGAAGTCATCGCGATCGAGGAGACGGACATCCCGGGGGCGCCGGGCGACCCGTCCGTCGACGACCCGGTCGCGGCGGGCGAGGCACCTTCCGATCCCGGGATGACGAACGCCGAGAGGCTGACGCCGCGGTTCGTGGATGGGCGCATCTGGTTCGACCCGCGTAACCCGTTTCTGTACGGTGAACGTCTCGCCCGGTTCGCTCGGGCGGACAGCGCGGTCCGGGCCATCCTGCGCGACTGGCTCGACAGTCTCAGGCTCGACGACGAGGCCCGTCGGCGCGCGATGGACTGGACGTTCGAGAAGGACGGCAAGCGCTGGGGTATCTCTCCCGAAGGGCTGCACCTCGGCGACATCACCATTCCGATTCCGTTCGGCTTCGCCCCGTCGGGCCCCCACCGTCGAGAGTTCGAGCAGGCGATCCGCGACCTGACCGAGATTCAGCTTCAGGACCTCCGTTCCGATATCGAGGCGGTGGCCGACGAACGGCGCCGCGCCATGCGTGAGCGATCGGAAGAGGAGGCTCGACGTCGAGCAGGCGACACGACCGGCGTTCGGCGCCCCCCGTTCGGGAATTCGCGGGCGCGTGGCCCGCCGCCGAGCCCCCCGTAGTCCTGGGGCTCGTTTCGCCTGCGGGAAGCGGCGAGTAAACTGACGCCCCCGCCGGGATCGACCGGATCCCGGCTTTTTTACCCCGGTGACGACCTGCGTAGACAGGCGAAGGAGCACGGCGCCCGATGGGTGACGCATCCACGGATTGGCAGCCGACCGAGCTGCCGCCACGCTACGACCCGTCGGGTCTCGAGAAGTCCATGTACGACGCCTGGGTCGAGGCGGGGTTGTTCCATGTGCCCGCCGACGTCGCGGAGAACCCCTACGTCATCGTCATCCCGCCGCCGAACGTGACCGCGGCGCTCCACATGGGCCATGGCCTCAACAACACCATCCAGGATGTCCTGACCCGGCGCCGCCGAATGCAGGGGTACGACGCGCTCTATCTCCCCGGGACGGACCATGCCGGAATCGCGACGCAGAACGTGGTCGAGCGACAACTCCAATCGGAGGGGAAGACCCGTTTCGATCTGGGACGCGAGGGGTTCGTGGATCGGGTGTGGGAGTGGGTCGACCAGTACGGCAACACGATCATCGAGCAGCTTCGGACCATCGGGTGCTCGTGCGACTGGGAGCGCACACGCTTTACGCTCGATGAGGGTCTGTCGCGAGCCGTGCGCGAGGTCTTCGTGCGACTCTACGAGCGGGGACTCATCTACCGAGGTCGCTACATCATCAACTGGTGCTCCCGCTGCGGGACGGCGCTCTCCAACGAGGAGGCGGAGCACCGCGATCATTCCGGAAAGCTATACCGCATCCGCTACCCGCTCGAGGGCGGGGAAGACCGGTGGGTCGAGGTCGCGACCACGCGGCCGGAAACGATGCTGGGGGACACGGGTCTCGCGGTGCACCCGGAGGACGACCGCTATCGGGACCTCGTGGGCATGCAGGCCACGCTGCCGCTGGTCGGCCGTTCGATCCCCGTCGTGGCCGACGACTACGTGGACCCGGAGTTCGGGTCGGGCGTGGTGAAGGTCACTCCGGCCCACGACCCCAACGACTTCGAGATCGGTCAGCGTCACGACCTCGAAGCACTCGACGTGATGACGGACGACGCGAAGATGAACGACGAGGTCCCGGAAGTGTACCGCGGCCTCGACCGCTTCGACGCTCGCGAGCGGGTGGTCGCCGACCTTCGCGATGGGGGATACCTCGTCGACGTGGAGGACCACGCGCACTCCGTGGGCCGCTGCTACCGCTGTGACACCATCGTGGAACCGCGCCTCAGCGATCAGTGGTTCGTGAAGATGACTCCCCTCGCCGAGCCCGCCCTCGAAGCCTACAGGTCGGGGGAACTCCGTTTCTATCCGGAGCGCTACGGCAAGATCTATCAGAACTGGATGGAGAACATCCGGGATTGGGTCATCAGTCGGCAGCTCTGGTGGGGACACCGCATCCCCGTGTGGTACTGCCAGGCGGAAGGGTGCGAGGAGATCGTCGTCTCCAGAGAAGATCCGAACGACTGTCCGGCATGCGGTGGAGCCCTCGAGCAGGACTCCGACGTGCTCGACACCTGGTTCTCTTCGTGGCTGTGGCCGTTCAGCACCCTCGGCTGGCCGGAGGAAGCTGAGGATCTCGGGGCCTTCTACCCGACGGACACGCTCGTCACCGGCGCCGACATCCTCTTCTTCTGGGTGGCGCGCATGGTGATGGCCGGACTCGAGTTCCGCGGGGAGCTGCCGTTCAAGGACGTTCTGATCAACGGGACGGTCAGGGACCACCTGGGGCGTCGGATGTCCAAGTCCCTGAACAACGGCATAGACCCGCTGCAAGTGGTTGATATGTATGGAGCTGACGCGATGCGATTCACCCTTATTCGGGGTGCTCCGCTCGGGACGGACGTCCAGCTGAACAACGAGGACCTGGAGGAGGCGTTCCGTCCGGGCCGGAACTTCGCGAACAAGATCTGGAACGCCGCGCGACTGGCGCTCCCCCACCTTCGCGAGCCGGGGCAGGGGTCGAACGCACTTGCCGACCGGTGGATCAAGAGCCGCTTGGCCCGCGTCGCCGGCGAGGTGGACGGGGCCTTCGAGACCTTCCGACTCCACGAAGCCGCGGAGGACTGCCACGCGTTCGTGTGGGGTGACTTTTGCGATTGGTACCTCGAGCTCGCGAAGCGCCGACTCGACGCGGGCGGAGGAGACGAGTACGAACAAGCGGGTTCGACACTGGCCGAGGTCATGAACGGTTGGCTGGGTCTGTTGCACCCCATCATGCCCTTCATCACGGAAGCCATCGCCCGGCGCATGCCGGGCCGGGGGGCGGACAGTACGCTGGTCATGGGCCCGTGGCCGGAGGTCTCGGGGGACTGGGTCGACGAAGACGCCGAGTCGGCGATCGAAGCCCTGCGGGAGCTGGTGGGTGCGATCCGGGCTTTGCGCTCCGAGTATCGCGTGGATCCGAAGACCCCTCTGGAAGTGCGTGTCGGTGGGGTGAGTCCGGCCCTTCGCGCCGCCCTGGACGAGGAAGGCGCGAGCGTGCGAAGACTGGCCAGTCTCTCGGAAATGTCCGATCTGGGGGAATCCACGGCGGCCGTGCCCGGCCAGCCGGGGGCGCACGCCGTGCTCCGGACGGGTGGCGATGTGTTCATCCCGTTGGAGGGTGTGATCGATCTGGATCGGGAGCGTGGTCGGATCGGGGATGAGAGGGACCACATCGGTGGACTGCTGACGGGGACGCGTGGGAAGCTGGAGAACCAGGGCTTCGTTTCGAATGCCCCTCCCGAAGTGGTGCAGCGGGAGAAGGACAAGCTGGTCTCCCTGGAGGACCAGCTCCAACGCCTCGAGGAGAAGCTTCGATCGCTGGGATCGGTCGGCTGACCCGCTCCGGAGCGCCTCGAGCAGGCGGGGGCGTCCGTGCTCTTCATGGCGCCACGGCTCTGGCGACGTTGCTGTGGGTTGTGGCATGCGCTCAAGAGCAGCCCCCGCCGGGAGCCCTGCCTGACCACGAGCCCCCACGGATCGAACGGATCGAGCCCGCGCCCGACTCCATCGTACCCGGGTACGACGGACGAATCCGGATCCAGTTCGACGAACCCGTTAACGTCGAGCAGGGCAGCTTCCTGCGACAGCTGATCGCCTCGCCCCTGGAGATCTACCGGTTGGAGATGGGCTTCTCGGACATTCGACTCACGCCGCGCGACGGATGGCGCGACAGCGTCGTGTACTGTCTCGAGATCCCGGCGGGCATCCGGGACCTGCTCAACAATCAGACCCAGGCCGGGACCGCCTTCTGCTTCTCGACGGGGGTACCCTTCACGGACGCCGTCGTCAGGGGGACGGTGCTCGACGCCGTGACCGGACAGCCACTGGCGGGGGCCTCCGTCCTGTTTCTGTCGCCTCCGGATTCCGTGCCGTACGGAGCCCTTTCCGATGATCAGGGACGATTCGAGCTTCGTTCG
>JAOTZH010000133.1 GCA_029861425.1 Gemmatimonadota bacterium
GACCCAGGTGTTTCTGCACCATGAATCCGACCTGCGCCTTGGTGGCGGAACCCGTGCCGACCACCCGCTTCTTCACCTCACGTGGCGGGTATTCGTAGACGGGCAACGATCTGAGCGCGGCCGCGAGCACGAGGACTCCTCGCGCATGACCGAGGATCATCGCCGTGCGGGCGTTGCGCCCGCTGAAGACCCCCTCGACCGCGACGCAGTCGGGCTCGAGCCGATCGATGAGCTCCAGCAAGCCGGTGTGGATCTCGACCAGCCGTACCGTGAGGTCGGCGGTCTTCGCAGGTCGGATGACACCGCATTCGACCAGTCTGTGGCGGGAGCCGTCACGGCGGACATACCCGTAGCCGGTGGCACGGGTGCCCGGATCCACCCCGAGCACGAGATTCGCCGCGATCGAGCCGGCAGACGGGTACTGGCCGGCGGTCAGGACGTCTCCAGCACGGCGAGATCGGCGTCGTCGAGGTCGGCATTCGAGTACACCCGCTGGACGTCCTCGTGCTCGTCGATCGCGTCGAGCAACCCCACGAGCTTCTCGGCCTTCCGCCCCTCGACCTTCACCATATTGGTCGGGACCATGGCAACCTCCGTCTCCTGAATAGGGAGGCCGGCGTCGCGAAGCGCCTTCTGGACCTCGTGGAGATCGGCGGGTGCGGTGGTGACGACGAAGACGCCGTCCTCCGCCTCGAAATTGTCGGCGCCGGCCTCCAGCGCCGCCTCCAGGGCGGACTCCTCGTCGCACGCGTCCGCGTCGAGGTAGATCTGGCCGAGCCGCTCGAACATCCACGCGACCGAGCCGGCCTGCCCGAGATTCCCGCCACGCTTGTCGAGGAGGTGACGCAGCTCGGCGACGGTGCGGTTGGCGTTGTCGGTCAGGCACTGGAGGTAAAGAGCGATGCCTCCCGGCGCGTACCCCTCGTAGGTGATCTCCTCGAAGGTGGTGCCGGGCAGGTCCCCGGTGCCGCGCTTGATCGCACGCTCGATGTTGTCCTTGGGCATGTTCTGGGCACGGGCGTTGTCGACCGCCAGCCGCAACCGGGGGTTGAAGTTGGGGTCCCCACCGCCATCTCTCGCCGCGACGGCGAGCTCCCGACCGATCTTCGCGAACACGCGCCCACGAGCCTGGTCATTGACGCCCTTCTTCCGCTTGATCTGTGACCACTTGTTGTGACCGGCCACGCTTTACTCCAGCTCCTCGAACCCCTGCCCCGACCTACGCCTGCTCCGCATCCCGTCTCGACTCGGCGATCACCTGCTCCGCGACATGCGGCGGCGTCCGCTCATACCCGGACAGCTTCCGCTTGTGGAAGGCCTTTCCATGCGTAAGTGAGCGCAACGCTGCAGAGTACATATACAGCTCCGCCTGAGGCACCATCGCCTTGACCACCTGACGGTGCCCCTTCGACTCCATGCCGAGCACGCGGCCGCGGCGCTGGTTGAGATCGCCCATGACCTCGCCCATGTAGTCCTCCGGCGTCTCCACTTCGATCTCCATGATCGGCTCGAGGATCACCGGTCCGGCGTCCGCCGCCACCCTCTGGAAGGCGAGGGAGCCAGCGACCTGGAACGCGATGTCCGAGCTGTCGACCGAGTGGTGCGACCCGTCGTAAACCTCGGCCTCGAAGTCGACCAGCGGGTACCCGGCGAGCACGCCCTTGGTCGACGCATCCTGGATCCCCTTGTTGACGGCCGGCACGAACTTCGTCGGGATCACGCCGCCTTTGATGCGATCCACGAAGGAATATCCCTCACCCGGCGCCACGGGACGGAGCCGGACCCAGCAATCGCCGAATTGTCCCCGACCGCCAGACTGCTTCTTGTACCTTCCCTGTCCCTCGGCCTGCTTCGTGATTGTCTCGCGGTAGGCGATCCTGGGTGGCTCGGTGACGACCTCGACCGAGTACTTCCTGGCCAGTCGCTCCAGATTGATGTTCAGGTGCATCTCCCCGAGACCCCGGATTATCGTCTGGCCCCGTTCCGGATCGAAACCCGACGTGAACGTGGGGTCTTCCTCGTGCAGCTTGGCCAGCCCGCTTCCGATCTTGTCTTCATCGCCGCGCGTCTTCGCCGTCACGGCAAGCGAGACGTCCGTCGCCGGCCAGTCGATCGTGGACAGGGTCACCGACTTCGAAGGATCGCACAACGTGTCGCCCGTGTGTGTGTCCCGCAGCTTCGCGACCACGCCGATGTCACCCGGAGCCAGCCCTTCCACGCTCTGACGCTGGGCTCCCTGCGGGATCGCCATGTGCGAGATGCGCTCGTTCACCGCGTGGGTCGGATTGAGCAGCGTCAGCCCGTTCGCGATCTGGCCGCCGAAGACACGGAAGTAGCTCAGGTCCCCGACCTGCGGCTCGGAAGTCGTCTTGAACACCAGCGCGGCGAGCGGACCGGCGGCCGACGGCTCGATCTCGACATCCTCGCTGCCCGTGGTCGCCACCTCGGGCGGCGCGTCCGCCGGCGACGGCATCAACTCGACGATCTTGTTCATCAACGCGCGCACGCCACGGCTCATCGCACCGGATCCGCAGAACACCGGCACGACCTCCCCCGAGAGCATCGCTCTCGCGAGCACCGCGATGACCCGTTCCCGATCCAGCTCCTCCCCTTCGAGATACGCCTCGAGCAGCTCGTCGTCCGCGGCGGCGATCGTCTCGATGAGGTTCTCCCGGAACTCCTCCACCCACGCCGCGAGCTCTTCGGGGATCTCGGTCTGGTCGCGCTCCCCCTTGTCCCCTGGCTTGTAGATATGCGCCTTCATGGAGAAGAGGTTCACGATGCCCTTGAAGTCCGCCCCGGAACCGATCGGCACTTCGACCGGAATGGCGGCTCCGGAGAGCGTGTCCTGGATCTGCGCGAACGTGCGTCGGAAGGACGCGTTGTCGCGGTCCATCATCGACACGAAGATCATCCTGGGGAGCGCGCGCGTCTCGCACGCGGCCCAGGTGCGCTCCGTCCCGACCTCGACGCCCGACACGGCGTCCACCACGCAAATGCCGCTGTCCGCCACACGCACCCCCGCCATCACCTCACCCAGGAAATCGAGGTACCCGGGGGTGTCGATCAGGTTGATCTTCACGCCGTTCCAAACGACGTTCGCGACGCCGAGGTTGATCGAGAACTTGTGCTCGACCTCTTCGGCCGTGAAGTCCGTCAGAGCGTTGCCCTTTTCGACGTCGCCCTTCCGATTCGTCATCCCTGCCACGTAGCACATCGAGTCCACCAACGTGGTCTTGCCCGATCCACCATGGCCGAAGATGACGACGTTCCGGATGTCGGATGTTTCGAACGAGGCGGCAGACGCCATCTAATCCTCCACTCTAGCGCGGTGAGCAACTATCAAGGCTAAGCCCTGCGTTTCTGCGGGCAGTCATTCTAGAGAGGCTTCGGGGGAAATTCCAGCGGCTCGGCGAGCGGCGGAATCGGGGGCGATCCCGCCGGGGTTTCAGTGCGTGCGACCCTTGGGTGCCGACTTGTATCGGCGGCTCATCTCATCGAGAAACGAACGCTCGCGGTCGGTAAGAGACTCCATGCCGGTCTCGCGGATCTTGTCGAGGATTCGGTCGACCTCGTCGAGCGAATCGCCGTCGACGCCCTTCCGCCCTCGACGCGCCGCCGGCTTTCGCGGGGGGCCGGTCGCCCCTCCGCGCTCGACCTTCACGTGAGAGGGCCGGTCCTTCACGAATGCGCGCTTCGTCGCTCGACCGATCCGGTCGCCCCAGCGCAGCATGATGAACCCTGAGACCATCCCTCCCAGGTGGGCCCAGTGCGCTACTCCGCCGCCCGAGCCGCGTACCGTCGCGAAGAGCGTGATGAGCCCGAGCACGCCTACAAACCACTTCGCCGGGACGGGGAACAGGAAGTACAGGTAGATCTTCGCGTCGGGCCAGTTCATCGCGAAGGCCAGCAGCAAACCGAACATCGCCCCGGAAGCCCCGACCATCACGGTGGGTCCGAGAATCGAGTACAGCAGCACCGAGAAGAGGGCGCCACCGAGCCCGCAGACCAGGTAATACTGGATGAAGAACCGACCGCCCCATTTGTTCTCGAGCGGCGGGCCGAAGAAGAACAGAATCAGCATGTTCCCGAACAGGTGAATGAAGCTCCCGTGCAGGAACATGTAAGTGACGATCGACCACGGACGGAGAAGAGAGTCGGGCACGCCGAACGCGAGCGCGTTGAAGACGGCGAGCGGGATCAACCCGAGCTCGCCAGCCAGGAAGACGACGAAGTTCGCGATCAGCAGGCGCTTCACCCAGAGCGTCATGGGGAAACCGTGCCCGAACTGAAAGCCGCTCGACTCCGCCGCATAGCGGTTCACTCGACGACCTCCTTCGAGGAAAGGAGATCGAGCGCGGAGGCCAGACTCGCTTCACGATCGGCACGCTCGAGCGCGAGCTCGAGCAACCGGTCGATCAACTCGGCGTAGGACACTCCGGAGGCTGCCCAGAGTTTCGGGTACATGCTGATCCTGGTGAACCCGGGAATCGTGTTGATCTCGTTGACGACGAGCTCTCCATCCTTCGTCAGGAAGAAATCGACGCGGGCCATGCCTTCGCAACAGAGAGCGCGGAACGTCCTCACGGAAAGATCCCGGACCCTGCGCGTCGTCTCCTCATCGAGGTCGGCCGGAATCACGAGGTCCGCACCCCCGTCGTCCAGGTACTTGGCCTCGTAGGAATAGAAGTCGTGACGAGGCACGATCTCCCCTGGAACGGACGCCGCCGGCTCCTCGTTCCCGATCACTGCACACTCGATCTCTCGACCCTCGATCGTTTGCTCGAGGAGGACCTTCGAATCGTACGAGAAGGCGGTGTCGAGGGCGGCGGCGTAGTCCACGGCCGTCCCCGCGCGGCTCACGCCGACCGATGAGCCCATGTTCGCCGGTTTGACGAAGACCGGGCAGCCGAGCTCCGCGGACGCCTCCTCCCATGAGGGGGCCTCCGCCCTCCGGTGGATCGTGATGAAAGGGGCCACGGCGATGCCGGCGTCGCGCAGCAGTCGCTTGGCGACGTCCTTGTCCATGCCGACGGCTGAGCCCAGCACTCCCGGCCCGACGAAGGGGATGTGCGCCAGGCGCAGCAGCCCCTGCACGGTCCCGTCTTCGCCGAGGGGTCCGTGCAGCACCGGGAAGACGACATCGACCGCGGGCAGGGCCTCCCGTGCCTCGAGCGCGACGATCTCGGACTGGGCTCCGGGTACGAGCACTACATCGCGGTCCCCCGCCCCGAGACGTATGCGGCGCGGATCCGAGCCGTCGAGGAGGAACGTCGAGGCATCGGCGGAGTGCCACCTGCCGCGACGATCGATCCCGATCAGCGCGACCTCCCACCGATCCCGATCGACGGCTTCGATCACGTTCTTCGCGGACTGGAGTGATACTTCGTGCTCCGGCGATTCGCCGCCGAACAGCACCGCGACGCGCGGTCGCTTGCCGCCCCGCTCGTTCGTCATCGCGGGCCTCCGTCGCCCGGTTCGACCGGCGCGGGCATTGGGTAGCGCACAGGCAGGTATGCCCAGACGGCGACGATCTCGTCGCCGCGCTGGGCGGGCCGGTAATGGAGCGAATGCGCGTCGGCGACGGCCGCGGAGTCGAGCGTCCGGTCTCCAGAGGACTCCGCCACGGCGACAGAGTCCACCACGCCGCTGCTCGCGATGTGGATCCTGAGCACCGTCTCCCCGCCCACACCGCGCTGCCATGCGTCCGCGGGGTAACGGAAGGGCATCTCCTCGTTCGCCAGAACGGGCAGCACGAACGGGCCATCGGCTGCCGGCCCGATCTTGAGGCCCCCCAGAACCGGTCTGACGGTGTCAGTGCAACCGGCCGCCGACAGGACGGCGAGGAGCCACATCGTGGGGTGGTCGAGTCGGGAGCGCTCAGTCATCCCGCATCTCCTGCAGCTCCGCCAGCGCATTGAGCGCGTCCAGCGGTGTCATGTCGTTTAGATCGAGCTCCGCTAACCGGCCCAACGCCTGCTCGGCCCCCCTCGAGAGCTCCATTGTCATGGGTTCCGTGTGCCCGTTCTCGATCTTCGCCGGCGCGCCCGCGAAGAGGCTCAGTTGATCGCGCGTCCGTTCGGCGAGACCCGCCCCACGTCCGCCGACTCCCCACGGTCCCGCCTCGAGCTCCTTCAGGATCCTGGCCGCACGCCGGACCACATCGCCCGGGATCCCGGCGAGCCGGGCCACGTGCACGCCGTATGAGCGATCGGAACCACCGGCCTCGAGCCGGTGGAGAAACACGATGTCGCTCCCTCGTTCCTTCACCGCGACGTTGAACGGCGCGGCCCGCTCGAGCGTATCAGCAAGGCCAACGAGCTCGTGGTAGTGCGTCGCGAAGACCGTGCGCGCTCCGAGCCCATGCAGGTGCTCCGTGACCGCCCAGGCGATCGACACGCCATCATAGGTCGACGTCCCGCGGCCGATCTCGTCGAGCAGAACGAGACTGCGCTCGGTGGCGCCGTTGAGAATCGTGGCGGTCTCCGTCATCTCGACCATGAAGGTGCTCATCCCGGACGCGAGGCTGTCGCTCGCCCCGACCCGTGTGAAGACGCGATCGCAGAGACCGACCCGCGCGCGATCCGCGGGGACGAACGAGCCCATCTGAGCCATGAGCGCGATCAGCCCGACCTGTCTGAGCACGGTGGACTTCCCCGCCATGTTGGGGCCTGTGACGATCATGACGCGCAGCCCTTCGTCCAGCACCGTGTCGTTTGGGACGAACGTCTCTCGCGCGACAGTCGTCTCCACGACCGGGTGGCGGCCGCCTTCGATCTCCAGCTCGGGAGCCGTAACGATTTCCGGGCGGACGTACGATTCGCGCCGGGCCACGTCGGCGAGCCCCGCGCAGACGTCCAGCTCGGCGACGCGCTTCGCGGTCCTCTGTATCCGCTCGACGCCACCGGCGATCTCGTCTCGCAGGCCCTGAAAGAGCCGCGTCTCGAGACGCACGATCTCGTCTTCCGCACCGAGGACCTTCGACTCCCACTCCTTGAGCTCGGGCGTGATGTAGCGCTCGGCGTTCGTGAGGGTCTGCTTGCGCGTGTAGTCATCGGGGACGCGATCCGAATTCGCCTTTGTGACCTCGAGGTAATACCCGAACACCTTGTTGAACCCGACTTTGAGGCTGTCGATCCCAGTGCTCTCGCGCTCGCGGGCCTGCATCGCGGCGATGAAATCGACCGCGCTCTCGCGAAGATCACGCAGGTCGTCGAGCTCGGCCGAATGGCCCCTCCGGATCACCCCGCCGTCCTTCAGCGTCAGCGGCGGGTCATCCTCGACGACGGAGATCACGCGGTCCCGGAGATCCTCCAGCGCGTCGAACCCCTGCGCGATTCGCCTCGCCTCCCCGGCCCGAAGGTCCACCAGGGCTTCGGCCACGGCAGGCAGTGCCTCCAGCGAACGCCCCAGCCCGAGCAGCTCCCGCGGGTTCACGCTGCCCGTCGAGATTCTGGCCGCGAGACGCTCGAGGTCCCTTATCTGGCCGAGCCGCTCGCGGATCTCGCGGCGCGCGGAATCGTCGTCCACGAGTTCGGCCACCGCCTCGAGCCGACCCTCGATGGCCGCACGATCGACCAGCGGTCGTAGGACCCGCCGACGGAGGAGTCGCGCACCCATTGCGGTCCGGGTGCGGTCGAGCAACTCGAGCAGCGAGGTCCCTTCACCCACGCGAAGCGGCTCGACGAGCTCCAGATTCCTGCGCGTCATCGCGTCCAGATACATCACGCGCCCTTCACGGTCGACTCGGGGCGGCGACAGGTGCTCGATCCCGGCTGGACGCACCTCATCCACGTATGTCAGCAGCGCCGCCGCGGCGGCCAGGAGCTCTCCGTCCGACTCGGCGGCGAGTCCGAATCCGGCCGTCGTGCGGACGCCGAACCGTTCGCGCAGACGCTCCTCGCCCAGGGTGGCGTCGAAGCGCCAATCCGGCCGGGTCGTGACCAGCCACGAGCCCGTGAACGGCTGCTTCTCGTCGGGTACGACGATCTCGGCCGGCTCGAGTCGGCCCAACTCGTCGACCAGGGTCGTCGCGTCGTCGATCGCCGTCAGGTCGAATTCGCCGGTCGACAGGTCGATCGCCGCGACTCCGTAGGGTCCGGTCCCGGCGATCGATACGACGTAGTTGTTTCGGTTATCCGTGAGGAGTGTGTCCTCGAGGACGGTTCCCGGGGTGATCACCTCCACCACGTCCCGGCGAACGATTCCGTCGGCCTCGGCGGCATCCTCGAGCTGTTCGCAGATGGCGACTCGTCGCCCGGCCCGGAGCAGCCGCGAGACGTATTCGCTGGCGGCCTTGACGGGGACCCCGGCGAGAGGGACGTCCGCCATCCCCCCGTTGTTCCGGGAGGTGAGCGTCAAGCCGAGGATGCCGCTTCCTTCTTCGGCGTCCTCGAAGAACATCTCGTAGAAGTCGCCGACCCGGAAGAACAGCAGGGAGTCGGGGTGTCGCGATTTGACCTCGAGATACTGCTCGATCAAAGGGGTGTGCTTACCGCGGCGCGACGTGCCAGGACTCTCGCTCATGACTCGGCCGCCACGATGGCGACGCTGAACCCGTCGGCCCTTAGTCGCCGCTCGAGCAGCCGAGCCGAGTCCGGGCTCGCGAAACGGCCGACGCGCACCTTCTCGAGCCCGTCCTCCCGGATGATTCGCACCGGAAACCCGAGGGCCCGCGCCGTCGACGCCAGGGATTCAGCGGCGGGCGCGCCGGAAAAGGCGCCGATCTGAAGAGTGAAGCGAAGTCCTCCGGCGGAGCACCCGCCGCGCCTCTCGGTCGCCTGTCCCCCGATCCCGTCGTCGCCGGAGGCGCTGGCCGCGGCCAGGGCCTCATCGAAGGCGTGGCATGCCGGCTCCAGCTCACCGCCTGACTCGAGCGCCCTTCCCGTCCAGTACCACGCCGACGGTGTGTGGACCGAGGACGGGTAGTCCGCCCGCAGCCTCTCGAGATTCTCCAGGGCGCGCGCCGGCTCGCCCTGTGCCAGCTCGAGCTGGGCGAGACGCAGCCAGGCGAGGGCCCCGTATGAGGAGCGCCCATCCAGGGCAACCATAAGATATTCCGCGTGGGCCGAGTCGACATCCGTCATCAACCGGGCACGCAGAAACCCGGCACGTCCCTGTTGCTCGGGGTCCGCTTCGTCGGCGCCCGCGATCCAGTTCTCGAGCGCGGCCCGTAGCCCGGTGAGCGCACCGGACTCGATCGCGGCCTCGATCCGGTCGAGGTCCGCGCTGGTCTGCGCGTGGAGTCCGCTGGCCGACGCGCACCCCAGGGTGACCGCGAACGCCGCGATCGCCGCCCGGTATCTCATGTTCGCTCGCGCCGCTCTCGTTCGAGGGTCAACAGCAACTCCGACAGGACCGCCCGGTCCTTGCCTCCCGATTTGAGGAGTCGGTCGGCACGGTGCAGGTGGCGGATCGCGCGGTCGATCTCGTCTACGCGCCAGGCCTGTGCCTGGCGCCCGTATACGTTCGCCTTCCACGAAAGATACCCGCGACCCGTCTCGGAGAGGGCTTTCTTCACTCGCCCCGCGCCACCCTCCACCGCCAACCCCACCAGCAGGTGCTGTTCGACGAGCCCGGCGACGAGGCCAACTCCCGACTCGGATGTGAGAAGGTCCTCGAGCTCGCGCAAGGCGCGCGCGTACTCCCGTTCCGTGACCGCGTCGAGCCAGGTCCACCGATCCATCCGGCGGGTTCGCGGGATCAGCTCGTCGATAACCTCGACGGTGATCTGATCGCGGTCGAGATCGGCGAGCCGCTCGAGCTCGGCATCGAGGCGCGACAGGTCGGTCCCGATCGCGGCGCCGAGCGCGTTCGCGGCGGGTGCGGCGAGCTCGAGATTCCAGCGCGTGCGTGCTCGGGTGAGGATCCAGCCCGGAAGCTCCGCTTCCCGCGGGGAGCCCCACTCGAGGGTGCGGCACCGGCTCTTGAGGTCCCGGTAGAACGCGGCCTTCGAGCCTTTCGGGATCGTACCGGTCACGACGAGCACGAGATCGTTCGGCAACCGCTCAGTCGCCGAAAGGACGATCTTTCTTCCCGTGGGGGTCAGCTTCTGAACGTCCGACAGCCAGACGACACGTCGCTCCGCCATCATCGGCGGCATGGCCAGGGTGGCCGCGAGCTCCTCGGGTTTTACGTCGTCCGAGCGAAAGCGGTCGAAGTTGAAGTCTCTGGTCGTGGGGTCCAGCGCGGCATCGACGAGCTCTCGGGCGGCGTCATCGCGAAGCCTCGTCGCGTCGCCGTGTAGAAACCACGCGCCGGTCGGCGTCTCTCCGCCCAGCGCTCTCGACAACTGCGTTTCCGCGGGGTTTACCGGTGTCAGCGCTCGGAGTCGAGTTGGCTCGCCGGTCCCCCCGCCTCATAGGTGCGCTCCTCGATCAGAAGCGAGCCGGTGGGGAACAGGTCGGAGGACTCATCGAGCGTCGGGTGGAACGGCAAGAGGAACGACCCTGGAGTCAGATACGGGCCGGTGTCGAAGAGCGGTGCCCGGCTCTCGACCAGGTCGACCCCGGGAGCCTCGACGGCGACCGGCGGGAGCTGGACCTCCACCGACATTCGCGTCGCGAACGGCAGCCACGTCACGGCTAGAAAGCCCACGCCGGCGACGGCGACGAGCGCCGCGCTACCCACGGCCCGCCGCGTCGTCAGGCGGGCAGCGTCTTCGACGTGATAGATCCGGTGCTGGAGACGCGGCAGGAAATCGTGGGAAACGGACGGTCCGGGCAGCTCCGAATAGACCATGGCCCCTTGCCGCACGACGTGATCATAGCGCCGACAGCGCCCGCATTCGGCCAGATGGTGCTCGTACCGTGCCCGGACCTCGTCGGTGACGAGTCCGTCCCGGTACTCGGAATACGTCTCTATGAAGTGGTCACACCGCATGTACGTCTTATCCGTCTCCCCGGGGTTTCCGGGCCGCCCTTCCCCACCCAGGTGGGGCGTTTCGACCGGCAGACTATACTCGTGGCTCGGAAAAGGGTTCCCTTTCGGGAGCCTTCGTGCAAGGGGTGTTCCCGAACCTGCCGCCGCTTGAGGCCCCCCCCCTCCCG
>JAOTZH010000275.1 GCA_029861425.1 Gemmatimonadota bacterium
CGGACGCGCGCGGCTTCGCCCGTTCGTCCGCGGGTCGATCCGCATCCCCGCGATCCTGAGCTCGGGGGCGGCTACCTGGCCGATCGAGGGCAGACTGGCGCGCTCGATGATGAGCATCAGGCTGCGGTCGGGGCTCAGGCTCACCCCGGGGGTAACCGGGGCCTCCACGAGCGCCGCCAGCTCGGCCACGGGCATCTGGTACGAGTCTCCCCCCTCCTGAGCCGCCACTTCGACGGACGAGAAGGCGAGAACGAGGGCGAAGAGGAACGTGGGGAACCGGGCGTGCGCGTTGCTGCTCATCATACGACTACTCCGGATGGGGTCTGATCGGGACTCCGAAAAGTTCCGGGCGGCCTCGGACGGGCGCAAGGCACGGCCGCCAGCACCGGACGCGTCTGCTATCGCGCCGGATCCACCACCTCGCCGTCCTTGATGACAGCCCGGATTCGCGTCGTGTTGCGGATGTCGGTGAGCGGATCCGCGTCGAGGATGACGAGGTTCGCCACCTTACCGGGCTCGATCGTCCCGTAGTCCCCCTCGATCCCGATCGCCCGAGCGCCGTTTCGCGTAGCCGCCTCGATCGCATCGAGAGGAGTGAGACCGACCTTCTCGACGAGGACCGCCAGCTCCTCGTGGATCGAGGGCGGCGAGCCCGGGGCAGCGGGGAAATCCGTGCCGGCCACCACGTCCACGCCGGCTTCGTGGGCACGGCGCACGATCTCGTACGTCCAGTCCGCCCGGAGCTGTCCGTTGTCGCCACGACCCACGATGCGGGCCATCAACGCCACCGTCGCGTCGAGCATGGTCCCGTTCGCGGCCATGGCCTCGAGCGCGGCGCCGACCGCCCGGTCATCAGGGGGGACGCCCATGTAGTTGCCGTTGCCGCGCTCCGTGTACTCCAGGGTCGGTGGCGACCCCTCCCAGACCAGGTAGCCGGCGTGCGACAGGACGTCGACGCCCGACGAGACCGCCTCGGAGGGACGCGTCGGAAATACCGTCGCGTGAGACCACACCTTCAGACCGCGGCGATGGGCCGCGGTGGCGATGCGCGCCAGGAGCTCGGGGTCGACGAGGGCGTAGGCCTTCACGCCGGTGGCGCCCGTCGCCGCGGCCGCCTCGACGATCGCTTCGATGTCGCTTCCGGGCTCGACCGCGCGGGCCCACGGTGCCTCGCCCGGCTCGATGCCGGCGCTCGATGCCCGGGCGCGGGGATCCACGAAGAACCCCGGACCGGCAACGATCGCCGTGAAGTCGATCTTCGGACCCTCGACCTCCCCCGCATCCACCGCTTCGGCCAGCGGCCGGATCGCCCTCGCGTCCCCGGCCATGTCCCGCACCCCCGTCACCCCGCCACGCAGCCACTCTCCGAGCGCCCCCTCCGTGCGTTGGCGCCAACCCTCGGCGCCCGGGTCGCTCGAGAGGTGTACGTGCGCGTCGATCAAACCGGGGATGACGGCGGCCCCCGCCGCGTCGATCGCCACGTCCGGGCTCCGCGGCACGTTCGGCGACCCGTCGGGTCCCAGCCATTCGATCCGGTCTCCGCGTACGACGATCGACGTGCCCGGCCGCGCCGCGGCTCCCGTCCCATCGATTACCGTCGCTCCGCGAATCACGAGCGTCGGCTCGTCCTGACCGCGCACCTGACTCGCGGACAGAAAGGCTCCGGACAGACCCAGGACGGCGGCCAGGGGCGCCCGACACCTCCTCAGGGCACGAGCTCCTGTTCGACGAGCCGCAGCGCCCACAATCCGGAAAACAGGTCGGAAGTGAAGATCCGGCCCTTATGGATCTGGGCGCCCCAGGTCATCGACCAGTTCGGCACGGCCGCATCGGGCGAGGACGTCTTCACGGCGCCGATCTCGCGACCCTGCCGGTACAGGTCCCCCCGCAGCGCTCCGGACACGTCGACGACCCTGAGCCCGGCCTGGTAGTAGCCGATGTAGAGACGGTCCCGGTCATCCGACCAGAGGTTGTGGGCTCCCGCCTCCGGGACTTCGTAGGTGGCGACCAGCCGCGGACTCTCGATGTCGGTCACGTCGAGCGCCTCGATGTAGCCGCGCGCTTCGATCGGGCCGAACACGTCGGGATCCCAGTCGCTCGGGAAGATCTCGGAGCCGATGAACAGATAGTCGCGGTGCCGCCACGCCACGTGAGTGTTCCCCTGAGTCGAGACCCAGTGCGACACGACGGTGGGCTCACGGGCCGTCCCGCCGTGCGTCCCGGCCCCGGCGTCCAGGATGTACACGCCGTCGTTCCAGTACGAGGCGTACGCGTACCCATCCTGGACGATCACATCATGAAGGCTCCGGTCCTCGTTCTCGAGTCCCCACTGTCCCACCTGGCGGACGTTGGCGGGGTCGGAGATGTCGAGGATCCTGATGTCGCTCGTCCCGTTGTGCACGGCGTAGACGAGGTCCTCTTCGCCGAGTATCCAGACGTTGTGGACCCCGCCCGTCACGGTGTCGGTGAACTCCGAGACGATCGAGGGGTGGGCCGGGTCGGAAAGATCGAGCATCACGATGCCGTTTCGACGGCTCGATGCGCCCTCTCGCGTGATGATCCCGGTTCGGCTGTTGGGATGGATCTTCACGTCGTTGATCCGACGGGCATCGACCTGGATCGAGTCGGTCAGGAGGGGCGACGCGGGGTCTGTCACGTCCCAGACCTTCATCCAGTCGTGATAGAACGTGCCGAGGTAGGCGTAGTCGCGTCCGTCGACCCCCTCGAACACCCAGGTATCGCCGGCCCGGTGCGTGGACGTGACTCCGTGACCTACCAGCTCGAGCCTCGCCGTGTGCTCGCGCTGTGCCACCTCGATCTCCGCCGTGACGGTCGCCCGGGGACCGATGACGCCGGTCACGACGTAACTGCCCGGCTGTTCAGCCACGAAGACCCCGGTCCCCCCCTCGGAGTGGATGGTGGCCCCGGTCGG
>JAOTZH010000276.1 GCA_029861425.1 Gemmatimonadota bacterium
ATCCCCTTCTCGGGCCGCCGTCCCTCCACGCTGCGCTGATCGAAGGCGGGCACGGCATCAGCACGTACTCGCCCGAATGCCGGCTCCAGATCGAACGGCGCACGGTGCCGCCCGAAACGCGTGACGAGATCGAGGCCGAGATCGAGGCGATCGTAGCCGAGCTCCGCGAAGACGACGAGCGGTTTCGGGCCGAGTGGCGCACCTTCTTCCACCGCGAGCCGTTCGAGACCTCGCCGGATGCGCCGATCGCGAGGGTCTTGTCGGCCGAGACGAGGAGAGTCCTCGGTGACAGCCCTGCCGTGGTCGGCGACTCGCCCTGGATGGACTCCGCCCTTCTGTCAGCCGCGGGCGTCGACACCGTGGTCATGGGACCCTCCGGAGCGGGCGCCCACGCGGCGGTCGAATGGGTGGATCTCGATTCGTGCTTCAGCTTGGCGGAGATCCTCGCGGGGGCCGCCGTCGGGTACTGCGGGAGGGACTGAGCCCGAGTCAGCGCCCGGCGGGGACGTTCACGAAGATCACGTTCTCTGCCCCCGAGTTGGCGGTGACGATCTCCGGAAACCGATCGCCGTTCAAATCGCCCACGGCCACGGAGTACGTGTCGCAGTCCTCGCAGCCGAATCTCACTTCCCGGAAGCCGTCCGGATCATTGAAATAGACGGCGTTCTCGCCTGCCGCGTTTCCGATCACGATGTCGACGTCACCGTCGAGATCCAGGTCGGCGACGGCGAGTGAGAAGCTCGCATCCGCGGCCGAGCCGAACTCGACACGACTCCCGAATCCGCCTGACGCCGAGCCGAAATGGACCGCGTTCCTCTCCCGGATGTTCGCGTTCACGATGTCCAGGTGACCATCTCCGTCGAGGTCGGCCACCGCTACGCCGCGGGTCTCGTCAGTGCCGGTGCCGTAGGCAAGGGCGTCGCCGAAGCCCCCCGAGCCATCGTTCCAATTCACGGCGTTGGCTCCCCCATCCCGGTTCGCGAGCGCGAGATCGAGATCGCCGTCGCCGTCAAGGTCCGCGGCGTCGACGTCGATCGTCGAGTCGTCTCCCGAGCCGAACGGGACGCTTCGGTCAAAGACGCCCGTTCCATCACCGAAGTGGATGAAGTTCTGCGCCCCTCGGTTCACCACGAGGATGTCGATGTTTCCGTCCCCATCCAGATCGGCGAGCGTCAGCGACCGTGTGCTGCTCGGGTCTCCGAAGGTGCCCGCCCGCTCGAAGCGGCCGGTCCCGTCGTTCCGGAAGATCAGCTTTCGCGTGCGGTCGTTGCCCGTCGCGATATCCAGATCGCCGTCCCCATCGAAGTCCGCCATGGGAGCGGCATACGAAGCGTCTTCTTCGTCGCCCAGCCGCCGCGCGAGAGTGAACCCGCCCCGTCCGTCGTTCAGGTAGATTCGATTCTGAGCCGGCCAATGCCGCCCGTTCGCCAGTGACACGTCCAGGTCCCCGTCGCCGTCGACATCTCCGAGATGGACACCCGCGCTGACCTCGCGTCCGGGCCCCAGAGGACCCATCGGCCGAAACGTCCGCTCCTGGGCGGCGGCGCGAGTGGGGAGTCCCTGGATCGCGGCGCATGCGAGGATGAGGGCCTTTAGGCGAATCCAGTGACGATCAGCCACCCGGGTTTTCGAGCAGGAAGATCTTGTCGTCGGTCTCATCCACCCCCGTGATATCGAGATCGCCGTCACGGTCACGATCGTGGATGATCGCGCACGAGCCCGAGGCGCTCGCGGCGTAGGTGCGCGGATTGACGAGTGTCCCGTCTCCGACGTTCTCGTGAACCGTGAAGCTGTTCCCGTCGAAGTCGCTCGTGACGACATCGAGATCGCCATCGCCGTCCAGATCGCCGACGTCGATCGCGAGCGGAGCGCCGCCCGTGTCGAACTGTCGTGGTGCCGCGAGCCCGCCGGCGCCGTCGCCGAGCAGGACGGAGGCATTGTTCCCTTCCCGGTTCGCCGCCAGCACGTCGACGTTGCCGTCTCCATCCATATCGCCGGTGACGATCATCCAGGGACGGCCGCCCGCCGTCTGACGCTGTCCGAGCTCGAGGCTCCCCTCGCCGTCGCCCACGAAGATGATGACTTCATCCGTGAAATAGGCCCCGACGAAGAGGTCCTGGTGCCCATCACCGTTGGCGTCGCCGACCGCACACGTCTTCTCGCCCCGGCCAGGAGACGGGATCTCCGCCGTCCGGATGAGGGTCCCGTTCCCATCGTTCAGCAGGATCGAGACGTTGCCCTTCGACTCGTCCGGCCCCTCGGCCATGTTCACGGCCGCCACATCGGGCGAGCCGTCATGATTGAGATCCATGATGCAGACACCGCGAACATTCTGGCCCGAGTTCGTGTTGCTGCCCTCGTCGAACCAGCCCCGCCCGTCTCCAAGGAACAGCGTGACCAGATCGTTCCCGGCGTTCCCGACGACGAAGTCGGTGATGCCGTCGCCGTTGAAGTCGGCCCCCTCGTTCGGGCTGGGCCAACTGCCGCCGGGAATGTCCAGGATCCGGAACTCGTCGTAATCTCCCGCCCCGTCGTTCAGCATGATGCGAACGTCCGCGGACACCTCGTTAGGGATGGCCAGGTCGGGATATCCGTCGAGGTTGAAGTCGCCGGCGTACGCGCCGTATGGCTGTACGTGCGTCTCGTCATCCTCGAGGAGGATGCGCTCGCCCCGGTCCACCATGTCGAGCGAGCCGCGCTCCGGCTGGATCCAGAAGCTCCAGGTGAACCCCGTGGCCAACCCACCACCCGACGCCAGCGGGACGCCGGCTTCGAGCGACACTGTCACCGCCTCGCCGTGCTGGAACGGAGTCTCCGGCTCGAATCGGATCCGCCGCCCCCCGTCGAGGACCGCGATGTCGCCGCGCATTACGCCGGACCACCGGCCGACGACCTCGATGGCCGATGGGTC
>JAOTZH010000134.1 GCA_029861425.1 Gemmatimonadota bacterium
GACGGGTTGCGCACCGGTTCCGTCGATCAGCCGTCCGGCGCGGACGGCGGTGACCTCCTGCGTCCAGCCTGGAGCAGCGACCCCGAGAAGCAACGCGATGATCAGGAGGGCCCGTGTCGAGCGTCGAAGAGAACGCGGAGGTCGAGGGCAACGCATGATGTTCTCGCTGGCAGGAGGTGGCCGAACTCGATCACACGTTGGGTCTCGGGTTGTCGGCGGGCAAGGAAGCCGACGCCGTCTTCACATCTCTCCAACAACCCTGGTGTAGACTCATCCGGATGCGCGTTCGGTGACGGAGGCTGGCTACATGAGGAAAGGACGATTCGCCATCGCGGCAGTGTCGCTTGTGGCACTCGTCTCATGTTCGCCCGAAGGAGACGAACCGGCGACGCCCGCGGATGAAGTCCTTCGGGGCTCGCGACGGGCGATGGGCGGCGAGAGCGCGGCGCGCGGCATCGGGTTCGCCCGCTTTCGGGCTGCCGCCACGGGACCGGAGGGTGGGTATGAAGTAACGGTGCACGCCAACGCCGAGGGCGATGTGAGGCTGGATTTCTCGTTGGGGTTCTCCGGGTCGGCGACCTCGGACGACGGGTGGGTTCGCTTCGGACCTGGCGAGCCAATCGCCTCACTGACCGATACGCTCGAGACCTTCGTCCGCGGACACGATCTGCTGATGAACGCACTTCATCCGGAGACCCGTTACGGGCCTCTACGGCTCATCGGCGAACGGACGTTCGTAGAGGTCGAAGCCTTTCGACTGGACGGGGTCGACGCACTCGGCGCCCCGATCGAGTTCTACTATTCGCGGGCGGACACGCTTCCCCTCGGGTTCCGACTCCTGGATCATCTCCGTGGCGCAGGTCCAGTCACTACATTGTTCCTCGACTGGCAGCGCCGCGGCGATGTCCGTCTGCCCATGGCCGCCCGCTTCGTCCAGGGGGATGAAGTCTTCGAGTACGAGATGGCGGAGGTCGAGACTGGGGAGACAGGCGACGCGGACGTATTCCAACCCGATTCGGACGTGTCAGGATGAAACACGTCCCCGGTGGAGCCTCGGCTCACGACAAGACACTTCTGGAGAGCAGACTTATGACACGCAGCGAATCCGTGAAACGCACTTCCATGGCCCGCCGGCTTGTTCGCGGCTCGGCCCTAGGCGTCCTCCTGTCTCTGACGGGATTCTCCGCACCTGCGCTTCATGCGCAGACCGACTGCGAAGACGTGTCGGGAGTTTGGGCCGTGACCATCAGTCTCCCGGACGGCACATCTCAGGACGTGAAGCTCACGCTCGAGCAGACGGACTGTGAGTTGACCGGCCTCATCGAAGGCAACAACCAGACTCCGATCGAGGACGGCAAAGCGGAGGGCTCGACCTTTTCCTTCGCGATGAACGTCAACAACGGCGACGGACAGATCATGGCGATCGCCTGGGAAGGGACGATGGACGGCGACTCGATCAGCGGCACCTGGGGCTCCCAGATCATCGGTTCGCTCGACTTCACCGGGACGCGCGCCGAAGGCTGACCGCGGGTAGCCCACGGCCTCGGCCGCCCGGCTGAAGAGTCCGAAGCGCTCATGGCGCCGCCAGAATCAGGGTCGCTACCGCCAGGACTATGACCGCGCAGTTGGCGACGAAGGAAACCGGTCCGATGAAGACGGCGATCGGACCGGTGAATCGATGGAGTATCGCCCTCGTGGCGACGACCTTTCCCACCTCCCCGTGGAGAGCGTAGGCGTCGCGCAGGGTCCGCAGAAACCCTCGCTTCCGAAGATGCGCCTGTTCCTCGCGACGCAATGTCTCGAGCGCGCGGACTCCGCCGTCGGCGACTCCCGATTTGATCGCCCGAAGGCGCTCCGGGAGCTCGAACAGCTCTCGCACGGAGCTCGCGAGGATCCACAGGCCGACCTGGGGGACCGCGATGATCGCCAGCCAGGGCAAACCGAGCCAACGGATCCAAACGAAGTCGCTGGTCAGGAACCACAGCCATGCGATGATGAGCCCTGCCGCGACCGAGCTCCACAGGACCACGGTCAGCACGACCGGAATCCGCCGGATCCGATCCAGCCAACTGCGCAGCGCCTCTAGCGTCCGCTCAAACCGCTCTTCCTCGACGGGCTCCTGCCCGGAGTCTGCCATGTTCCGATCCAGTCCTCTGGGTTCTCGGGAGAATCTGGGACCTCGGTGCAACGGGGCAACGCTCCGCGCGGGATGGCCGCGGATCGAGGTCAGACGGCTCGTCGGCTCGGGACTTGCCCTCCTCCGGCCGCGGTCGGTTTGCGTCCGGCCCGTAACGCGTCGGCCTTCGAGTGGGAGAGGCTCTCGACCTGCTTCTCTCCGTCTGCTAAGTCCGGGAGAGACTTGTGTCTACCATCGATGAGATTATCGCCAGGCTTCACCAGCCGGGGGCGGAACGCCTCGTTCTCGTGTCGGGCAAACAGCCGGTCCTGACCGCGAATGGCGAGTCTGCGCCCATCGGAGAGGAAATCGACCGGGTGGGTGTCGAGGGGATGATTCTGCTCATGGGCGATGATGCGGAACCGGGCCAGCGTCAGTTCCTCTACGAGACCCCCGGCGGAGTCGTCGAGGTCACGGCGCGTATCACCGAACGGCTCATCCAGGTGATCATCGTACATGCTTCGCGTGAAGCGCTCGCTGAGACGATCTCGGTCGAGGCTCCCGTCGCCGCCGAGCCGGAGGAGCTGGCCTTCGCCGGGCCGGAAGCGGCCAGCACCTTCGATCCGGCGTCGAACGGATCAGGGACCGAGCCCCCCGTCGATGAAGGCTCCTTCGACGCCCAGCAGAACTATGCATTCGGCGTCGAGGTGCAGCAGTTCGGCCCGGAGCCTGAGAGTGCCGAACGGGAAGCCGAGTGGTTCGACCCGTCGGTTCTGTCCGCCGATTTCGAAGGGGCGACGCCCCCGGAGGGGTTCCAGGCGACAGCCGAAGCTACCGCTGGCGATCTCGTGCTCGAGGGTCTCCCGCTGCTGGACGCCGAGCCCGATTCACGGGTGGTCGAGCCCGTGCAACTCGTCTCCGACCTCGCTCCGCCAGATGCCCATCTCCCGTCAGTCGATGAGGCCCCGTCAGCCGATGAAGCCCCGCGCCAGGCCCTCGAGTCGCGGGAAGATGCCCCCGCGATGGAGCGCCTCTTCCTCAAGATGGTCGAGGGGGGGTGCTCGGATCTCCACGTTTCGGCCGGAAGCGCTCCCTTGTTCAGGAAAGACGGGCGCATCACGGATCTCGGAGGCGAGCCGGTCCTATCGCCCAGGGACAGCGAGTCCCTCCTCATGGGGATCACGCCAGAGCGCTTCCGGAAGCAGTTCGAGGAACGGCACGACACCGATTTCGCATACGAGATACCCGGGGTCTCTCGGTTCCGCTGCAACCTGTTCCGCGATCGGAAAGGGGCGGGCGGAGTCTTCCGCCAGATCCCAACCGAGATCCTGACGGCCCAGGATCTCGGACTGCAGCCACGCCTGCTCGAGCTCTGTCAGCTCAAGAAGGGGCTCATCCTCGTCACCGGGCCCACCGGCTCGGGAAAATCGACGACGCTCGCGGCGCTGATCGACCACATCAATCGGACTCGTGAAGACCACATCATCACGATCGAGGACCCGATCGAATTCGTCCACGAGAACCGGAAGTGCCTGATCAACCAGCGCGAGGTGGGCGAGCACACGGCGAGCTTCAAGGTCGCGCTTCGGGCTGCCCTGCGTGAGGATCCGGACATCGTGTTGGTGGGTGAGCTGCGGGACCTGGAGACGGTCGAGATCGCGTTGGAAACCGCGGAGACCGGTCACCTCGTGTTCGCCACGCTGCATACGAACACCGCGCCGGGCACCGTCAGCCGGCTGATCGACCAGTTCCCTTCGGGCCAGCAGGCACAGATCCGCACGATGCTCGCGGACACGCTGAAGGCGGTGGTCGCACAGACACTCTGCCGCAAGAAGGCGGGCGGCCGGATCGCCGCGCTCGAAGTCCTCATGGTCAACAACGCGGTGGCGAACCTCATCCGCGAGGACAAGGCGTTCCAGATCCCGTCGGCGATGCAGACCGGGAAGAGCCAGGGCATGAACACGCTCAACGATGCGCTGCTCGACCTCGTCCAGCAGGGGGTCGTCGAGGCGCAAGAGGCGTACTGGAACGCGGTGGACAAGTCGGAGTTCGAGACCATCCTGTCACGAAACGGCATAGAGATCCCCGGAACGACCCGCGACGTGGCCTGAGTTCGCCCGAAGCGATCGAAACCGACCTCGGCGGCCCTCCGTATATGCGGCGATACGACATATGTGGTACTGCCCCATATCCCTCACGGAGGCCGTGTGTTCAGCCCAGTCCTCAAGAAAGGCAGCGCCGAGCTTCTCATCCTCTCCCTTCTCGAGGATGAGCCGCTTCACGGATACGAGATCGCCCGTCGGATCGAGCATCGTTCAGGCGGGTTGCTCGAGTTCCGCGTCTCGTCGCTCTATCCGATTCTCTGCCGTCTCGACGAACGCGGCTGGGTCACCGGCCGCTGGGTCGAGAAGGACGGCGAGCGGAGACGCCGCTACTACCGGCTGACGGCGAAGGGCGTGAAGGCGCTCGCGGCGGAGCGCCGCACGTGGCGGGAGTATCAGCGGGCAGTAAACCTCGTCGTGGAGCCGTCCCATGGCTGACTGGACACGATTCGTGCGGGAGAGGCTCGACCTCTCGGACCTCGAAGCGGGGCGACAGGCCGACATCATCGACGATGTCGCGACTCAGCTCGAAGAGCGTTACGAGGCCGCCCTGGCCGCCGGTCGGCTGGAGGACGAGGCCCGACAGCTAGCCGAGGCGGAGATCTCCGATTGGGGCTCGCTGGCCGATTCGATCCACCGTGAGCGCGGCCGGTCCGGCGCCATGGTAGCAGATCGGCGTATGGAGTCGGCCGAGGCCTATCTGAGAAACCGGGGCGGTGGGGGCGCCGCGATCGCCGACGCACTCCATTCTCTACGCCTGTCCAGCCGCAGGCTTCGACGCGCGCCCGGGTTTAGCCTCGTCGTCCTCGTGACACTGGCCGTCGCCATCGGTGCGAACACGGCGATCTTCAGCGTCATCAACGGCATCCTGCTCAAGCCGCTCCCGTTCGACGAGGCGCAGGACCTCGTCTCCGTCTGGGCGACGGCCCCCGGGATGGACCAGGACATCTTGCCGCAGTCGCCGGCGGTGCACGTGACATACGAAGAGGAATCCCAACACCTCGAGAGTGTCGGAATCTGGTTCGAGAACGAGGTGACGATCCTCACGGCGGCGGGCCCGGACCGGGTCGAGGCCTCGTCCATGACTTCGGGCGTCCTCCGCGCTCTTCGGATCGATGCCCGACACGGCCGGAGGTTTCTGCCCGACGAAGACTTCACAGGCACCGCCAGCACGGTAATGCTGGGCCACTCGTACTGGATGTCCCGCCACGGGGGCGACCCGAACGTGGTTGGCCAGACGCTGACCGTGAACGGAGTCGATCGCGAGATCATCGGGGTCCTGCCTGGCGATCTGCACGTCTTCGACATCGAGCCCGCGCTATTGCTGCCGTTCGAGATGGAGCGGGCGAGTCTCTTCGTCGGAAACTTCTCGTTCCGCAGCCTTGGACGTCTGCGCCCAGGTTCTTCCATCGAGCAGACTCAGGCCGACCTGAGCCGGCTGATGCGTCTCTCGCTCGATCGGTTCCCGGGCCCGCTGACGGTCGAGCAGTTCGAACAGGCCGGAGCCGCGGCCCTGGTCAGTCCGCTGCGTGACGACGTCATCGGAGACATCGGCGACACGCTGTGGCTCCTGTTCGGAGGAGTCGCGGTCATTCTCCTGATCGCATGTGCCAACGTCGCGAACATCTTTCTCGTGAGGGCCGAGTCGCGGGAACGCGAGCTCGCCGTCAGGGCGGCGCTCGGGGCCGGAGGGCGGCAGATCTCCGGCGAGTTCCTGATGGAGAGCCTCCTGCTCGGTCTGGCCGGGGGCGTGATCGGGACATGGCTCGCTGTCGCCGGGCTTCGGCTGCTCGTCGCGATCGCTCCGGCCGACCTTCCCCGCTTGAACGAGATCGGGGTCGACGGAACCGTGCTGCTCTTCGCGGTCCTGGTGTCGCGGTGGTCGGGGGTGTTGTTCGGCTTGTTCCCGATGCTGCGGTATCGCCATCTGAATCCCATGGGGGCACTCAAGGAGGGCGGACGCGGAGCCGGAGCCGGCAAGGAACGTCATCGCACGCGGAACACGCTCGTCGTCGCGCAGATGGCGATGGCACTGGTGCTTCTCATCGGCTCCGGGCTCCTCATCCGGAGCTTCCAGAACCTCCGCCAGGTCGATCCCGGGTTCGCCGAGCCTGGGGAGGTGCTGGTCTTCGGGATCAGCATCCCCGAGGCCGAGGTGCCCGAGCTGGACGCCGTGGCGCGGCAGCACGAGGCGATCGCACAGCGTCTCGAGCAGGTGATGGGCGTCCAGGACATCGGGCTCACGACCTCCGTCCCCATGGATGGTCGCGGCGGCTTTGACCCGATCTGGGCGGAAGACTTCCCGCTCCCCGAGGGGCAGATGCCACCGTTGCGTCGGTTCAAGTGGATCGGTCCGGGGTACTTCGAGACCATCGGGGTGCCGGTCCTGGCGGGACGGGACTACACCTGGGACGACGTTCGCAACCGGTCCGAGCTCACGATCGTATCGAGCGCCGTTGCCGTCGAGTTTTGGGGCGACCCGAACGCCGCGGTCGGAAAACGGATTCGTACGGTTACCGGCGACACGTGGAGAGAGATCATCGGAGTCGTGGGCGACGTGCGCGACGACGGTCTCTCGCAGCCGGTCGTGCCAACCGTGTACTGGCCCATGGTTTCGGTCAATCTCTACGGAGCGGAGGCCTCGGCGATGCTCGACCTGAGCCTCTTCGTTCCTCGCCGGCTCGAGTACGCGATCCGAAGCGACCGAATCGACACGTCCGGTTTCATGAATGAGGTTCGGGCGGCGGTCGGCTCGGTGAATCCGAGTCTGCCACTCGCCAACCCGAGGTCGCTCGAGGTAGATGTGCGAGCGTCGATGGCGCGCACCTCGTTCACCCTGGTCATGCTCGCGATCGCAGCCGGGATGGCGCTTCTCCTCGGCGCGGTCGGAGTCTACGGAGTCATCTCCTACGTGGTCAGCCAGCGCAGCCGCGAGATCGGCGTCCGCGTCGTGCTTGGCGCGGACAGCGGGATGGTCCGACGGATGGTGCTCGGGCAGGGGCTGAGGCTCGTCGTGGTCGGCGTGTTCGTCGGCCTCGTGGCGAGCGTGGTCGTGACGCGGCTCATGGCCGGGCTGCTCTACGGCGTGAGCCCGGTCGACCCGATGACCTATGCGGTCGTCGCGGTCGTGCTGGCGCTCGTGGCCCTGCTGGCGAGTTACCTCCCGGCACGGCGTGCGGCGCGCGTCGACCCGATGGTCGCGATCCGCGCGGAGTAGCCTGGAGGCTCGATTGAATCGATGGCTGTCAGTCGCGTAGAATGGCCGATGAGCAACGACGAGAACAAAGCGTTCGTGCGGCGCTACTACGAGGAAGTCCTCAACACCGGTGACGTGTCAGCCATCGAGCGGTTCATCTCTCCGGACTACGAGGAAGTCCACGACAACGTCCGGTATCCGCTCGGCCTGGAAGGAGCCAGGGAGCACGTGCTGGGCGTCCGCCAGACGTACCCGGATATGCACTTAACCGTCGAACAGCAGATCGCCGAAGGCGAGTGGGTAGTGTCGCGGGTGACCATGCGCGGCACCCACCTCGGGGAGTGGGCAGGTATGAGCCCCACCGGGGAGGTCATCGAGGCGACAGCCGTGAATATCGATCGGGTCGTCGATGGTCGGATCGTCGAACACGGCGGGGCCGCCAATCTGCTCGGCCCCTTGATGAAGGCCGGCGCCGTCAAACCGGTCGGCGACGACACCTCCCACCCCGACTGAAGGAGAGCGCGCCTCGAGGGCGTCCTCGACCTGCGCCGGCGATCGCCCGGACTCCGGCTACCGCGCGGCGAGCTCTGCCAGGATCCGATCCAGCTCCCCCCGATCGAGAATGCGACCACGCAGTACCACAGCTTCGATCTCGGACACCGCATCGATCCGTTCGAACGGATTGGAGCGGAGTAGCACGAGGTCGGCCGGCGCCCCCGCCTCGATCCGACCGGTCAGCGGGTCGGCTCCCGCTCGTTCACCCGGACCTCGTGCCGAGGCCCAGATCGCCGCGTGCTCCGGCATTCCCCCCTCCACGAGAAGCTCCAGCTCGCGATGGATGCCGAATCCGGGGACCACGCCTGGCCCGGCGAAGTCCGTCCCGGTGCCGATGGGCGCGCCCGCCTCGTAGAGCAAACCGACGAGCACCTTTCCGACATCCACGAGCGACTCTCGTAGCCTGATTACCAGGGGATTCCGATCCGTGGCGGCCGGGACGTTCGTCTCGCGGAATGACGCCCGGCTCTCGGCGGTGAGGTAGTCCCATCCCTCGGGCGGGTCGTCGTACAGCGCTGCCCGGTGGGCTCGATACTCGTAGGTCCTCAGAGTGGGGACGAAGAGCGTCCCCTGCCGCGCAAAGCACTCGACCAGGACGGGCGCCTCGGTCTCGAGCCAGGCCTCCATGCCCTGAAAGGCCTCCATCTCGGACGCGAAGCCCGCCATGTACGTCCCCTCGAAGATCGTCACGATGTGATCGATCGAAGCCTGTCCCGCCTCGCAGGCCTCGATCGGCTCGACACCCGTCGGGACGTGCCCGGCGACATCGAGCCCCGCCTCTGAAGCGGCCTCGAGGAGGGCGAAGTAGGGCTCTCGTTCGGTCGCGTTGTGTGTCTTCAGGAGATCGGCCCCTGCCTGTTCGAGGTCAGTGACAGCGGCCCTGGCGGCTTCGGGTGTATCGATGACCCGGTGGTGCGGGCCATTGGGGGCTCCATTCAGCGTGGGACCCACCCGAACGATGCGAGGCCCGAGCACCTCCTCGGCGAGGATGCGATCGCGGAGAGCGTCGATCTCCTCGAATATGGCGCCCAGGTCTCGGGCCCCCGTCACTCCTTGCGTGACCATCAGGGGCGCCGCGTTGAGGTCGGCCATGGCGAGGTGAGCGTGGAAGTCCCACAGACCGGGCATCAGGAAGAGCCCGTCCGCCTCCACGATCGCGGCGTCCGCCGCGAGATCCGCGTCCGCGTCCGGACGCACCTCGACGATACGGCCGTCGTCGATCAGGACGGTTTGCCCCGAGCTCTGAGTGCCGTCGACGGGTGAGAGCACCGTCACGCCACGGATCGCGACTCCGGAGGAACCGTCCTCCTGAGGGGTCTCGGCTCGCCCACAGGCTGTCCCGAGGATGACGAACCCCACGGCGAGGGATAGCACGCGCTTCATGATGGTCTGACCTCGTTCGGGGAACTGCTCGCGCTACAACGCGAAGACGACGAGCAGTACGAAGACGCCGGCGCTGGCGTTTCCCGCATCCTTCGAGGTGAGCTGGAGCCTCCCAACGTCAATCAAGAGGGTCGCGGTGGGGGCCGGCCGCCGGACCTGACCCCTGCACCATGATCCAGCTTCGAATAGTCTGCTCCAGGGGCGAGTATCCCTTTCGGTAGCGCGGATATCGAAACCGAGGATTGTCATGTACACCACGTGCATGTTCTGCAATAAGCCGCTCGGCGAGAACCAGGTGGTCGAGCACTTCCCTGTCGGCCGTCGTCTGGCGTTCGATTCGGCGCGCGGACGCCTGTGGGTCGTGTGCCGGCGGTGCGAGCGCTGGAACCTCACGCCGATGGAGGAGCGCTGGGAGGCCGTCGAGACCTGCGAACGCCTCTTCGAGACTACCCGGGTCCGGGCCTCGACGGACAACGTGGGGCTCGCCAGACACCCGGAGGGGCTCGAGCTCGTCAGGATCGGGGAGCCCCTGCGGCCCGAGTTCGCCGCCTGGCGGTACGGCGACCAGTTCGGGCGACGGAGAAAGCGGGCGCTCCTGTACAGCGTCGGCGGGATGGCCGTGTTCGGTGGCGTGATCCTCGGCGGCGCGGCGACCGGCGTGATCAGCGGCGCGTTGCTCGCCCAGAGCGGCAACGTCATCAACGCGTGGACCAACGGCCGAACCCTGGTGAAGGTGCCGACCGATGACGGACGGGTGCTGCGTCTCAAGAACCCCGACCTGGTGGGAACGCGGCTCCGCCCGCCCGGGGGAGGCGCCGGCTTCCGGCTCCAGGTTCGAAAGGGCAAGAAGAAGGAATGGTTCGAGGGCCAGGAGGCGGAGCGCATGGTCGGCCTCATCCTGCCCAGGATGAACCGGAGGGGCGGCAAGGCCCGAACGGTCCGGGACGCGGTCTCCGAGATCGAGCACCTGGGACACCCCGACGCGTTCCTGTCGGACGTCGTCACCGGGGATCGGTTCACGGACAAGAAGGGGATCCCCGGATACGTCAACAAGATGCCCTCCCCCACGAAGCTCGCGCTCGAGATGGCCCTCCATGAAGAGCAGGAACGCAGGGCCCTCGAGGGAGAGCTCAAAGAGCTCGAGGCAGCGTGGCAGGCGGCCGAGGAGATCGCCGCCATCGCCGATGACCTTCTCCTGCCGGAGGGCACGACCGAGTTCCTGGACCAGAACCGGTCGAGCGCCGATTAGTCCGTCGGAATCTTCCTGCCACCCCACTGCTGGGGAGAGACCGGACGGCTAGATTCAACTCGGCCTTCCGCCTCATGAAATGGAGTTCGTCAGCAATGAGATGTGCACTTCGGGTTTACCCCCTCGTCGTCGCCCTCTCGCTGGGGCTGGTGGCGTGCGGCCGCGAGGTGGCGGAGAACGAGACGCCGGCCGCACCCCCTGCGGCAGCCGTCAGCGCGGACGACCACACCGAGTTCCTGCAGGCGACGTACGACAAGTCGGAGCACATGGTCCCGATGCGCGATGGGACCGAGCTCTACACGATCGTATACTCGCCGAAGGATCAGACGCGGGAGTA
>JAOTZH010000012.1 GCA_029861425.1 Gemmatimonadota bacterium
CAGGAGGGAAACGGACCCCTCGGGAGTCTCAGCCATCCGCCGCAACTCGGTCACGACTCGCACCTGATCTTCCGTCGGCGTGATCGGCTTCTCGGGTGCCGTCGCCCCCGCAAATGGGTCGCGGTCCACCTGGCGATCGTCGAGCTCGGCGAGGCCGCGTGACACGAGGCCGTCGATCACGCCACGCGAGAACCCGAGCTGCCCGGTCAGATGCGCGAGCGACGCGATTCCGTCCAGCTCCTCGAGCAGCTCATACGCCTCACGCTGACGACGGGCGCGACCGAAAGCTTCGTCCCTCTCGGTGAGGGTCTCGAGCCTGCGGCAGAGACGGACGATTCGTTCCGTCTTCACGGCGGGGGTGTCGGGCGCCCCCGCCCGCCCGCCCAGAAGGCCCGGGGGCAGGGCCGTCTTCAAGACCACCCCCAGCGGCGCCACGTAGTAGTCCGCCATCCACCGACACAGCGCCAGAAGCTCGGGCCCCACGACCTCGCGATCATCGACGATCCCGCTGAGCGGCCGAATGCTCTTCGGCGCGGCCGTCCGGGTCTCCGCCAGTCCGAGCCGGTCGACGACGCCCACGGCCCCCCTCTTCCCCAACGGGACGCGAACCCGGACACCCGGCCGGACCCGGCCGGCCAGTCCGTCGGGGATCGCATAGGCGAGCGTGCCCAGAAACGGCCGCGGGACCGCGACTTCACACACCCGGCTCGAGCCGGATCCGTTCCCCGTCACGCCGCTATCCACATGGAGATCGCGGCCGTTTCGATCCAGAAACGGAACTTGACACCCGCCAGACGGGCTGCTTGCTTACTCGCGACCTTCAAGAGGAGGGGAAAAGGCATGGGGTGCCTGGCATTGAACGCCTCGTTCGAGCCACTGACGATCATCCCGGTCCGGCGCGCGATCCGACTCGTCATCGACGGGAAGGCCGAGCCGCTGGAGGTGGACCCCCTGCGCCCGGTCCGGTCAGAGTCGCTGATCATGGACACTCCGGTGGTCATTCGACTCGTCCGGTTCATTCACGTCCCGAGGCGGTTCCGCCGGCAGGTCACCAACACGTTCCTCTTCGCGCGCGACGGGTACAGGTGCCAGTACTGCAGTCGTCATCGTCGCGAACTCGGCTACCGCGAATCGCTGACCCGAGATCATATCAAGCCGATCTCTCGCGGAGGCGACAACGGATGGTCGAACGTGGTCACCGCCTGTAGCAAGTGCAACCTGAAGAAGGCCGATCGCATGTTGGGCGAGTGCGGCATGACTTTGAAGACTCAACCGCGCGAGCCGAACCATGTCGAGCTGATCTGGGCCGTACGGCGGGTGACGCCCGCACAGGCCCGGTACATCGGCATGTTCTACGGCGAGGATGTGCTGGCGGCGCTCTCGCAGTAATTTTCTTCCATGGTCGGGCGTGCGACAGACGGGCTCTCGATGAAGGATGCCCTGTCGCGCGCTGTTCGCGGTCTCTCGCAAGCGAGTCGTCATGCCGCTGAGCGGAATCGGTTTCGGGGAAATGCTGGTCATCGCCATGCTGGTGCTGATCATCTTCGGGCCTCAACGGCTCCCTGAAATCACGCGCTCGGTCGGGAAGGCCATGCGCGAATTCAAGCGCGGTATGAACGAGATCCAGCGCGAGCTCGAGGTGGCGGATCGTCAGAAGCGCTGGGGCACCGACACAGGCGCCGCCGCCACGGCCGCCTCGCACCCGGCGGCCGCCGCCGCGGCGGCCGCCGCCACGGTCCCGACCGCCGAGTCAGCCGATGATCCGGGGACGGGGTCGGGCACCGCCGCGGTTGGGGGACACGCTCCGCAGGGCGACGGGAGCGGTGCGGAAGCCGCCTCCGTCGCTCCGACGCCGGAGCCGGTGATCGCGCCGCCCACGTTCGGTTCGGATCTGCCGGAGGAGATCGAGACACAACTCGCTCCCCCGCCGACCGAGACGGCGGTCATGCCGTCCGTCCCGCCGGAAGTCGAGACCGCCGCGTCGGACGCCGGGTCGGGCTCGGAGGAGGATGGTGCCGAGAACCCGGATGCCCCTTCCGTGGAGTCGGAAACGTCCGACCCCGAGGCGAGTCCCGCCGACTAGCGGCGGGAACCTCGCGTGCCCGAGCCCGGCGGCTCCTACAGCCCGCCCCCCGCGGTGCGACCCAGCTCCCGATAGCGCTCGTTATCGCCACGCAGGGCCTCCAGCCAATCCCTCGCGGTAGGGACACCCTCCGCACTCCCGGGATACCCCGGATCGGACACGAACACCACCGGCGCGTCGGTGCCCGTCACCCGGATCTCGATCGTCCGACCCTCCTCGCACGGGCTGCAGAGTTCCGTCCCGTTGTCCGGCGAGCCGTCCACCGTCCAGCTGCCGGGCCCGAGGCCGAGCGTGAAGCCGTCGAGGATCGCGGGGACGCGGAAACTGCCCGCGAACCCCTCCACGCCCTGGAGTCCCCACCCCGTGAGTCGGATCTCGCCATGGAACGCCGCGAGGAGTCCCTCGGGTGAAACGCTGCCGACGAAATCGTAGTCGTCATTGTTCCAGCGGACGCGGGCCTCGAAGCCGTCCGAGTCGAGCGCGGCGGACCGCGCCCGGCGGAACTCGACCGATCCGGAGACGGTGACGGGCCTCAGGGGTCGCAGGTCCTGAATGGCTTCCTCGATGTCGCCTCCCGCGATGCTGAGCTCGACCACCGCTTCTGTCGGGGCCGGATCCGGCGGGTCCTCGGGTGGTGGAAGGAGGGTCCGCATGATTCGCTGACGGAGCCCATCGGGGTCCGGCGGTCCAGCGAGCTCATCCTCCGGGCTCTCGGCCGGGTCCTGGTCGCCCGGGGCGGGAGTCCGTGGCATCTCCACCGGTTCCCGTTCCCCCTCCTCGTTCGACTGCTCGGGCTCGTCGCCCGCCTTGTCGTCCTCCCCGGCGGGCTCGCCCTCGAACCGCGCCTCGAACTCTCGGAACCCCCCGAAATCCATGCTCCCGGACATCATCCCGTCGTCTGAGAGCACGCCCCGCATGCGAAGCTCGATGTCGCGGCCACGCCCGCCGAGGCGGATACGCCAGCCGAACTGGTCGCCGCTCACCCATCCGTCACGGATCTCGCCATCGATTCGCTCGCCCTCCACGCGACCGATGAGCTCGCCACCCTCGGACATCTCGAGGCTCGCCAGTCCGTTGACGATGCCGGTCGGGGTGTACAGCGTGAGCCTCCATTCGCCGGTGAGGTCGATGGTCGGAGGCCCCGTCGGCCGGTCCTCACCGCCCGCGGCGGCCGGGATACCCCCGGGGCGTCCCCAGGCGGTCAGAGGAACCTCGATCTCGGTTCGTAGGTCGTCCTCGGCCCCGGGCCAGGCGATCGCGACCGGGACCGGCTCGCCCACTAGCACGGCGCCTCCGGGATAGTTCGGCCGTGCGCCAGGGGGACGCGACGCCTGCACGGACAGGCCGGCGAGGTCTGCCGCGTCCTCATCGGTCCTCGCGGGCGGAGTCGCAGCCTCGATCGTCGCCCCCAGGCGGAGATTGCAGTCGCTCTTTCCGGTCACTGACACGAGGAGCGTGTTCCAACCTCCTCCGAGCCGAACGGCCGTCGTCGAGCCGTCGGAGGCCAGACTCTGTCCGTTGACCCACGCCCGCGCTTGCGCGCACTCGGGCACTTCGAGCCTCAGGTCAACCGTGACATCGCTGGGCGATCTGACGTAGGCGTGGGCGAGCGCTGCGGGTTCGGCCTCCGCGGAGCCGCGGTCGAGGGCGATGGACGTCGCCCCGTCTTCTCGTACCAGCGTCCAGTAGCCCGGGCCGAGCTCCAGGTCGCGATCCGGGAACACGCGCCCCTGATCGCCCTCGAGCGGGTGGGTCCCTTCGACGACCGAAACGCCGGTCACGAGCCACCGGTCGATATGTCGAAACGCCGGTTCCGGCTCACGGTCCTGGGCACTCGCGTTGCCAGCGGAAGCGAGAATCGCGACGGCCAGACCCGAGGCGCGGAGAATGCGCCTGGAGGGGCGCAGTCGAGAGTTTTGCATGTGTTCTGGGATCTCCTGCTCGTGTCGGTCGTGCATCTCTCCACTGGTACAACGCGCGAGCACCGCCGGATTCCACCGGTCGAGCAGCGGTCGCGGGATAGGCGACCGACAAGATCGGATGATAGCAGGCGCTTGGCGACTCGCGGGGCTAGCTCTGCAGACCCGCAGGCAAGTCTCGAGGCGAAGGGTACTCGATGTGAAGAATAGACGACGCGGAGACGGTCAGGTCACGCCACGTTGTCGGACGAGGCGACGGCGAAGCGCTCGTTCAGAAGGGCCTGGAGGGCGGAGATGCTGAGCGGTTTCGCGTAAAGGAAACCCTGGACGTACCGGAGGCCCAACCGGCGCAGGACAGCCTCCTCCTCGACTGTCTCGACACCCTCCCCGAGCACCCGCAGGCCGAGCCGGTCGCACATGTCGGAGAGCGACTGGACGACGGCGCGCAACTCTTTCTGCGAGTCGATGCCGGTAATCACACAGCGATCCAGCTTCACCAGGTCGATTGGCAGTTCCGTCATGTGCAGGAGCGGCACCCGGTCGTCGCCGACATCATCGAGCGCCACCGCGAGGCCTGCCTCCCGCAGAGTCCGCAGAAGCGCCACGACCTCGTCGATCTTCGCTCGGCCGACCGCTTCCGTAATCTCCACACCGATCCGGTCGAGCGGGACGTCGGTGCTCGAGAAGACGTCCATTAGCTCGTCAGGATCGGCATCCTCGATGTCACAGCCCATCAGGTTCAGCCAGATCCTGCCGTCCACCCGGTCTCCCACCGTCCGCCACGCGAGCTCGATGTCCCGCATGGCCGCGCGGAGCCAGTCGCGCGACGCGCCGAGCCATTCCAGGGCGTCGATCAGGCTACGAGTCGGCACCTGCAACCGGTCTTCCCTCTGCCACCTCGCCAACGCCTCGAGGCCCACGACGGAGCCGGTGACCAGGTCGATCTGCGGCTGGAACGCACAACGGAGCTCTCCTGTCCCCAGGGCAGTCGAGAGCTCGTGGATCATCCTCCGCCCCAGCTTGCGCCGGAAGAAACGCGCGACGTCGCGTCCTCGCTCTTTCGCATCCAGGAGCGCCAGGTCCGCCTCGACCAGCAGCTCCTCGAGCTCCGCCGTTTCGCGCGCGATCGCGATGCCGGCCGTGAAGTGGAGGCGGAGCTCGAGCTCCCCGAGCTCGAGCGGCGTTTCGAGCGCGAGCTTCAGGCGTTCGACGATCATCTCGGCCTCGTTCTCCGGGTCACGGAGCCCACGGAGCAGCACGACGAACTCGTCGCCACCGACTCGACAAACCAGGTCTGTCACAGAGCGAACAGCCCCTCGGAGAGCGTGGGCGAACGCCGCCAACGCCTGGTCTCCCACATGGTGTCCATAGTCGTCGTTGATCGACTTGAAGTCGTCGAGGTCGATCTGGATCAGCGCGAAGCTCAGCAGTTCCGGATTGGCGAGGCACGCGGGTGCGACCGAGAAGAGCGCATAGCGGTTCGAGAGCCCGGTCAGCGGGTCCTCCTCGAGGGCGCTCCGGAGCCTCCGGTCGTCGCGGAGCCGTCTACGGATCAGGCGAACCGCGAACAGCACCCCGAGCGCGACGGCGGCGGCCCCGCCGTACTTGGCCGTCCGGCTCCGGAGCACCGAGACCCCAAGCTCCGCGTCCAATCTGCTCAGCGCGTGGACCCGGAGGTCCTCGACCAGGATCATCAAGTCCGGCACCCACTCGTCCCGTAGTGCGTACACCTCCTTGATCGACCCGCTGCGCGTTTGGGCGGTCAGGCCGAGCAGGTAGGGTACCTCCGCCTCCAGCTCGGTGACGCCCGGGTGTGTCGAGAGTCGATCGAGAAGAGCCGCCATGGTGGAGTCGGCCTGCACCGCTAGCTCCGGCTGGATGTACTCTTCGAAGGGTGTGTATTCTCCAGCGGCTTCCCCGTGGGACTCCCGGAGCTGGCGCGTCCAGGCGAGCGAGACGTTGTACGAGTCGATAAGGTCGGGGTTGGCGGGTTCGCGGCCCGTGAGCTGCCACTCCCGCGCCATCGCGAGATCGAGGTAGTCCTGCACGACAACGGGGACTTCCTGCGACCACGTGGCCACCCCGAGCAGGGCCGACCACTCTCCCATGTTGTCGGTCGGGACGACGCGCTTGAAGTCGTAGAGGAACTCGCTCAACCACGAGTGTGTCTCGCTACTCGATCGAGGGTCTTCGAACGAGTCGAGCGCGAAGTCGACGGCCTCGTTCATCTCGCGATGAGTTTGGGCCCATCCGTCGGAGGGGGACATCGAGTCGAGTCGGGCCTCGGCCTCCCGGACTCGGTCTCCGAGCACTCGATAACGGCGTTCCAGTTCCGCCTCGTACCCACCCTCGTACATCTGCATCGACAGCGTGGCGATGAAATCGGACGCGGCGACCGATACGTCACGTTCGACGACGAGGAACTCGAGACCTTCTCGCATGCCTTCAAGCGGCACGCGCTCGACGTTCTCGCGGCTGACCACGAGCGCCCCGGCCACCGCCGTGGTCATAGCCAGCAACGCGACGCCAAGCCCCTCCCAGATTGGCCGTGGGGACCACTTGGGCACTGCCGTCTCGGGCGTCGCGTCGCGCCGCGATCGCGGATTTTGCGGGCTTCCGGCCATAATGCAATCAGACCCACAGGGGGTGTGCGCCGTACCGACCCGCGCGACCGTGCCGCCTGGGTCGAAACGACCCCCGTCGAGGACGTTTCCGATGGTTGTCGACGGCGTAAGAGGGCAAGCGGCGCGCCAGTACCGGCTTGCAAGCTTTCGGGGACACGGACAGCTTTCGACCGATGCACACGATCCTCGAGCTCCGCGTGAACGGAGACCGAACCGAAACCGGCGTCCCGACGCACTACACCCTGCTCGAGACGCTTCGATACGTGCTCGGCCTGACCGGGTCCAAGCAGGGTTGCGACAAAGGCGACTGCGGGGCCTGCACGGTATTGCTCGACGGTGACGCCGTTCTGTCGTGCATCCTCCCGGTCCACGAGGCCGTGGGACGCGAGGTCTGTACCGTGGAAGGTCTCGCGGACGGCCCGCATCCACATGCGCTGCAGGATGCGTTCGATCTCACCGGCGGCGCGCAGTGCGGGTTCTGCACGCCCGGGATTCTCTGCTCGGCGTATGGCCTGCTGGCCCGAAACGATGACCCGACGCGGCGGGAAATCGCGGAGGCACTCTCCGGCAACCTCTGCCGGTGCACCGGCTACACGAAGATCTTCGAGGCGGTGGAGGTGGCGGCCGAATCGATCCGGACGGGGAAGACCCCCGAGGACGTGGTGTCGGCCAGGCGCCAGACCCGGGGGGACGGCGGATGACCTGCCCCGTCGCGGTCCCGGCGACTCGCCGGTGGGGGAATGCCGGGGCGATGGCGATCGTCGGCCTGGTCGTCGCGGGTGCCAGCACGGTCGAGGCCCAGCCGACTCCGGAAGACCGACTGGTGGAGCTCGGCATCGTGCTGCCGACCCCCGATGCACCCGTCGCCAACTACGTGAAGGCCGTGACCGCCGGGAACCTCGTCTTCGTCGCCGGACACGGTCCGTGCGGCGGGCTCGACGAGTCGAACACCGGGAAGATCGACCGCGACCACACGGTCGAAGAAGGCTATGCGATCGCCCGCTGGGTTGGTGTTTGCGTGCTCGCGTCGCTCAAGCGGGAGATCGGCGAGCTCTCTCGCGTAAAGCGCATCGTGAAGGTGCACGGGATGGTGAACTCCTCGCCGGAGTTCACCGGTCACTCCCAGGTGATCAACGGATTCTCGGACCTCATGGAGGAGGTGTTCGGACCCGAGATCTCGAAGCACGCCCGCGCCGCCGTCGGGATGGCGTCGTTGCCGCGGAACCAGACAGTGGAGATCGAGACGGTCGTGGAGATCCGCGACTGAGACTGCGGGCCGACCACCTCGGGATCAGCGGATCGGCCCCTGCTCCGCGGGCGCCACCTCGAGGACGAAATCGTCGAACCAGCTGATGGCGCTGGAGCCGGTATCATCGGTGTCGACGAGCACCGCCACGCCCGTGATCCCAGGAGGCCGCTCGCCAAAGGCGTCCTCGAAGTCGGCCATGAGGTTCCGCTGCTCACGCACCCAACGGCCCGCCGAGGCATCGCCGCTGCGGACCACGAAGGTGGCGACATCGCCGATCACGGGATTCCGGTACTCCGCCCCCACGGGCTCCTGACCCGCCCAGACGTAGGACAGGGCCCGTGTGCCGCGCTCGAACGGCTCGTCTCCGAAGATCACGAAGACACGAGCCGCGTAGTCGTCCCCGCGGCGCTCACGTTCACGTTCGTTATCGGTGAGGCTCTCGGAAATCCGCCAGCGCCACTCGAGCACGGCCCTGTCCGGTGGTGGTGTCTCGATCCGACGCAGGAATGCGGCGGCGGAGTTCTGGCTCGTCGCGACGAGAACCTGCTCCCCACTGGTGGTCGTCGTGCTGTAGGAGGTCTGCCGACGATCTAGCCGGACGCGCTCCCATGAACCGAGTCCCGCGTCGAACCTCTCACTCATTACGACCTGCTGCTGGCCGACGAGGGGCGCCACGCAACAGCCCGTGATGAACGCGAACGAGAGGAGCCGTCGAGCCATGCGATCAGCCCCCGTCCCCGCCCGCCTGGAGACGAGTCAGCACCAGCTGCGTGATGTCCACACGGTCGCTGTTCATCACCACGCCGGGATTGCCGTTGTTGAGGATCAGGTCGTATCCCTCCTCGAGCATGATCGCCTCGAGCGCCGGGCCGATCTCTTCGCGGACCTGCTGGAGTCCCTGCGCCTGGAACGCCTGCGCCTGGCCCTGGATATCCTGCTGGAATCGCTGGAAGCTCGTCAGCGCGTCCTGATACTCGCGCTGGAGAGCCCGCAAAAGAACGACGTTCGTCGTGTCGGCGGCGACCACCCGAGCCTGAATGTCCTCCACCTCCGTCTGTCGACGGGAGAGCTCGACGTTGTACTGGTCCTGAAGCGCCGCGATCTCGCCCGCGAGCACCTGTCCCGCCGGGGACTGGACCGCGATGTAGTCGATGTCGACGACCGCGATCCTGACAGGCGGTTCCTGAGCGACGATCGTCACGGCGCCCGCCACCAGCACGCCAGCTCCGATTGCAAACGCCGACAGCGTGCGGCGCGCCCGGCGAAGGACGGCGTTGTCGCGAACAATGTATCCCGGCATGTCTGATCTCCTGTGTTGCCATGACCCCGCGCGGCCGAAACTACCCGAACCGCCTCGAGTGGGTCCGGAGTTCCGTGGGACGGGTCGACGGATGGCCCGACGGCAGCGCCCGTGGGGCTCCTGGCGGGCCTGAGAGGCTACAGCCCGCGCGCGCCGGATGGAACCCCGGCGCTGCACGTCCGCGGGAGGCGTCGGCTCCTTGACGCTGCCGTGGCGGGGATCCGATCCTCCCTCCGCGAGTAGACCTCCTTACGCATGTGCACCCCGAACCACCCGGAGCACGAATGACGGCTCGCAGACCGGCTATGTGGCTGATCGTCACGTGGACCCTTCTCTCGTCGGCAGCGGGGCTCGGCGCCCAGACGGTCGATTCGCCGACCAGACTCCTCGTGAACGCCACGGTCGTCGACGGCACCGGTTCGCCGGGCTTCACGGGCGAGGTTCTCGTTCGCGACGGCCTGATCGCCGCGGTGGGTGACCCCGGCTCCATCCCTCGTCCGGCGGGCGCGGAGGTGATCGACCTATCGGGGCTCGTGCTCACGCCGGGTTTCGTCGACATCCACAATCACTCGACGGGCGGGATCTTCCGTGACCCGCTCGCGGCCACCCAGGTCTCACAGGGAATCACGACGATCGTCGTCGGGGCAGACGGCGGATCGCCCTGGCCGATCGGCGATTTCCTGGATCGGATCGACGCGACGCGACCGGCGGTCGACGTGGCGACTCTCGTTGGTCACGGAACCGTCCGCAGGGCCGCGCTGGGCGATGACTTCCGCCGGACCGCGACGGATCTCGAGATCGCCGACATGACCGAACGGGTCGCGGTGGCGATGAGCGAAGGGGCCTACGGGCTGTCGAGCGGTCTCGAGTACGACCCTGGCTTTTACTCTTCGACCGGCGAGCTCGTCGCGCTGGCCCGCGAAGCGGCCGCCCACGGCGGATTCTACATGTCGCACATGCGGGACGAGGAAGAGGGGCTCCTGGACGCCGTTGCGGAAGCGATCCGCATCGGACGCGAAGCGGGTCTCCCGGTCCAGATCTCTCACATCAAGGCGGGAAACGCCTCTGTCTGGGGGAAGGCCGCCGAGGTATTGGGAATGATCGCGGCCGCGAACGCGGCGGGGCTGGATGTGACCGCCGACCAGTATCCGTACACCGCCTGGCAGTCGGGTCTGGCGATCGTCGTCCGCTCGCGTCAGTTCCAGAACCCCGACTCGGTGGCCGCCGGTATTGACGCGATCGGTGGAGGTGAGAGGCTTCAAGTCGTCGGATACGATCCCGAGCCGACCCTCAACGGCCTGCGGCTGAGCGAGATCGCGACGCGGAAGGGCCTGTCGGAGGTGGACACGTACATGCTGCTCATGAGGAACGGAGGATCCCGCGTCATCGGGCATACGATGAACGACGATGACGTGGACGAGTTCATGCGATCACGCTGGGTGATGACGTCCAGCGACGGGGGCATCGGCAGTCCGCACCCGCGCGGCGCGGGGACGTTTCCGCGGGTACTCGGCCACTACGTCCGCGAACGGGGGCTGATCGGGCTGGAGCAGGCCGTACGCCGAGCCACGTCGATGCCGGCACGCAGAATGAGCCTCAACGATCGCGGAGTGATTCGCGTCGGCGCACGCGCCGATCTGGTGGCGTTCGACGCAGCGACCGTGGCCGACAGAAGCACGTTCTCGGATCCAGGTCTGACGGCCGTCGGCATCGATCGGGTCTGGGTTGCGGGCGAGTTGGTATGGGCCGAAGGGGCCGTCACGGGGGCCCGCCCGGGGAAAGCGGTCCGTGCCTTGCCCTGATAGGGAGCGGAGCGTCCGGCCCGGCCTGCGGGGCTGCGGAGCGGACCGGAAGGCGAACATGGGCTACGTGGTATACATCACACGTGCGCGGCACCAGCTGGAAGGGCCGCAAACGCCGATCCCGCAAGAAGATTGGCGCGTCGTGATCGAGAACGATCCCGACTTGCGCGCGGCTGGCGAGACTCCCGATCTCGCGCATTGGGCGGGGCCAGCGAGGGTTCGCGACCCATCCATCGATTGGGCGAACGGGAACCTTTTTTCACGAGACCCTGACCATTCTGTCATTCGCAAGCTGATCGACATCGCCGGTTTGCTCGGCGGCCGGGTGCAGGGGGATCGAGGAGAGCTCTATTCGATCGAGCGGGGCCGGGTGATCAGCGACGAACCACCGGCTGACCTCGCGTCGGCAGCAGCCGTCCCTGATTCCGTGTCCTTGTCCGAGCCCTTCCAGGGGGTGGAGCCCCTTGCGACGGGCGGCCTGGAGGGAGCCATGGGCGAGGAGGAACTGGACGCGGCCCTCGGCGCGCTCGCGACCCACAACGAGGCGGTTCTCGACGACGTCTCACGGAGCGCGCCCGCCCCCGAGGACCCGAACGCCAGCTTCGCGCGCCCGCCGGAGGATGCTCTGGGGCAAGACCCGGCCGGTCAGGCGCCGGGTCCGATCCCGTTCGTCGTCGGACAACGGGTGCAGACGCCGTGGGGTCGGCCCGGCACGATCGTGTCGATCGATCCCGATGCGGACTGGGGGATGGGCCATATCGAGATCAAATACGACGATGGCCGAACGGCGACCACCAGCTGTATAGCGCACGGTCTCGAACCCATGTAGCGTGCGCCGTCGCGTCCGTCACCGGCGGACGACATCCCAATTCCCCCCCGGAACACGCTCATGTCGCAATCGCCTGAGGCGCGCGCCGAGATCGCACGATTCCAGCTCCATTCGACCCTGGCTGCACTCGATGCCGTCGATCGCGCGTTCGCGGCGATTCCCGATGACCGACTCGACGAGGAGCCGGTGGCGGATCAGATGGCCGCGGGTACCATGGTCGCGCATATCTACCAGGCCGTCGCCATGTGCGCCCGCGCGTTCGTCCTCGGACGGATGGAGGAGGGGGACATGGACGGGCTCACCGACCCGGAAGAGGGGTGGAAAAAAGAGGCTATCGTCGCTCTCTCAAAGGCCGCGCGGGCAGAGCTGGCGAGCGCCCTGGCAGCGGTCTCTCCAGACAGCGCGGAGCGGACGATCGACTTCTACTTCGGCTTCTCGGCGTCGGGGCTGGACACGGCGTGGCTCGGTCACTCCGAGCTGCTGCACCACCGCGGGCAGCTCGTGACGTTCATGCGAATCATGGGTCTCGAGCCACCGAACATCTACGAGGGTCACCCGCTCTAGGGTTTGCGGCGTCCGATCTCCCCTCGCTCGGCGCGCGCCAGTATCTCGATCCCGCCCCGTACGTTCTGCTGGACATCGATCCGAACCCAGACTGGTTCGATCGCGAACACGATGTCGTCCGCGATGCGCGCCGCGAGGTCCTCACAGAATGCGCCTTCGTCGCGGAAGGACCAGAGATAGAACTTGAGAGCCCTGGATTCGATCAGGAGCTCACGGGGAGAATATTCAATGGTCACCTTCCCGAAGTCCGGCTGACCCGTTCGCGGGCAGATCGAGGTGAACTCGGTCGCCCGCAATATCACCCGTTGTGTGTCGGAAGCCGGGATCGCCTCCTGACGCAGGGTCTGACGGCCTTCATCGGGGTTCTTCGGTCGCGGAAGTGGTCCGCTGGCCGGCAGTTCCGTCATCGTGACGCTCCGGTGCTCCCTGTAGCTTCGTGAAGATGACCAACGATCCCAAAACTAGCATGCAAGACCACGACCGTCCCGGTCGGGCGGTGGTTCTGCTCAGCGGAGGCCTGGATTCCTCGACGGTGCTGGCGATCGTGCGCGCGCGCGGCTACGAACCGTGGGCGCTTACCGTGAGGTATGGCCAGCGTCACACCGAAGAGCTCGAGGCGGCCCGACGGGTGGCGCAGTCCATCGGCGTCGCGGGGCATGAGGAGATCGACGTGGGGCTTGGACGCTTCGGCGGCTCGGCGCTGACGGCGGCGGACATCCCCGTCCCGAAGGACCGGGAACCCGGCGAGGGCGGCGTTCCACCGACCTACGTACCGGGGCGAAACACGGTCCTGTTGGCACTCGCGCTCGCATGGGCCGAAGTCCTCGGCGCGGAGGACCTCTTCATCGGCGTGAACTCGATCGACTATTCCGGCTATCCGGACTGCCGCCCCGAGTTCATCGAGGCTTTCGAGCGTGCGGGACGTCTTGGCACGGTCGCTGGTGGTGCCCGTATCCATGCGCCCCTGATCGAGTTGACCAAGGGCGAGATCATTCGCTGGGGGACGGACCTCGGCGTCGACTACGCCCTCACCTCGAGCTGTTACGACCCGGTCGCGGGAGCGGCGTGCGGCCGCTGCGACGCCTGCATCCTCCGCCGACGGGGGTTTCAGAGCGCCGGAGTGGTGGACCCGACGACGTACGCGGGCTAGGAGTCGGGCTTCACTCCCGGGGTTCCATCCAGGTCGGCCTCCTCGCCACCCGCCAGACTCTCTACGACCGTCGCCGAGGCCAAGTGGCCGACAACGTTCGTGGCGGATCGGAACATGTCCGGAACGCGGTCGATTCCCAGCATGATTCCGAGTGCGCTGAGGGGGATGCCGACCGTGTCCAGAGCGGGGGCCATCGTCATGATGCTCGCACTTGGAACCGGCGCCACGGTCATGGCAGCCAGAAACGTCGCCAGCACGGCTCCCGCGATCGCCGCCGGCGTCACCGAGACGTCGTATACGGAGGCGAGGAAGATGACCGCCGCCCCCTGAAACAGCGCACTCCCGGGTCGGTTGATCGACGCGGCAAGAGGCAGCACGAGGTTGGACGTTTCCTTCGAGAGGCCGAGTCGGTCCGCGTCATCGAACATCACGGGCAGCGTGGCGACAGAGCTCGTCGTGCTGAACCCCATGGCATACGTCCCGATCGTCCCCTTGATGAACTTCCCGACGGGCATCTTCCCGACGAATCGAACGGCGGGAAGGAAGATGATGGCCATGAAGATGAAGAGCCCGGCGACGACGGCGATGATGAACACGGCGAGGTTCTGGAGCATGGCGATTCCGGTGCGCGCCGCGACGGGCGCGGCGAGCCCGAATACGCCGAGAGGTGCCGTCAACAACACCCAGTGGACAAGTCTGATCAGGACATCGCTGACCGACTCGCCGAGCGAGATGAGAGGTTCGCGCTTATCGGCCGGGAGCGTCGTCGTCGCGGCCGCGAACAGGACCGTGAAGACGATGATAGGAAGAAGCGATCCCGCCGCTGCGGCCTCGAACGGATTTCGTGGAATCAGGTTGACGAGAAAATCCACGATACCCGGAAGCTCGCTCGCCACCTCGGCCGCGACCGTTGGTGGCGTGACGGGAGGGGCGAAGGCGAGCGCTACTCGCATCACGATCATCCCGAGGACGATCGCCGGCAGCGTGGTGAGCCAGAAGAAGCCCACGGAGGCACCTCCAAGCCGCCCGAGCTTGCGAGGATCTCCGATCTTCGCGACCCCTACGAAGACGGTCACTCCGACGAGCGGGATCACCACCATCTGAATGGCCCGCATGAAGGCGGCGCCGAAAGGCGCCGAGGCCTCGGCGATCGCGATCAGCGTTTCGTTTCCGGTGGCCGAAGCGATCACGCCGAGTGCGAGACCCAGGACCAGCCCAGCGAGGATGGCGATCTGACTCATTGAGAGACCTTTCGTGACTCCGCGTCAGGTCACCGAGTCTAACCGCGACGCGACGGCCCCGGCGACCCGCCGTGCGCGGGGACCGGGGGTCCGAATAGATTTCGCCCGTTCGCTACGCCACAGAGGGTCATCGCCTCCGGCCGGGACGCGGGACGGCCGTCGATGAACGGGGAGCATGCTGAATCTGGCCGTTGGAGACACGATTTCGCGTTACGAACTGCTCGAGAAGATCGGGCAGGGCGGAATGGGCGTGGTGTACCGCGCGCTCGACACGCGACTGGATCGCGAGGTCGCCCTCAAGTTCGTCATGTCTTCCATGGCGGAGGGCGAAGATGCTCGCGAACGGTTCCTCCGCGAGGCCCGGGCCGCCGCGGCCCTCGACCACCCGAACGTTGGAGCCGTCTACGAGATCGACGAGGCCGACTCGTTCATGTTCATCGCGATGGCCTTCATCGAGGGCGAGAGTCTCGACCACATCATCAAGACCCGCAGCCTCGATGTCCTCGAAGCGGTCGACCTCGCCATACAGATCGGCGAGGGTCTCGCCGCCGCGCACGAACAGGGGATCATCCACCGCGACGTGAAGACGGCCAACGTCATCGTGAAACCCAAGGGCCGGGCAGTCGTGCTCGATTTCGGGGTGGCACGCACGACCGACTACACCCCGATGACCGCCACCGGCGGCGTGATCGGCACGACGGCGTACATGTGTCCCGAACAGTTCACCGGCGCCGAGTACGATCATCGCTGCGACATCTGGGGACTCGGGGTGGTCCTCTACGAGATGCTGACGGGGGCGTTGCCGTTCGAGGGTCGGACACACCTGGCGGTCATGCAGGCCATTCTCAATACGGCGCCGCATCCGGTCGGGGCGCTCCGGGCGATCGAGGACATGGGGGTCGAGCACATTCTGAATCGGGCGCTCGCGAAACAGCCGAAGCGACGGTATCAGACGATGTCGGCGTTCGTCGCCGATCTGCGCAGTGTCGAGGAGGCCGCGCGGGCCCTCGAGGTCGCCGAAGAGTCGACGGATCCACTCAGGCGCCACTCGCCGCGAGTTGTCGTCCCGCCCCCGGTGGAAGTGCTCGACCGTCCGATCCGGATCCTGGTCGTGGACGATGAGCCCGATCTGGAGCTGCTCGTACGCCAGCACTTCCGCAAACAGACGCGGGCGGGCGATCTCGCGTTCTCCTTCGCCGGTGGAGGGACGCAGGCGCTGGAGACGCTCGAGGCGGAGCCGCACATCGGGATCGTCCTGACCGACATCCGTATGCCCGGAATGGATGGCCTGACGCTTCTCGGAAAGATGTCGGAGCTCGACCGGGCCCTGAAAGCCGTGGTCGTGTCGGCGTACGGCGACCTCGGGAATATCCGGACGGCGATGAACCGGGGCGCGTTCGATTTCGTCACCAAGCCGATCGACTTCAGCGACCTCGAGACGACGATTGCGAAGGCGTGGAGTGAGCTCATCCTCCTGCGCGAAGGCCGTGAGGCGCAGCGGCGCCTCTCCGCTGTCCAGCAGGAGCTGGACGTCGCCCGTCGCATCCAGGACGCCATGCTCCCGAAGTCGTTGCCGGACCGAAGCGACCTCGACGTCTACGCGTTCAAGGTGCCCGCAGCGGACGTGGGCGGAGACTTCCACGATCTCTTCGTCCTGCCGGACGGTCGGGTCGCGTTGCTCGTCGGCGAGGTCGTGGGGACGGGGGTCGCCGCGACGATGCTCGCGGTGATGGCCCGAACGCTGATCAAGGCGATCGCGCCCCGGTCGGATTCACCGGTCGAGTGTCTCGCCGAAGTCGGGCGCCTCCTCGAAGCCGAGAGGCTGAACGCGCTGTCCGTGACCGCCGTCCTCGCTTACGTGGACGGCGAAACCGGCGCCGTCGAATTGGCGAACGCCGGTCATGTCGCTCCGTACCTCCTGAGCGCCGACGAGGCGCCGGAGCCCCTGGGAAAGAGCATGTCTGCCGCGCTGGGTCAGGCCGGGGGCGACTTCTTCGCCGGCACTGCCACGCTCGAGCCAGGTGGCGGACTCTTCCTTTACACGGATGGCGTCGCGGACACGGTGGACTCGTATCACTCGGTGTTCTCCCGCGAACGACTCGAGGCCGTACTGGCCGAATGCAGGGGAGAATCCGCGCCCGAGCTGGTCCGATCCGTCATTCGCGAGCTGGACGAGTTCGCCGACGGAGCCCCGCAGCATGCCGACGTGAGCGTCGTGGCCCTCAGCTACAAGGGCGCCTAGCGGCAGGCGGCGTCAGCGGGCCTCAGCCCGGCCCTGCTCCCGCCGGGCCTTCTTCAATCGCTCCTCGTAGGATCCCCAACCGAACGTCAGACCCACGATCGAATCGATCTTCGGCAACCCCGACATCGCGTTCGCGGCGAGCATGCCCGAGATCGTGGCCCCCTCGACGCACCCGCCATTGAACGGGCTCCACGTCCAGTCGCCGGCCAGATACAGGTTGTCGAAGCCGGACGCCCCGGGCTGCAACCGGTGCTCGCTGGTTCCCGGCAGGGACATCACGTAGCGCTCCGTCGGCTGGACGTTCGCGCGGAAGTACTGCGACTCCAGACGCGCAGCGCCCCTGTTGCTGCCGGGCCGGTTGTCGACGAGCCGATCCCAATCGAACTGCCCCCGGTTCGATCCACGGGGCCACAACCGGTACATCTCGTCCTCGAGGAAGGTCGTGAAACGCCGCCGGATGGTCTGATTCGCGGACTTCTGGTCGAGCTCCTCACAGGACTGCTTTGGTCCGTGGGGCGTGGTCGGCAGTGGCTTCTCCTGCATGGGGCCGCAGAAATACGCGATGCTGAGCGGAGACTCGTCGCCCACGCCCGGCCATGCTTCCCGCACCAGCAGCTCGGTCATGTCGGCCCACGTGTCGAAGTTCGATGAGTCGTACGTCGCGAGGAGCGGGTGCCCGGGGTGGGTCCACCCCATCTCGTATGTCGTGTCCGTCAACCAGAGCTGCCCGGCCTGCGTCGCGATCGTGGCCACGTTGTCGACCATCTTCTTCCAGTCGTCGCTGTGGTCGATGAGATCCCCGCAGATGTAGGGGTGCGCCCCCAGGGAGATCCCGAGTACGACGTCGTCGAAGTGCGTTCCGCGAACCAGGGTCCGGGTGCCGAGGTGCGGGCTGCACCAATCCTCGAAGTCGATGCCTTCCGCGGCGTACTTCTCGCCGTCCACGAGCTGGGACCAATCGGGTTCACTCGGCCAGCAGTCGAGCCCGCGCACCTCGACCAGGGGCTGATACGCGATCTGGCTATCCACGATCTTCGCCTGCGTGGCGATCTCGATCCCGTCGATCGATTTCCCCGCGGTCTCGAGCTTCGTGACCTTCTGGAAGTACTCGAACTTGACTCCGCGCTGCTTCAATATCTGATAGGCGGGGGTAAAGATCGTGTCGCCCATCCCCGCCTGCATCCGCCAGATGACCGCGCCCTTCCAGGTGAGCCCGAGGCGGAAAAGCGTGTACACGGCCGCGCCGGCGGAAAAGCGCATCTTGTCGAGGTCGCCGTTCACGTAGGCGAAGTCCGCATCGTACAGAAACCTCGCCAGGGGCGAGCGCAGAGTCAGCGACTCGCCTTCGGCTCCCGGGTGAGCGTCGTCGACGATGTGCTTTCCGAGCCACTCGCGGAAATCGAGGTGCTCGATCGAGTCGAACCCCTTCCGGAACAGGTCGTCATCGATGATCCCGCGGAGGAACCCGACGCCGAAGTTCATGAAGATCCAGGCTTGCCGGGCGCCGAGGTCGTCCATGTGCCGCTTTGCCCGCCTCCAGTGGAAACGGACGAGCCCTTGCACGAACCAGATGCCGAGCCGTTGAAGAAGGTGGAAGATCGCGTAGACGCCACCCCGTACGAACTTCGGGAGCAGCCGGCCCACCGTGCTGGTCAGCAGGTGGCCGACTTCGTACACCGTGTAGAACGCGAGCGAGACGATCTCGGTCAGCGTCAACGCCGTGTAGTAGAAGAGCCGGAAGAAAAGTCCCGCGAAGAAGCCGGCGCCGGATGTCCGTTTCTCGTGTCGCTTACGGTGCGAGGTCTTCAGACGGTCCAGTACGAAGCCGAACGCCTCGCCGATGTAGCTCCAGAAAGGCAGGAAGAGCTTCGCCTCCGGGTCACCGGGCAGCTGATCGTTGGTCGGAGGCTCGATCACCCACGAGACCCACTCGCCGTTGTACTTCTCTTCCAGGGCGACGACCTCGCAGGGCTTGAACGCGTCGAGCCACGTAGCGAGCGGTGCGTCGGGCGCCCGCCCCAGCTCCTCGTACGCCCCGCGCATCAGTCGGAACGCGTTGTCGTACAGACCGGCCCACACATGTAGGCCGTGTTCCTCGATCCTGCACCCTTGCTCAAGGTTTCGGCCGCTCGCGCCCTTCCCGCCGATCCGCCAGCCGAGCTGGTAGATCGTGATGTCGTACTTGTCTCGAAGCTCGGGGCGGGTGAGCTCGAGGGCGGTCGTGATGCCCCCGACCCCGCCCCCCAGGATCGCGATCTTGCGTTTGTTTTCGCTCATCGGCTCAGAACGAGTAGGCGAGCTGGAGCATCGCGAGCCGCCCGATCGCGGGGGTCCCGATGTACTCGAAGTGCTCGTTGTCGAAGAGGTTCTGGACGGACAACCTGAGCGTCGCCCGTCGGTGGAACGGCAGCGGATACGCCGCGTTCACGTCGACCACCGTATAGGAATCCACGGTCCCGGCGAAAACGCCGGAGAGGACCGGGAAGCTGTCCACGTACCGAATCCGCACCCCCGTATCGAGGCCGATCGCCGGATCCCTGAAGGTGACGATCCCATTCACCTTGTTCATCGGCGCGTTCAGCGCGATGTCCTGGATCTGGTTCGGTCCCCTCGGGAACAGATCCTTGCTGATGTGGGAGTAGTTGACCCCGATCCCCCACCGTGGGGTCGGCGAGTACTGGAGATTCAGGTCCGTCCCCCACAGCGAGACGTCGCCCTTGAAGTTCCGGAACGTGAGGATCAGATCTGCAGGGCTCAACGCCCCCGCCTCGGACGGCGTGATCGTGCCCAGCGGGATCGCGGCGATCCCCGCGGCCAGCCCCGCGGCCTCGTCGGCGGGCATGAACCCCGTCAGGTAGGTCGTTAGAGACGCGGCGTCGTAGAACGCGTTCGGCGTCTGCACATCGAGGCTGCTGACGAAGTTCTCGACCTGCGAGTAGTACACGTCCGCGGAGAAGAGCCAGCGATCGGACAGAAGGCCGCGGTACCCGACCTCGAACGTGTTCGTGATCCCGGGCTCGGGAGGCCCGATGTCGTTCAGATCGCCCGGATCGATCGCGTCGAACGCTCCAGTGCCGGTGTTGAGGATCGCGAGGACCGTGGCGACCTCGGCTGTGCCGGGCGCCGGGATCCCGGAGATGTCGACACCCTGGCCCCCCAGGATCGCTACGACCGACGACCACAGTTGCGTGACGTCGGCGTCGATGAACTCCTCCCGTCCACCGGCGTTGAACGGCGACTGCATGAAGAAGCCCCCGACCCCCGTCTCCGAATCGCGCATGAACGAGTAGCCCGTGTCCGGCGACCTGAGTCCGCGGAGGCCGTAGGGCAGCGGACCGAGCTGGCCGAGGTTCAGATCCAGAAAGAGCTGGGGGCTGGATGGCGTCGTGAACGCGCGGTTGTAGGTCGCGCGGAAGGTGTGGTCCGGGTCGGGGTTGAACACGAGAGCCGCCCGTGGCGAGAAGATCGCCGCGTCGAGACGGCTATGGGCGTCCACCCGGGCCGTGGCCACGAGGCGTAGCGTCTCCGTCAGCTCGGTCTCGGACTGAACGTATGCTCCGAACAGGTCGATGCTGTCGTCGTCCTCGAAGCGCCCGTGGATGGTGAAGTTCGTGTTGGGCCGCGTTAGGTAGGCGTCCGCGCCGTAGATGAAGTCCTGGCGTCCGTCGGCCAACGATGTCCCGTGCTGAAGTTGCGCCACGAACAGTCTGGACTTGTCGACGATCCGGTCGCCGGTCCGCCGTAGATACGTGCGCGGGTTCTCCGTGTTGCCAGCGTTGAGGAACACCTGTCCGAAGAAGCGCCCCTTGGACGCGCGTAGCTGGCCAAAGCTGTTTCGCCAATCCGCATTCTGGCTGGCGCCGACGTCCGTGATCATCAGGCCCTTCATCTGCGCGACGCCGCCGGTGAGGTTTACGTCCCAGCCCGCGCCCGGGCGGAAATCCAGCCTCGCCTCGGCCTTGTAGTTCTCGACGTCGAAGTCGCGGAGATTCTCGATCGGGTCGTCGTCGCTCACGCGGCCCTCGAGCGTGTACTGACCGAGAAGAACCGAGTCGGGCTCGGCCGGGTCGTCATACTCCCAGTCGGCGCCGGTATAAAGTGAACCGGACACCTTGAGAGCGAACTTCTGGCTGAAGACGCTCGCGTGACGGAACGAGGCCGAGAAGAGATCTCGCTCGCCGATCCCGATCGTGGCCGTCGTGCCCGGCGAGTCGAATGGCGACTTCGTGATGATGTGCATCACGCCGTTCGCGGCGTTCGCGCCATAGAGCGCCGACCCCGGGCCCCGCACCACCTCGATCCGCTCGATGTCATCGTTGATCGGCGTCAACAGCTCCGCGATGTTGTGTCGAAGCCCCGGGATGTGGGTGTTGCGGTTGTCGACGAGTACCAGTGTCTTGTCGAACGTGCTGAGCGCGTTGTTGAATCCGCGGATCGCGATCCGCGTCTGATTGAGCCCGGAGCTGGCAACGTCCACCGCAGGCACATGCCGCAGGTGCTCCGGCACCGTGAGGACCTGCCGTCCCGCGATCTCCTGCTGGTCGACGAGCGACACCGAAGCCGGCGCTTCGACGGCCTTCTCGATCTGACGCGAGACCGAGACGACGAGCGTGTCGCCGAAGACCGCCGCGATCTCGAGCGCGATGTCGATCGTGCGGTCGTCCCCGGGCCCGACCCGGACGGGGGTGTCTTCAAACGGCGAATACCCGATGAGTGACGCGGTCAGCGTGTAGGCGCCGGGCGCGACGTCCCGGAAGACGTAGACGCCCTGCTGGTTGGTAGTCGCGCGTCTGAACCCGGTGCCTTCATCCGCCAGCGCCATGTTCACGCCCGTGAGCGGCCGCAGATCCGAATCCGTAACCGTTCCACGGATGGTCGCCGTCTGCGCGGTCGCGGCCGCACAGGCCCACACCGTCATCACAACCGCACCGAGCATTGCTCGGGCCGACATCGCCTGCCTCATCTCCAGCTCCGGTCTCCCCGAGTCTTACTCGTCTTCCGGCCCCGGCCCGAACAGCGCCTGCCAGAACGGACGGTCCAGGTGGAAGTACATGCGAAACGTCTCGTACGCCCCGACGGCGCCGAACGCGGCGGCCAGCCACAACAGCACCGCCTCGACCGGAAGCTCGGCCCATGCCGTGATCCGGATCCCGATCATCTGTTCGCCCTGGTAGTTCCACCAGTTGTACGGAACGCCCAGCGTCGCTTCCCACACCAGGCTTACGAGTAGTAGAACGGCATACGCGAAGACGAAGGCTCGCCAGTTGATGAACTTCCCGACCGATCCGATGAGAACGGAGGCCGGGACGAACGCGAGGAGGCACAGAAACGTGAAGTACGCGGGGAACCCCGCGTTGTGCGGCGCCGGCAACGATTTCTTGAAGAAGTAGGCGACGGCGATCAGGGCGACGGCGATCACGATCGGCCACGGCGAGAAGTTGATGATCTTGCGGTGGTGCAGCGCGAGGATGCCGCGCTGTTCGTGGTCGTAGACCTTGAGCCAGTCCGTGTCGGCCCAGATGTATGTCGTGATCATGAAGAAGGCGCCGAAGATGTAGAAGCCGAACTCCTCGATCGGCAGGTAGTCCCCTACCCAGGCCATTTGACCCCAGCTCCAGGCGGGAAGGCGCCACCCGAGCGTCGCGTCCGGGTTCGGGAATACGAAAAACGAGTATCCGAACCCGAAGTCGAGAATCGAGCCGAGGATGAAGACCGCGAGCGCAGCACAGAGCATCGCCTTGCGGTCCACGTGTTGTCTGGGGTGCAGGAAGAACCAGATGCCGATGACCGCGACCGGCATCGCGAACAGCAGCAGGCTGATCGTGTACCCGAACGGCGTCGGATTCTGTGACGGCGGGGTGGTTGACGGCGCGTCGACGTTCATCAGCGTCAGGATCGCCGGCACGAGCAGAGCGACGGTCATCGCGATGACCGTCGTGAGGGTCTTCGGATGTTCGGGGAGCTTCGTGGGGTCCGACGTCATGGGCTGCGCGACCTTTCTCAGGGATGCTCCGACGCGATGGCATCCTCCAGGTGCGACTGCTGAAGTCGCGGAAAAACATGACCTTCGCCACCCGCGACCGCCAGCGGCCCGCCCCGCAGTAGCCCGCCGTCTCGGGCAGAGCCGATCTTCGGGCCGATCACGTTAGCCCGGCGTGGACACGTGCCCCGCGGCGAGGCTACCGTAATCCCGCGCTCGATCCTGTCTCCCGTCCGCCGTAATCCGGAGTGTTGAACCGATGACCGACCCAAACGGATCTATCTACCCGGAGCTCATCAGCACGGGACTCCTTCTTCCGATTCCGCAGGGCCCGTACGTCGCGAACGGCGTCACGATGTCGAGCTTCCTCGTGCACGCGGATCACGACAAGCTCCAGGGCCACCTGGACCATTACATCAACGATCGCGACCCGGACGGCGAGTGGGAGTACAAGGCGCTGATCCCGAACGTCCTCATCACCTACGCGCATCTGATGGGGGACGTATTCCAGGAGGACGGAAAGAAGGTCGGGCTCATGGACGAGAACGACCTGTGCTTCTGGGTCCTGTGTGTCGCGATGCGAAAGACGGCCCTCGGAATCCGCATCCCCAGCCATCTGACCTGGTTCGTCCCTTTCATCTTCGTCGACAACCCGTTTGCGGTCGTCGCGGGCCGAGAGATCTACGGGTTCCCCAAGACCGTGGGGAGGTTCCTCGATGCGGACGGCGTCGACATCCGGAGACACCAGGACCACCAGATCGACGTCAGGAATCCGACGTACCGTGTGGACGTCCTGGCGTTCGACAAGTCGCAGCCCGACCAGCTAGGGACGGAGCAGACGCTCCTGTCCTGTGAGCCTCTCGACGAGCCGTCCGGCCACCCGGGCGACACCTGGACCGACCCGAAGCAGGCGGTCGAGGGGTTCGTTCCGCACCTCACGGGTCACGAGCAGGGCATGGTACATCCGAGCTTCCTCGACGAGGCCCTGGACGCGCTCCTGCACTTGCTCAAGCCAGACATGAACCTGTTGTTCCTGAAGCAGCACCGTGCCGCGGCCTCGATCAAGCGCGCCGGCTACCAGGCGATCGTGGAAGAGCCGATCTCGCTGACGGGGTTCCACGGCATGGGCCTCTACACACACAAGTATCGCCTGACCCTCAACCCGCTGTGGCACTATCCGATCGCCGAGATGCTGGGTATCCAGAACGAGAACGGCGTGTTGACGCCGTCGGTCGGCTCGTGGTCGATCGTCGACTTCTCCAATGCCGACGCCAACGTGCGCTGGCAGTGGCCTCCGCTACCGGACGGCGAGACGCCCCCCGAGCACCGCTCGGGGTGCATGCCTCTCTCGGGTCTGTTCAAGAAGTAACCCGCACCGGCTGACGACGGCGTGAAGGAGATCGCCGGGTACGATCTCGGGGAGAAGCTCTACGAGAGCCAGAAGTCCATCGTCTACCGGGCGCGCCGCTCGGCCGATGGGCTCGGCGTCATCATCAAGTTTCTCAACCGGACGCACCCCACCTCAGATGAGCTCTCGCGGCTGCGGCTCGAATTCGACGTCATGGCGGGCCTGGAAGTCGAGGGCATCGTCGACGTGTTGGAGATCGTCCAGCAGGGACCGACCGTGGGTTACGCGATGGAGGACTCGGGCGCGGAGTCCCTCGCTTCGCACTTGCAGTGGGCCCGCTTCGACCTGCCGGCGTTCCTCGATCTGGCGATCCGACTCGTCGAGATCGTGGCCCAGGTGCACGCGAATCGTGTGGTTCACAAGGACCTGAATCCGAGCAACATCCTCTTCAATCCGAGGACGCGGGTCCTCCAGCTCATCGACTTCGGGATCTGCTCCACCCTCCCGTCCGAACGGGCGACGGTCAGCAACCCGGAGGTGCTCGAGGGCACACTCGCCTACATGGCCCCCGAGCAGACCGGCCGCATGAACCGGCCGATCGATTATCGGTCCGACTTCTACTCGCTCGGGGCGACGTTCCACCAGCTTCTGACCGGTGCGCCTCCGTTCTCCGCCGATGACCCGATGGAGCTCGTGCACGCCCACATCGCGCGCGAGCCGGAGCCTGTCCACGCCGTCCGCGAAGACATACCGGAGGTGGTCTCGGAGATCGTACTGAAGCTCCTGAGCAAGACGGCCGAAGCGCGGTATCAGACGGCCGAAGGGCTGCTCGCCGACCTCCGGGAGGTCGTTCGTCGCCTCGAAGGTGGAGCCACGGTCGACGCATTCGAGATCGGGCGCCGTGACGTCTCGAGCGAGCTCAAGATCCCCGACAAGCTCTACGGGCGGGAGGACGAGACCGCGACGCTCCTCGAGGCCTTCCGTCGTGTTTCCGAAGGCGCGACCGAGGTCATGACCTTCACCGGTCCGGGCGGGATCGGGAAGACGGCCCTGGTCCAGGAAGTCTACAAAGGCATCGCCGCGCGACGCGGCTACTTCGTCTCGGGCAAGTTCGACCAGTTCCAGAACCTCCCGTACAGTGCGCTGAGGAGCGCTCTTCGCGATCTGATTCGGCAGATTCTCACGGAGAGCCCCGAGCGGATCGAGGACTGGAAGACCCGGTTGTTGGCGGCCGTCGGTTCGAGTGGGCAGGTGATCATCGAGGTGATCCCGGAGGCCGAGTGGATCCTGGGGCCACAGCCTCCGGCCCCGGCGCTCGGGGCTGTGGAGGGGCAGACGCGTCTGAACGCGGTCTTCCAGGGCTTCATCGGCGCCCTCACCGCGGACGGCACCCCGATCGTCCTGTTCCTCGACGATCTGCAATGGGCCGACCAGGCGTTCCTCTCGCTGATCGGCGCCTTGCTGCCCACGTCGCACAACCTCCTCGTACTCGGGGCCTATCGGGACGAAGAGGTCGAGGCCGGGCACCCCCTTCGGCTCACGCTCGAGCAGATCGAGTCGGCCGGCATCCCGGTGCATCAAATACCGGTGGGCCCACTCACCGTCGAGCACGCCGGTGAGTTGATCGCGGACAGCCTCGCCTGCTCCGAGGATGCGGCCATAGATCTGGCCGTACTGCTATCGACCAAGACGGCCGGCAATCCGTACTTCCTCCGACAGCTCCTGTTCTCGCTCGAAGAGGAGAAGCTGCTGAGCTTCGACGCGAGCGAGGGCGGGTGGACGTGGGACCCGGAGGCCCTCGCTTCGATCGACATCACGGAAAACGTCGTCGATCTCATGGCCGGGAAGATCCGGGGTCTGCCCGACGATTCGCAGCGTGCGCTCCAGTGGGCTGCGTGCCTGGGGAACCGGTTCGACCTGACGACGCTGGCGCTCGTACGGGAGAAGAGCGAGCCGGAGGTCGCGGCCGAGCTGTGGCCCGCGGTCATTCAAGGTCTCCTGACCCCCGAGGGGGACGCCTACAAGCTGGTCGCAGAGTTCCGGGCGGACGGCGACACGTCGCCCGATAGCCCGAGCGCGGGCCTGGACGTCTCCTACCGATTCGCCCACGACCGCGTACAGCAGGCCGCCTACTCGCTCATTCCCCCGGACAACCGCGGCGACGTGCACCTTCGGCTCGGCAGGGTGCTGCAGGAGCGGGCCGAGCGAGAGCTCACGCCGTCAGGCGGCTGGAGGTTCGATGAGGCGATGTCCACCGAATCGCTCCTCGACGCGGTGAACCACCTGAACCTGGGCCGCGCACTGATCCACTCGCGCCCGGAACGCGAATCGCTCGCGCGGCTGAACCTCTGGTCGGGACAACGCGCGAAGGCGGCCGCGGCCTACGCGCAGGCGCTCGAGTATCTCCTCGTCGGCGCGGAGATGCTCGGGGAGGCGCTGTGGACCACGCAGCACGATCTCGGTCTCACTCTCCGGTCGGAGGCCGCCGAGGCCGCGTACCTGAGCACGGACTTCGAACGAAGCGAGGAGTTGGTCCGGGAAGTCCTCGCGCACGTAAAGGACGTGATCGAGGAGGCGTCCGTCTACGAGATCCGCATCCAGTCGTACATGGCTCAGCAGCGCCTGGTCGAGTCGGTGGACGCCGCCCTCGAGGTTCTGAAGAAGCTCGGGGTCTCGCTGCCCCGGAGTCCGGGAGACCTGCGGATCCTGGCCGGATTCCTGAGGACGAAGGCCGCGCTCGGCCGTCGCTCGGTCGACGATCTTCGCGCATTGCCGGACATGACGGACCCCAGGACACTCGCCGCGATGCGGATCCTGATGGTCGCGACGGCTCCGATCTACTTCACCACGCCGAAGCTCTTTCCGCTCGTCGCCTTCGAGATGGTCAAGCTGTCCGTGCGGCACGGAAACGCGGCGTATTCGGCTTACGGCTACGGCATCTACGGGATTCTGCTGTGTGCGGCGTTCGGGGACATTCCGAACGGGTATCGGTTCGGGCGGCTCGGTCTCGACCTGGTCGATCACTTCGACGCACGTGAGCTCATCGCCAAGGTCACGCTCGTCTTCAACTCGAGTGTCGCGCAGTGGCAGGATCCGCTGCGAGACACCCTGCCGCCGCTCCTGAAGGCGTACCAGAGCGGCGTCGACGCCGGTGACGCGGAGTACGCGACCCTCTGTGTCGGTACGCGGGGTTACAACGGGTTCGCCTGCGGCCGGGAGCTGTCGGACGTCGCGTCTGACCTGGATGGCGCCATCGACGTGGCCGGCCGGTTCAAGCAGACCAAGCACAGACTGCAGATGTCCCTGTTCCGGCAGGGCGTGGAGAACCTCACGAACCCGGTCCCGGACCCCGCACGTCTGAAGGGCGAGTTCTTCGACGAGGACGTCGAGCTCGCGAAGCTCACCGATCTGGCGGACGTCTCGATGATGTGCCAGGCGTCGATCATCAAGAGCGAGCTCGCGTGCGTGTACGGGGACTACGAGACGGGCGCGGCGTTCTCTGTCGAAGCGGGGCGGATCATCGAGTCACTGGTCGGCACCGGCCTCCACCCCATGCACCACTTCTACGACGCACTGTCGACGCTGGCCGCGGCTCCGGATGGGTTGAAGCGACGAACGGCCCGGCATCTGCTGAAGCGGGCGGACAGATCGCTCAAGAAGCTGCGGAAGTGGGCCGAGCACGCACCGTCCAACTTCGAGCACAAGGTTCTGCTGCTCGAAGCAGAGCGTGCGCGGGTGACCGGCGATCCGACCGGCGCGATCGAGCTCTACGATCGCGCCATCGCGGCGGCGCGCTCGAACGAGTATCCGCACGAGGAAGGGATCGCCAGCGAGCTCGCGGGGCGTTTCTACGAATCGGTCGGCAAGCCGAGGTTCGCGCTGGACTACCTGCTCGACGCGCGCCATGCCTACGTCCGGTGGGGAGCAAGCGCCAAGGTCGCAGAGCTCGACGCCGCGCACCCCGAGGTCGCGAAACGGGTCGCGGACGAGGGCTTCGACACCGACTGGCAGGGGACGACTCCGACCGGGCGCACCGGTCAGATCCTGGATGTGACGACGGTGACCAAGGCGTCCCGCGCGATCTCGGGCGAAATCGTGCTGGAAAAACTCGTCGACACTCTGATGCGAATCGTGGTCGAGAACGCTGGCGCGCAGCGGGGCTTCCTGATCCTGGACGTGGACGGCGAGCTTCTGATCGACGGAGCCATGGACGTCGGGGAGGACACGGTCCGGGTGATGCAGTCCGAGCCGGTCGAGGAAAGCGCCGAGCTTTCACAGTCGATCGTCAACTACGTGGCGGGGACGGGCGAGCTCGTAGTGCTGAACGACGCGACGAGTGACGAGCTCTTCGCGAGCGATGACTACGTGCTGGCGCGCGAGCCCAAGTCGATCTTCTGTCTTCCGCTCCTCAACAGGGGAGAGCTGACGGGGCTCGTCTATCTCGAGAACAACCTGACCACCGGGGCGTTCACGGAGGCCCGACTGGAGGTCCTGCGTCTGCTCTCGTCCGAGATGGCGATCTCCATCGACAACGCGCGGCTGTACGCGAACCTCGAGCACAAGGTCGAGCAGCGGACCGAGGAGCTGCGACACGCGAACGAGGAGCTGAGCGCCGCGCTCGATGGCCTGAAGGCCGCCCAGACCCAGCTCATTCACACCGAGAAGATGGCGTCTCTCGGCCAGCTGACCGCGGGGATCGCGCACGAGATCAAGAACCCGCTCAACTTCGTCAACAACTTCGCGAAGTCGATACAGTCGTTGATGGAGGAGTTGGAGGAGGAGCTCGCCGAGCGGAAGGAAGCGACCGTGGCCGAGGTGCTTCCCGATCTCGACGAGGTGCTGTCCGACCTCAAGGTCGCGGCAGACCGCGTCGCGACCCACGGGTCGCGGGCCGACACCATCATTCGCAGCATGATGCAGCATGCCCACGAGTCCGGCAGCGAGCGGCGGTCGACGGATGTGAACGCGCTCGTGAAGGACTACGTGGAGCTCACCTACCACGGGATGGCCGCTCAGCGCGCCGACTTCCACGTGAACGTCGAGACGGACTTCGACGAGACTGCCGACGAGCTGGATCTGGTGCCCCAGGACATCGGGCGGGTTCTGGCGAACCTGCTGTCGAACGCCTACTACGCGGTCGATGAGCAGAAGGAGCGGACCGGGCCCGATTACACACCGACCGTGTGGGTCACGACGCGGCGGACCGCCGACGGGGTGGAGATCAGGATCGCGGACAACGGACCGGGGGTGCCCGAAGAGATTCGCGAGATGATCTTCGAGCCGTTCTACACGACGAAGCCGACCGGAGATGGGACGGGGCTCGGGTTATCCCTCAGCTACGACATCGTCGTGACACAGCACGGCGGTGCGTTCCGTCTGGACGATGCGTCGGAAGAGGGGGCGGCGTTCGTGGTGGTGCTGCCTTAGAGCTCCGAGGTGCTTCAGCCGGGCTTGGAAGCGCCGGCCACCGGCCTCACGGATCGGTTCCCGCCTTCGCCTCACGCGCACCCCTGCGCCGGAGCATCCAGATTCCGAGCGTGAGGATCGGGATCACGTAGAAGACGATGAACCCCCAGGTGATCGTCCCGTACCCCGCCGAGATCAGCTCGATGAGCCCGAGCGGCGTGAGCGACACGGCTACCCCGAGACACACGACCGCGACGACCGACCGCACCCAGGGTGGCGTGTCGTGACCCGCCTCGTGACGCGTCGCGACGATCCGCTCGTTGAGCGCGTGGATCATGCCGCCCCCGGTCTCGATCAGAGTGCCGAACAGCACGACCTGAAACAGCACCTGGAACGTGCGGGACCCCAGCGCCTCGAGAAGGAAATTCGCCGGAACCGCCCGTTCGGTGATCTCCGGGTAGTGCCCGACCATGGCCAGGTAGAGAAACAGCGCGGGCAGGATGCCGATCAGCCCCGTGAGAAGACCCGCGCTCACCGCCTCTTTGCGCGTCTGAATGTGACGCACCGTAAAGAGCACTACCGCGCCCGCGGAAAGATTGTATCCGGCGTAGCGGACCCCGTTCAGGAGCCATGAGCCCTCGAGGGCACTGGCCGAGAACGCCTGCGAGACCTGCCCCCCCCACCGCGCGAGCGAGAACACGACGAGGGCGATGTAGACGCCGTAGAGGACGAACGACCAGCCAGCCAGGACGCGCTCGATCGCGGAGCTCCCGAAGAAGAGGAGCGCCGCGACCGCGCTGATTGCCCCGACTACCCCGACCGCGTAGGGCCAGCCGAACGTCTCATCTACGATTGCCCCGGCCGCCGCGCCGATCACCGCGAGCACCAGCAACATCATCAGGACATACGTGATCTCGAAAGCCAGCCACCCGCGGCCGAGGAGCCGTTGGAAGAAGCCTCGATACTCGAACGTCCTGAAGGTGCGAGCGAATTCGAACGTCGTCGCGGCCACCGCGCTCCAGATGAGCGTCGACACGGCCATCGCCGCGAGCCCCGGCGTAGGGCCGAGCGATAGGAAGAACTCCACGATCTCCCGCCCGGTCCCGTAGCCGCCTGCGATTACGGCGGACTGGAACACGACGCCTGGCAGGAGGTATCGGCGGAACCACGAGGGTTTCATGCGCCAACAGTACCCGTCGCGACCGAACCGCGGCAACGCGCCTCCCCTTGCCCCGGACCTTGCCGAAACATTTCTTCACCTTTGCCGTATATATGTCGCGAGGCGGTTCTCGGTGTCTGTTCGGCGCTGGGAATCGGGGGCTGCGAGCCCCAGACCCGATCCTGAGGAACGGTATGAAATACGTGAAGCTCCTGGCGGGCGTGCTCTCCGGGTACGCCATCATGGTGATCCTGATCACCGTCGTGCAGGAAGGCTTGTTCGGAGGCGTCGGTTGGGGCCAGTCCTCTCTGGGAGTCCTCGCCGCCGCGGGTCTCGGGACGTTCCTGTCGGCCGTCGCGGGCGCGTTCGCCGGGACGAAGATCGCGGGCGGCGCCCGTTGGGTCGTCGCGAACGTCATGAGCATGCTCGTCGTGACGGAGACGGTCGTCACCACGCTGGACGGGACGCTCACCGGTCCGCTCTGGTTCGATCTCATGTCCTCGGGGAGTCTCATCGTGGGCATCTTCCTCGGCGCGGCGCTCTTCATGCGGAGGTTGCCGATCCGGCGGGCGGCGGAGGCCTGAGCCGTGGCGCGCGGTGACCATCTGGGGGAGTTCGAGCTCATCGTGCTGGCCGCGGTCATGCGCGTCGGTGCGGACGCCTACGGGGTCGCGGTTCACGAGGAAATCGAGCGACGCACCGGGAGAAGCGTCGCGATCGGCTCGGTCTACAAGGCGCTCGAGAGGCTGAAGCGGAAGGGTCTCGTCGAGAGTCGACGGGGTGATCCGACGCCCGTTCGCGGCGGCCGCGCGAAACAGCACTTCGTCGTGACGGGATCGGGGCGGAGGGCTCTCGCGACCACCGTGGCGAGGCTGGACCGGATGTTCGACGGTCTCGACCTCGAATGGGGCCGGGCGTGACCGGGTCGACCGGGCCCGGTCACGTCGGCGGGCGCCGCTCCGGACCGCCGAGGATCGCCGCCGCAGCTCTCGGCTTCGCCCTGCCCGAGGGCGAGCGCGAAGCCGTGCTTGGGGATCTCGAGGAGGGGTTCAACGAGCGGGTCGCCTCGGTCTCGGCGCCGACGGCGCGGCGGTGGTACCGAAGCCAGGTGTCCCGGTCCATCTGGCCCGCCTTGAGTCTGCACCTGGACCGGCGCGGGGTCGGTCGGCTGATCGAGGCGGTGTTGCTCGGGTTCGCGACGCTGTGGCTGGTCGGCGACCTCGTCCTCATCGGCTCGCGTGCGGGCTACGCTGCGCTGTTTCCGGCTGACCCCTCCCCCGAGCTGATCCTCCGACTCACCTACCTCGGCTCGATGATCCCGACATGCGTCCTCGCCGGCCTGCTCGCCGCCCGCTCGGGCGGAGACGTCGGACGCCTGGCGACGATCACGCTGGGCTGCCTGCTTGTCGCCCCCGCGCTCGTCGCGCCCCTTGTCTCGCATGGCGGCGATCCACTGTGGGCCCGCATGCTGTGGGTCGTCTCAGCACCGACAGCCGTCCTCGTCGGGTCGGGACTCCAGTGGCCCTCGAGAGCGAGTGCTCGATGAAATACGTCCGGTTGGTGGGTGCGGGTTTGCTCGGGTATGCGGTCTTTGCGCTCGGTCTATCGGGAATCGTGATCGCCGTCTGGCACGAAGGGTGGATCCAGCCGGTCGGCGTCTGGATCGTCCTCATCGTGCTAGCCCAGCTAGTGCTCGGCTGGGTGACCGGAGCGGCCACGGCGCTGGCCGGGGGGCCGTTCGGCGGGCTCGCCGTCTATGCCGTCGCCGTTCTGATCCTCGTCGTGACCCTGGCGAACATCTGGATGGACGTCGCCGTCGAGCCGACGTGGTTCAAGCTATGCGTCATCGGGTTTGTCGCACCGACGGTGGTGCTGGTCGGGCGCCGGCGCGCGGCCCGCTCGAGTAAGCCATGATCGCACTCGCGCTGACCCTCTTCTTAAATGCTCTCGCGCCCGTGGCGCTCTCGCCTTTCGACACGGTCGCCGTACCGGTGGTCTGGCTGACCGAGGGGCACTCGATCGTGTGCGACATCGCCTGGCGCGAACTCACTCCCGAATCCAGGGCAGGTGTCGCCGCGCTGCTCGCCGCCGATTCCGACTTCGAAGAGTTCGGACCGTCGTGCGACTGGCCGGACATGGTCCGCGGGATCGCCGAGTACGATCGCTACGTCACCGCCCACTATGTCAATGTCGAGCCCGGCGCGGATGGCGTGAACGTGGCGCGCGACTGCGGACCTGGCCTCTGCGCGGTCGACGCGATCGGGGTATTCGCCGGCCGGCTGCGCGATCCCGACACGCCGCTCGACGAGCGACTCGTTGCGCTCAAGTACCTCGGCCACATCGTCGGCGACATTCATCAGCCGCTACACGCCGGTTATCAGTCGGATCAGGGCGGGAACCAGGTCGACGTGTGCTTCCCCGACGGTCGGACCGGTAGCCTGCACTGGGTGTGGGACTCGTTTCTGGTCGACGCGCGGCTGGCCGCGGCGGAGCTGGGCTGGCGGGACTACGCCGGGGTGCTCCACGCAGACATCAACGAGGTCGAGCGACGCCTCTGGTCGTCGACCGACCCGCGGGACTGGGCGAACGAGTCGTTCGCGCTCGTCCAGGATGAGGTCTACGACGGTGTCGGTGACGGGTGCTTCGGCGAGGACTACGCCGGGCTCCACGCATTCACGATCGAGCGCCGCTTCAAGCAGGCCGGACTGCGGCTGGGCGCCCTGCTGAACGACATCTTCGGGTAGCCACGGACAGGACCGGCGCGCCACCGATCTCGGCGCGTCGACGTCTCGCGGCGTGCCTACGTCTCCCCGCGCGTAGGTGAGACGACGAGCGTGACGGCATACTGGTTCGCGCCCGGATCCTCGTTGTCGCGAAGGAACTCCTCCAATCCCTCCAGCCGACGGTTGAGCTGGGCCAGGGCCTCCTCATTCAGTCGAGGGTGGAACTGCATGAGCGTTCGCTCCCTAGCATCCCCGCTCTGCCGCACCTCCGGGTCCCGGAGAGCCGCAGCATGCGCGCGGCCCGCCCAGCGCAGCAGACCGGCCGCCATATCGGCGTAGGCATCTCGAAACTCCTGGTTCGCGCCCTCGACACCTACCTCGAACGCTCGCGAGACAAGCTCGTAGAGCTGCGCGAGCCGGCGCTCGGTGGGGCGCTTGCCGGCAGGGACGATCAGCCCCGCCTCCGCCAAGTGTTTGATGTGGTAGTAGAGGGACTCCGGCGCGACGCCCATGTGCTCGGCCAGGTCGCGCACGGAACAGCGTCCCAGGCCCTCGAACCCCGCGATAATCCTGTGACGCACAGGGGACGCGATGGCGCGCAGCTGGTCCGCCCGTTCGATGAGGTACGTGGCTTCCTTTGGTCGATCCGATTCCGACAACTTGAAACCGTCCGGGGCTTGACGTCGTCCTCTCTAATACCTGAAATATCTATACCTTTTTCAGTTGTCGAGCAAGGAGACACGAGACATGAGCGGACGTTCGATCGCACGCGGAGCGCTTCGGGTCGTGAAGGGTCTGGGGATCGCGGTTCTGGTCCTGGCCTCCGTCGGGGCGATCGTGGGAGCCGTGTACCAGGAGATCGGACTGCGCCGCGATCGGACGGCGTTTCCGGCTCCGGGCGAGCTCGTATCGATCGGCAGCCATGCACTGCACATCCACTGTCTCGGAGAGGGCGGCACGCCAATCATGCTCGACGCCGGAGCCGGTGGCTGGTCCCTTCAGTGGTTCATGTTCCACGAACAACTGGCGAACGAGGGCCGCGTGTGTGCGTTCGACCGGTCGGGATTCGGCTGGAGCGAGGACGGAGTGGGCGTCCGTGACGGAGAAGGGCTGGCTCACGAGCTTCACGCGCTTCTGGCGGCGGTCGGGATCGGCCCAGTCGTCTACGTCGGGCACTCGCTAGGCGCCAACCTGGCGCAGATCCACTACCGGCTCTTCCCTGACGACATCGCCGGGCTGGTGCTCATCGATCCCGGCCGGCCGGTAGACATGCTCGAGGACTTCACCGGGACCCGAGAGGACGCCATGGCGATCGAGGGGTGCGGGTGGAAGTGTCCGGCCGCCTCGGCGGCGACGCGTGTCGGCCTGGTCCGGTTCGCGAGCAGAAACGCCGGCCGCCGAACACTCGGTGAAAGGCGCCAGCGTCTCTACAACGCCGGCCTCTCCCGTCAGTCCACCGCGCGCACGCTCGTCGGGTACCTCGATCTCCTCCCGAAGACTGCGTACCAGAACCTCGACTCGACGGACTTCGGCGACGTCCCCCTGACCGTCGTGTACTCGGGAAACACGCGGGAGCCCGTGGGTGACGAGACCGAGGCGGACGTCGTCCGTTGGCACCGCGAAGTGCTGGTCGACATGGCTCGGCTGGCTTCAGGCTCCACGCGTGGGCGCGGCCCGGTTGTCATCGAAGGAGCGACCCACCAGTCGATCGTGACCGAGGAGAAGTACGTCGAGCCGGTTCTCGAGGAGATCCGACGGGTCGTGAACACGGCCCGTCCTGTTGGTGCCGACACCGGTCGTTGACCGCTAGATTCCGCTTATGCACCCTAGCGAGTTGATCCCGAAGCAGGCGGAGACTGCCGAGCCGCCCGAGGCGCTCGAAGAGCTCGCCGACGCCGAGTTCACGGCACTTGGGCGCCGAGCCCGGCGCGTCGAAGGCCTCCGGAAATCGACCGGCAAAGAGGTCTACACCGACGACATCGTCCTCCCGGGGATGCTGCACGGAAAGATCCTCCGCTCGACCGAGGCGCACGCGAACATCCTCTCGATCGATACGTCGAAGGCGGAGGCGCTCGAAGGCGTGCACGGCGTGATCACCGGTGCGGACATGCCGCTCGCCTACGGGATCATCCCGTGGACGCGCGATGAGCACGCTCTCTGTATCGACAAGGTGCGCTTTATCGGCGACGGGATCGCGGCCGTGGCGGCCGTGGACGAGGACACCGCGAACGCCGCCCTCGAGCTGATCGAGGTCGAGTACGAGCCGCTACCCGCGTACCTGACCGCCGAAGAGGCGCTGACCCCCGAAGCGGCGGCCGACCCGATCCACGCGCCGAAGAAGCCGGACCGGAACGGCAACGTGCTGAAGCACGTCCACCTCGAGTTCGGCGACGTCGACACGTTGATGGCCGAGGCGGACGTCACCGTCGAGGGCGAGTACTACTTCCATGGCACGACACACACGCCGATCGAGCCGCACTGCGCGATCGCCCGGCTGAGCCAGAACGGCGTCCTCGAGGTGTGGTCGTCGACGCAGGTGCCGCATTACCTCCACCGCGAGCTCGCCCGGGTGCTCGACCACGACGTCGCGAAGATCCGGGTGGCCCAGCCCGCCGTGGGCGGCGCGTTCGGCGGGAAATCCGAGCCGTTCGATCTCGAGTTCTGCGTCGCGCTGCTGGCGAAACGTACCGGGCGCCCCGTGAAGATCCTCTACACGCGCGAGGAGGTCTTCTACTCGCACCGCGGCCGCCACCCTATGGAGATGAAGTACAGGCTCGGGGCCTCCTCCGACGGGAAGCTCAAGGCGCTCGACGCGAAGACGATTCTCGACGGGGGCGCGTACGCATCGTTCGGGCTCGTCACGGCCTACTACTCGGGGCAGCTCCTCACCTCGCCGTGCCACATCGAGTCGTACCGCTTCGATTCGACCCGCACATACACGAACGTCGCGCCCTGCGGGCCCAAGCGCGGGCACGGATCCGTCCAGCCACGATTCGCCTACGAGATCTCGCTCGACAAGATGGCCGAGAAGCTCGGGCTGGATCCGTTCGAGATCCGCCGCAGGAACTTCATGGGTACCGGCCGGACCGTGAACGAGTTCAAGGTCCAGTCGAACGGGTTCCTCGAGTGTCTCGACGCCGTCGAGCGCGCGAGCGACTGGAAGAACCGGTTCGGAGCCATGGAGCCCGGTCGCGGACTCGGTCTCGCCGCGTCCTCCTATATTTCCGGGACGAACTACCCGATCTACCCCAACGAGATGCCGCAGGCTGCCGTACAGGTGCAGGCGGAGCGGTCGGGTCGCGTGACCGTCCTCCACGGCGCGTCCGAGATCGGCCAGGGCTCGGATTCGACGATGGCGTACATCGCCTGCGAGGAGCTCGGAGTCCCGCTCGACTACGTGCGCGTCTACTCGGCCGACACCGACCTGACCCCGGTCGACCTCGGCGCGTACTCGTCCCGAGAGACCCTGATGGTGGGGAACGCCTGCGCAAACGCCTGCCGCAGCCTCCGCGACCAGATCACCGGCGCGCTCGCCCGGCACTGGGATGTCCCGCAGGACCGCATCCGCCTCGCTCGCGGCTGGGCCTTCGATACCGAGAGTGTCCGGAAGGACCTCAACGGAGGCTCAACGGGCACGGACGGGGAGGCGAGTGAGGCCGACCCCGACACCGCCGAGCGGCGAATCCCGATCGCCGAGGCGTTCAACATCGCCGAGACGGCGCTCGGTCTTCTCGGTGCGGTCGGCTCGTACAACACGCCCAAGGACGTCCACGGCGACTACCGCGGCGGCACGATCGGCTCTTCGCCCGCCTATAGCTTCACCGCGCACGTCGCCGAGGTGGAAGTCGATGCCGAGACGGGTTTCGTCGACGTGAAGAACATCTGGGTGGCCCACGACTGCGGCCGCGCGCTCAACCCGACCCTGGTCGAGGGCCAGATCGAGGGCTCGGCGTACATGGGCTTCGCCGAGGCGATCTTCGAGGAGCAGCTGTTCAAGGAGGGGACGCCGGAGGGCGGTCTCCACAACGCCCCGTCGCTCCTCGACTACCGAATCCCAACGTCGCTCGACTGTCCGGAGTTCGAGGCGCTGATCGTGGAGTCGGTCGACCCCGAGGGCCCGTACGGCGCGAAAGAAGCGGGCGAGGGACCACTCCATCCGTCCCTCCCCGCGATCGCGAACGCGATCTACCAGGCGGTCGGTATCCGGATGGACAGGCTGCCGTTCACGCCGCAGCGGGTGTGGAAAGCGATTCGGGAAGCAACCGCGGAGGCCGAGGAGCGCGGCGTCGCCTGACCATCGCCGACAGTCCCTCTCGAGCCGTCGGTTACTGCTCCCCTCGGCCCCCTCCGCCTCCCGAGCGACCGTCCGCGCCCGGCTCGTCGCCGAGCAGAGCGTCCGCGATCCGGGGAGCCACCAGGTCGGCGAAGAGTCGATTGCCCTCCGGGCTGAAGTGGCGATCCACCGTGCCGAAGAGCCGCTCGCCGCTCTCGTGCCTGGCGCGGAACCCCTCGAGGACGTCATGGAACCGCAGGCCGCGCGACGTTAGTTCAGCCGACAGCATCCGATTCGGCTGCTCCAGATCGATCGCGTCGATATCGAGATCGAAGCCACGGACGTTGTCCATGAGGTCGGCGGGGTCAACCTGGAACGAGGTCGGGACGAGGACGAAGAGCGCTTCGCTCCCGTGCTCGGCGGCCAGCGCCGCGATGTCTTCGCAGAGCCGAGCGGTCACGGCCCAGCGCGGGTTGGGCGAGGCGGACCGCATGAAATAGCGCGGGAACGGCAACGCATCGAGTCCGACCTCCCTGCGGGCGTTCTGCATTCGGTTCTTTACCAGGACGAACGCGTGAGAACGTACCTCGAGGGCATCGTTCAGCGGGCGCAGGAAGGCGTCCACGAACTCCGTCCAACTGAAGCCTCGCGGCATCCGTAATTGGTGCCGCTCCACGGGTGACCGCGGCGGCACGTAGTCTCGCCGGACCCGAATCACGTCGTTGCCCATGAACAGGGCGGTGACAACCAGATCGAAGTCCTCTCGCGCGAGGAGAGACTGGGCACGAAGCAAGTACTGATCCGGGTCCCACCCCCCGACCCCGGCGTTTCGTAGTGCGACGGGCTCTCCCACCAGCTCCGGGAGAGCGGCTTCGATCAACCCCGGGCTCGACGCCTCGTAGTCGACCTGGAGCGCCTCCATGAACGAATCGCCCAGGAGAAGCACTTTGCGGTCCGCATCCACCGGGCCGTTCGCCCCGACGCGGAACCCGGCCTCATCGGTGAAGACCGAGACGGTGCGCTCACCGGTGTTGATCTCGATGTCGACGTTCGGCCGATGAACCCACCCGACGGTGTCGGCGGGCTCCCAGAGGTCCGGCCGAATGAGGATGAGCTGCTGGGGCGCCGCGATCCGGATCGCGAACTCGGCGATGAACAACGCGATGAGCAGCGATACCGAAAGGACGGTCAGGTTGATGGCGATAGACTTCAGGCGCCCACGCTTTCGCTCCTGGCCTTCGGCGACCGGCTCGGCCTCCCCCGAGGGGTCGGTGTCGGCCGCGCCGCTCTCCTTGTGGTCTGGTGCAGCAGGGTCGTCGTTCAGGACTCGCTCCGCGATGCCACATGAGTGCCGTGTCGCCCCCGATCCGGCGGGGACCTAACTCCCCAACCTAT
>JAOTZH010000135.1 GCA_029861425.1 Gemmatimonadota bacterium
TCGACGGACGAATGCGCCTGGTCGGACACGTACGAGCGGAGCGGTACCGCGGCCCCTGCGACCCCGGCCTCCCGGATCGTGGGGTCGGCCCGCTCGCGGGCGGCGAGTACCGCGGTGAAGCTCGACGTCGATGCCGTGTCGAGGATCATTCCGGTAAAGCCCTCCGGAAGCCCCACCACCTGTCTCAACCAGTCGACCACGACGAGCTCGAGCTCGGTCGCCGCGGGCGACGTGCGCCAGAGCATCGCGTTGACCCCTACCGCCGCGATCAGCAGCTCCGCGATCACGCTGGGGCCACGCGCCGAACTCGCGAAGTAGGCGAAGAAGCCCGGGTGGTTCCAATGCGTTAGGCCGGGGACGATGATGTCATCCATATCGTCGAGGATCCGTTCCAGCGGCTCCGGCGTTCGGGGTGGACACGCGGCCAGCCGTGACCGAATCTCCCCCGGTTCGACACGTGGAAAGACCGGGAACGAATCGACGGAGTCCCGATACCGGACCGTCCATTCGGACGCCGCGTCCAGAGCCGCCGCCAGTTCGTCGCAGGTCCAGTCGCCGGCTCCCTCGGGGAGCGGTGTCGTTATCCTGTCTCGCTCTGACATGTTTGCAACCTCGGCCCCGAAGGGATGTGACGGGTTTTCGCATGGACCGGCCCGGGAACGACCCACAACGATCGAGCCCGTCCGGAAGCGCGGGCGGCCACGAAGTTCTATGGCTCCTGCTCGGTGACTGCCAGAGAGCGATCGAGGAGGAGATCGAGGCGGTGCGCGACGACCTCCGGCGGCGGGGCCTCGATGCCGCGATCCCGGCGGGTTCCGGCAGCGCCCGCGGAGAGGCCGGATCGGGCTTTCGATACGCGTTTCAGATCCAGCCGGGCCGACACGACATCCGCGTGGATGATCGCGTCAGGATTCGGACTTCCGGCCGCGAGACCCTCGGCATCGTGCTCGGGTACGAGCGGCGACTCGGTCTGGTGCAGGTCCTCTCTCTCGACTGGCTGGGAGATCGGCTGTCCGGGCCGGAGCTAGAGTTCGACCCGACGTGGCTGCTGCGCGAGCTCGCGGCCCGCCTCGACGAGATCGCGGAGGACCCGGCGGCGTTCCACCCCGGGACCGTGCTCGCTCTCTTCGGTCGCACGCCCCCTCGGTTGTCGCTCGGCGCGGTCCGGCTCGAGACGTCGATGGACCTCAATCCACCGCAAACCGCGGCGCTCGAACGCGTCCTGGGCAGCGAGACCCAGCTGGTCTGGGGACCGCCGGGGACCGGGAAGTCTCGCCTCGTGGCGCGCGCGGCACTCGAGCTCGGCGCCGAGGGACGAGTGTTGGTCACCGCGACGACCAACGGGGCCGTGGACGAGATCGCGACCCGACTGATCCGGCTGGCCAGCCCCGAACAGCTGGCGGCCAACCGGATCGTTCGGGTGGGTTCGGAGATCGGAGCGTCTGCGGCGGACCCATCGCCGTTGACCGAGCTCACTCTGGAGGCAGCGCTCGCCCGGCGCGTAAAGGCGGGGGCGGGGAGAATCTCGGCAGCCCTCGGAGACCTGGAGGGCGCCTACCGGATCCCTGTGGACGCGAACGGTAACGCCCCGCCGCCACACGCCAGGGCCGCGCGGCTTCTATCCCTCGCTCGCACGCGCGGTGACACGGAGGTGTCCAGATCGGTGGGGCGCGTCCTCCTGGAGCTGTCTCGACAGTCGGCCGCCGTCCTTGAGTCGGCCGACATCGTGCTCACGACGTTCGCCCGGCTTTCGGTTCGCGAGGAACTCAGGGAGCTCCGGTTCGAGTCGCTGATCATCGACGAGGCGTCCACCGCTCCGCTGCCCTACGTCGCGCTCGCGGCGGCATACACTTCGAAGAGAGCCGTCGCCGTCGGCGACTTCCAGCAGTTGCCGCCGGTGGTGAGCAGTGATGGCCCCGCAGCGGTCCGGTGGCTGAAACGTGACCTGTTTCGGGAAACCGAGGTCGTGCGAGAGACGGCGGGGAGCTTCGAGCTGCCTTCCCCGCGGGACCAGCTCTGCTCGATGCTGGACGTGCAGTACCGCATGGACCCTGCGATCCGCGCCCTCGTCAGCGAGTTCTTCTACGATGGACGCCTACTGGACGCCGGGGAGGTGGAAGCCCGCCCGGGCGCCAGATCCCCGCTGGTGTTGATCGATACCAGCGCGATGGGCCCGTCCGTCGAGCGAGTCGATGGATCCCGCCGGAACCGCGTGCACGCCGAGGCGATCGTCAGCTATCTGGCTCGGGCCGCTTCCGCGGGCCAGTCCGATGTCGCCGTGGTCACGCCGTACAGAGCACAGACCCGGATCCTGCACGAGCTCGTCAGAGGACGTCTCGGCCGCGCGGCGCCGCGCGGTCTCAGAGTGAGTACGGTCCACAGGTTTCAGGGGCGCGAGAAGAACGTGGTCGTCATCGACACGGTCGATGCGCCACCGGGACGCAGCTGGTTCCTGGACGAGCGGCGAAACCCCGATTTCCCAAGGCTCCTGAATGTCGCGTTGTCCAGGGCCCAGTCGATGCTGGTGATCGTCGCCGCCGTCGAAGGGCTTCGGAAAACCCTGCCTGAAGACGCGCTGCTCAACAGGATCCTGGCGCGGATGGCCACGGAAGGGCACGTGCTCGATGCCCGCACGTTGGGTCATCCCTCGCAGTCGTCCCTCGAAAGCGACGGAATGACTTTCGGATGATCCCGTGAACCGCGGATCACGTCACCAAAATTTTCAAAAAACATGCCTTGATCCCGTGCGTCGCTTGACGGCAAAAAGATTTCTTTTTAAACTTCGGTCGTGCCAAAGGAGGAGGCACCGGCCAGTCGCGAAGGCCGAGGCGGAAGACGGCATCACGAGCCGTCCGATGCGAAGCAGCCGGAGCCAGGGCGCAAGCCCGGGCGAGGAGGAAGAGAAGACCCGGCAACGGGGCGGATCGACCACCAACCAGCGGAAGCTTCGCGCAGCTGATCGGACACACGGTACCAGGCTCGTGGAGATCCCGAAGGCCGCGCAGTCTCACGGGATCGCGCCACAGACGTCGTAATACAAAACCTCCTTGCTCAGCCCCTGACACCCGCAAGGGTGCGCAGGGGCTGAGTGCATCCTGGGTGTTATCCGCAGGCAGTATTCTCCGCCGATCGCGGTCGGTCGTCCCACCGCGAAAAGGCGGATCCCACTCCCCGTCTCCGACCTGCCACCCCGGGGACATGGCGGATCACATCTCGCTTTCGATGTTCGGTGAGATGTTTTCGAAAAAAATTGTGGAAATCAATGTGGACAAGATGTAGAAAAAATGTGAAGTGAGGGGGCATCGGGCAGCCGGATCGACTCGCCGGGGAGCACCGGGCATCTTTCCACTCGACTGTGGATTGTCGTGAACCCAGTTTCACGAGGGGCGACCGGGACCCACGTGTAGGGAGTGACCTGGCGGGACCCACGTCTCATCGGAGGGAGTCGGAATGCGTGCCGTCGTCCAACGAGTGTCGAGAGCCGCGGTTCGTGTGGATGGCGAGACGGTGGGCGAGATCGGTGCGGGCCTTCTCGTGTTGGTGGGGTTCGGGGAAGCGGATGGCGCGGAGGCATTGGGGTGGCTCGCGGACAAGCTGTGGGGGCTGAGGGTCTTTCGCGATGACGAAGATCGCATGAACCTGTCCGCCGCGGCCATCGACGGGGAGCTGCTCATCGTCTCGCAGTTCACGCTCTACGGAGATGTGAGGAAGGGCCGACGGCCGTCCTTCGTTGCCGCCGCGAAGCCGGAGGTCGCGGAGGTCCTGTACGACCAGCTCGTCGAGATATGTCGGCGGTCCGGTCCCGTCCGAACAGGCAGGTTTGGAGCGATGATGGAGGTGGAGCTGGTGAACGATGGACCGGTCACGATACTGATCGAGCGCGAGGCGCCCCTTGCGTGACCCCGGGAGCGTGGCCCATCGCCCCTTCCGCATCGGCGTGATCGGATCCGGGAGTAGCCAGGAGACGGAGATGGCCCTCGCGCGGGCTGTGGGGTCCGCGATCGCCCGTGCGGAGGCGATCACGGTTTGCGGCGGCCTCGGCGGGGTGATGCGGGCCGCGGCGGACGGCGCCGCCGCCGAACGCGGGGTCGTCGTTGGAATCCTCCCCGGTCCCGATGCAGAGGCGGCCGCGCCCGGCGTCTCGATCCCCATCCCGACCGGGCTCGGCGAGGCCCGGAACGTTCTCGTCGCACGTGCCTCGGAGTCGGTAATCGCGATCGCCGGCGAATGGGGGACGCTCAGCGAGGCGGCCTTCTGTCGTAAGTTCGGCACTCCCGTGATCGGCCTGCAGACGAGTCTCCCCGAAAGTGTGTTGACGGAGCGGGCCGAGGACCCGAGCGCCGCGGTCGCGCGCGCGGTCGAACTGGCGCAGTCCGCCAGGGACGGGCGCGAATGACCGGGTTCGTCGTCTTCGGTTCGATCCTCGTCCTGCTGGTGACCGTGATCATCTGGTCGGCCGTCAGGGCTGGACGAGATGCGTCGACCCGGCTCAATCCGGAGGAGCGTCGAGACGCCGCGATCGAGGCGTTGCGCGAGGTCGAGTTCGAGTACCGGACGGGGAAGTTGTCGCAGGAGGAATACGGTGAGCTGCGCCGACGGATCGAGCGAGAGGCCATCGCCGCGCGCGATGACACCCCGCTCGACCTCTGTCGGGGCTGCGGTACCGGCCGCGACGGCGACGCGGCCTTTTGTGCGAGCTGCGGGCAGGCGTTCTAGGGCGGGTTCCACGCCTGGAGCCACGATGACGCCGCTGGAGCGACGATGACGCTGCGTTGACCCGTGGCAGGACACTTTCGGGTGTCTTCGGGTATTTTCGGGAAAAACCGAAGAAATTGCGAAAGGTCGACGGGCGTGATATCGTCTTTCGGCGCGCGGGCCGGCGGTCAGAACTCAAGGGCAGGGAGAGCGATCAGATGGGTGCGGAGATGAACGACGAACGAAACAAGGCCCTCTCGGTCGCGATCGACCAGATTGAGCGTGCTCACGGGAAGGGCGCGATCATGCGCCTCGGCAGCGATGCCGTCATCGTCCAGATCCCCGCGATCTCGACTGGCTCGCTGAGTCTCGACTACGCGACCGGGATCGGTGGCATCCCCCGCGGTCGCGTCACGGAGATCTACGGTCCCGAGTCATCGGGAAAGACGACCATGACGCTGCACGTAATCGCGAACGCGCAGAAGGATGGTGGCGTCGCGGCGTTCATCGACGCGGAGCACGCGTTGGATGTCGGCTACGCGCAGAAGCTCGGCGTGGACATCGAAAACCTCCTCGTGTCTCAGCCTGATACAGGCGAACAGGCGCTCGAGATCGCCGAAGTTCTCGTGCGCTCCGGTGCGCTGGACGTGATCGTCATCGATTCAGTTGCGGCCCTGGTCCCTCGTGCGGAGATCGAGGGTGAGATGGGAGACTCGCACGTCGGTCTGCAGGCCCGGCTCATGTCGCAGGCGCTTCGAAAGCTCACGGGTGCCATCGGACGATCGAACGCTTCGGTGATCTTCACGAATCAGATTCGCGAGAAGATCGGTGTGATGTTCGGAAGCCCGGAGACCACCTCTGGTGGTCGCGCCCTCAAGTTCTACTCGTCGCTTCGCCTCGACATCCGCAGGATCGCGTCGATCAAGGAGGGCCAGGAGCAGGTGGGCAACCGGACGCGCGTCAAGGTGGTGAAGAACAAATGCGCGCCGCCGTTCAAGCAGGCCGAGTTCGACATCATGTTCAACCAGGGCGTGAGCCGCGAGGGGCTGCTCGTGGACATGGGTGAGGAGATCGGCATCGTCCAGCGGGCCGGCGCTTGGTACTCCTATGGCGACGATGTTCGACTGGGTCAGGGTCGAGAGAACTCGAAGGTGTTCCTCAAGGAGAACCCCGACATCGCCGAGGAGATCGAGGCTCGCATCCGCGAGGAGCTCGGGATGACGCCGAACGTCGAAGAGTCGACTGCCGAGGGCGAGGCCGAGGAGCAGTCCACGCCGCCGTCTACGCCGCCGTCCAACGGTACGAAGGCGAAGGAGACACCCGTCTCCTGAGCGCCCGTACCCGCCTGATCGCCGATCGAGCGTCGTCGGGCGGACACCCGCCCGGCGGCTGACGTGGCGAAGATCACGGGCATCTCGGCGGCGAAGCGCCGATCCGGCTGGGTGGAGATCGAGCTGGACGGCGCTTCGTCCGTTCTGCTGCCCCGGGATCGGCTATTCGCCCACGCCTTGCGCGAAGGTGAAGAGATCGCGGAGCGTCGCCTGGAGGAGCTGCGGGAGGCTGCGGAGCGCGCGGAGGCGATGCGCATCGCCCTGAGTTACCTTTCCGCTCGTCCCCGGAGCCGTCAGGAGGTCGCCCGCAAGCTTCGCGAGAAAGAGGTAGGTGGTGCCGTCGGCGAGACGACGCTCGTGCGGTGCGAGGAGCTCGGGTATCTGGACGATGTCGCGTTTGCGGCGGCCTTCGCCCGCGATCGAATTCGCCTTCGTCCCTGCGGTGTCAGACGATTGCAGAGCGACCTCCGAGGGAAGGGTGTCCTCGAGGGCGATGCGCTCGCCGGGATCGAACAGGCGATGCGCGACGAAAAGGTGACCGAACCGGAACTGCTCGAGCGTGTCGCCGAGCGACGAGCTCGAAGTCTGCGCGCCGTCGATCCCGAAGTCGCCAACAGGCGACTTTTCGCGTTTCTGACGCGACGAGGATTCGACGCGACCGAGGTGCGGCGCTGGATCGAGAGCGAAAAGGGAGACTCCGAATAGATGACGGCCGATGAGATCCGGGCGAGCTTCGTCCAGTACTTCGAGCGGAACGGGCATCTGCATCTTCCGAGCAGTTCGCTAGTGCCCGAAGACGATCCGACCCTGATGTTCACCAACGCGGGAATGGTCCAGTTCAAGCGGATCTTCCAGGGCGAGCTCGAGCCACCCGCGGATCGCGCGGTCACGAGTCAGAAGTGCCTGCGGGTCAGCGGGAAGCACAACGATCTCGAAGAGGTGGGTCGCACCGCGCGCCACCACACGTTTTTCGAGATGCTCGGGAATTTCTCGTTCGGTGACTACTTCAAGCGCGATGCGATTCGGTTCGGCTGGGAGTTCATCACCGGGGAGCTCGGGATGGATCCAGACCGGATCTGGGCCACCGTGCACCACAGCGACGACGAGGCATACTCGCTCTGGACGGAGTTGACGCCGCTGCCCGAGACCCGCGTCCGACGGCTGGGAGACAAGGACAACTTCTGGCAGATGGGCGACACCGGCCCGTGTGGCCCCTGCTCGGAGCTCCACTACGATCTTCGAGCGGATCCGGACGACCGGATCACCGATGAGCAGTTCGAGGCCGCGGGTGACGCGGATCGTCTCATGGAGATCTGGAATTTGGTCTTCATGCAGTTCGATCGAGCGCCGGGTGGGGTGGATACTCCGCTGCCGGCTCCGTCCATCGACACCGGGGCGGGTCTGGAGCGCATCGCCGCGATCCTCCAGGGAGTCGGCACGAACTACCACACCGACCTCTTCCTGCCGCTCATCGAGGCGGCTCAGGGACCGCTCGACCGCGAGTACTCCCGGGAACCGGCGGATTGGGAGCAGGGGCTGCCGTTTCGGGTAGTCGCGGATCACGCACGAGCCGTGGCGTTTCTGCTCGCCGACGGAGTCTTCCCGTCGAACGAGAAGCGCGGGTACGTCTTGCGCCGAATCCTCCGGAGAGCGGTGCGTCATTACTGGCTGCTCGGCCGTCGCGAGCCGATGCTCGACGCTCTCGTCGGGACCGTCGCGGATCGGATGGGCGACACGTACCCGGAGCTGCAGGCCCGCCGCGAGCACCTCGTTTCGACCACGCGAGCGGAAGAAGAGCGCTTCCTGTCGACGATCGAGGGCGGCATGGCGCGGTTCGACCAGGTCGCCCCCGAGGGCGGATCGGGCACCGTGACCGGCGACGAGGTCTTCAAGCTCTATGACACGTTCGGCTTCCCACTCGATCTGACCGAGCTCATGGCGGGCGAACGGGGCTACCGCGTCGATGTGGATGGCTTCCGGACCGCGCTCGAACGGCAACGCAAGAGATCGCGAGCATCTGCGGCGACGGGTGTGGCTGGGGATCGGGATGCCTTCGGGACCCTCACCGCTCAGGACGAGCAGACCTTCGTCGGGTACGAACGACTGGACGCACCGACCGTGATTCTCGCCTCGGCGACATCGGGCGATGAGGTCGGGCTCATCCTCGAGGAGAACCCTTTCTATCTCGAGAGCGGGGGACAGATCAGCGACCTGGGGAGCGTGGTCGGTGACGGTTGGTCGGCGGACGTCACGCGAGTCCTCAAGAACGATGTCGGGCAGTCGATCATCGTCGGCACCATGCAAGGTGAATTCGAGGCGTCCGGCGAAGTGACGGCACGAGTGGATGCGGGCTCCCGCGCGGAGACCGAACGGAACCACACGGCCACGCACCTTCTGCACGCGGCGCTCAGAGAAGCGCTCGGTGAGCACGTGCAGCAGGCGGGGTCGTTGGTGGCCCCGGATCGCCTTCGCTTCGACTTCAGCCACCGGGGCCCGTTGACCGAGGACGAGAGGTCGGCGATCGAGGCCCGGGTGAACGAGTGGATCCTGGAAAACGCAGCGGTCTCCCCGCGTGAGCGAGACTACAGGGATGCTCTCGCGGCCGGAGCGATGGCCCTGTTCGGCGAGAAGTACGGTGACGTGGTTCGGGTCGTCGAGATCCCGGGCATCAGCCTCGAACTCTGCGGCGGCACGCATGTGCGGACCACCGGGCAGATCGGGACGTTTCGGGTAGTCTCCGAAACGGGAGTCGCGGCCGGGATTCGCCGAATCGAAGCGCTGACCGGGCGCGGTGCGAACGATTGGCTCGATCGGCGCGGGGCTTTGCTGGAGGCGGTCGCGACCCATCTGCGGGTGCCCCCCGCCGAGGTCCCCGCGCGCGTCGAGCGGCTCGTGGAAGAGCGTGACCGGCTCGAGCGCGAGGCGTCGAGCCTGCGCGGCGACGAGGCGGCCGATCAGGTGGAGCGACTTCTGGAGGAAGTGGCGGCCGACGGAGCCCGGTTCCTTTCGGGCCGTATCGATCTGCCGGCGGGCACCGATCTGGGCGAGCTCGGCGACAGGCTACGCGAACGGATCGACTCGGCGGCGGTCATCCTCCATGTGGTCTTCCCCGAGGAGGATCGGCACGCCTTCGTGTCGGTGGTCTCAGACGACTTGATCCGCAGTGGACTCAAGGCGGGGGATCTGGTTCGGGTATCGAGCAAGGCGACGGGGTCCGGTGGTGGTGGACGGCCGCACTTCGCGCAGGGCGGTGTCGGCGACCCCGACCGAGTGTCCGAGGCGCTGGGCGCCGCGCGGGCGTGGGCGTCGGAGCGAGTACCGGATCTGGTGTCCTGAAGCATGGATCACCGGTCGTGGCTCGACCGCCGCCTGCTGGCGACGCCCGGGGAGCTCGCGGAGGCCGTACGTGCGCTCCTCGGCGAGTCTGCGGATCCCGTCCCGGGGCGGATGGCGGCATGCGCGCTCGCGACGTTTGCTCGCATCGCTCGCGGTCCGCAGACTCGTGAATGCGCGCTGGAGCTTCTCGCCGCGGACGCGCTTCTGACCTACGCGTTCGAGGCGGCCGCGGATCCGGTCGTCGGTGGCTCGGGGAATGCCGCGCTCCAGCTCGCTCGTTCGGTGGGTCCGTGCGGCGACCTGGGTCGGCTGGCGGCGGAGGGAGCATGAAGGGCATCGCTCTCCCTGGAATCGAGGGGCGTCGCGTTCTCGTAACCGGGGGCTCGCGCGGGATCGGCCGTGCTGTGGTCCGACTGCTGGCTCGCGCCGGCGCCTCGGTCGGCGTCGCCTACTTCACCGATGGAGAGGCCGCCGACTCGATCGTCTCCGAGGCCGAGGGGATCGCGCCGGACTCCCGGTTCTGGAGTGAGGCGGCCGATCTGTCGGAGGAGGCGGACTGCGACCGTCTGTTCTCCCGAGTCGACCGGGAGTTCGGCGGACTGGACGGGTTCGTAGGAAACGCGGGGATCTGGAATGCCGAGCCGAGCCCGATCGAGGCCCTGTCCGCCCAGGAGTGGGATCGCATGCTGGCGGTGAACCTGACCTCGATCTACCTGACGACGCGCGCGGCCGTCGCGCGCATGGGTCCGGGTGGGCGCATCGTTCTCCTCTCTTCGACAGCGGGCCAGCGCGGCGAGGCCGAGCACAGCCATTACGCGGCGAGCAAGGGCGCGATCATCTCGTTCACGAAGTCGATCGCCACGGAGCTCGGGCCCCGGGACATCACGGTGAACGCCGTTGCGCCGGGGTGGGTCGACACGGAGATGAGCGCGAGCGTCCTGCGGACCGCGGAACGATCCCGTATCGAAGCGGATGTGCCTCTTCGGCGAATTGGGACGGCCGACGACCTGGCCGGGCCAACGGTCTTTCTCCTATCCGACCTTGCCCGACACATCACCGGAGAGGTGCTCAACGTGAACGGAGGAAGCGTACTCTGCGGCTGAGCCGCGCCGGGTGCGTGCACGCGAGATGACCTCGTTCGACCTCGACGATCTTTCCCCGCCCCGCGAATTCATCGCCCTGCTCGAGACGCTCGAGAAGGCGGGTTTCGAAGCCTGGGCGGTTGGCGGATCGCTCCGAGACGCCGTTGACCGCCGGATGGCGGGGCGTCCGGCACGCGAAACGCCGGACTGGGATGTAGCGACGAACGCGACGCCGGACGAGGTGATTTCTACCTTCCCGCGAACCGTGCCGATCGGAGTCGAGCATGGGACGGTCGGGGTGCTGCAGGCCGATGGAGTCCTCTACGAGGTCACCACATTTCGACAGGACGTGGAGACCGACGGTCGGCACGCAATCGTGCGTTTCGCGGATTCGATCGATGAGGA
>JAOTZH010000136.1 GCA_029861425.1 Gemmatimonadota bacterium
CCCTGTCCGCCCGGTGGAGTCCCACCCCAGAACACGCCGACCCCCGGTCCGCCCACGAACCCCGCGGTCCCGGCCGCGACCTGACGCTCGAACCGGACCCGGAGCTTCCTGATGAGCGCGGTGCGAACCGGCCTGAGAAGCAGGGCGATGCCCATGACGTCGGTGATGACGCCCGGCGTCAGCAATACGATCCCGGCCATCAGGATGAGAACTCCGTGGCCGAGCTCCTCACCGGGGACACGGCCGGTCGCGAGTTCGCCTTGAACGGCGAGCCAGCTGCGGAGCCCCTCGCGACGGGCGAGCCAGGCGCCGGCGGCCCCCGTCGCGATCACGAGACCGAGCGTGGGACCCAACCCGATGTACCCTCCGATCCGGATGAGGAGCGCGAGCTCCGCGATCGGGATGAGCGTGAACAGCAGGAAGAGTCGAAGAAGCATGACGGCTCGCTCAGAACCCCATCATCGCGCGCACCTTGGGGTCGATGCGCTCGGGCGTCCAGAACGGCTTCCACACGAGGCTGACCACCGCCTCGTCGACGCCATCCACCGATTCGGCGGCATCCTTGGCGCCGCCCATGATCTGTCCGCCCGCGGGGCATCCGGGACTCGTGAGGGTCATCGTGACGAGCGCCGAACCGTCATCGACCGCGATGTCGTAGATGAGTCCAAGATCGACTATGTTGATCCCGAGCTCCGGATCCGTCACACCCCGAAGCGCCTCGCGGATCTCCTCGACCGTACCGTTCTGCTCCACCGGGGCGTCCGAATCGGCTCCGGCGTCGCCTGTATCCTCGGTCGAATCGGACCCCATCTGCGTTCCTTCTTCCATGTCTCCGTCCATCATCCGGCTCCCGTGTTCACCATTTCAGCCGAGCCCTCCGGGCCGAGCCGGTCGAGAAGTTCGTCCATGGTCGGACGCTCGCGAATCAACTCGCGGCACTCGTCCATCGCGTCGTTCGCATTGATCAGGACCGCACCCGACAGGCGACCCTCGGTGACGCAGTATACGACCGAGCGCCCGGAACCGAGCTCACCGGAGACGATGGTCCGGTCCGCTCCACCCGTCCGGCCGAACACATTGATGCTCAGGTCGAAGACGTGCGTGAAGAAGTACGGCACGTGTTCGTACGGCTCTCGCGCCCCGGCCATGTTGCGCCCCGCGATTCGACCCTGGGCACGGGCGTGGTCCCAGTGTTCGGTGCGTACCAGGTCGCCGAACACCGGGTCCGGATAGCAGGTGACATCCCCGGCCGAGTAGATGTGCCCGGCCGTCGTCTCGCAGTAGGAGTCGACCACGACCCCGTCCGTCACCGCGAGTCCGCCCTCCCGCGCGATCTGATCGTTCGGCTGGAGTCCGACGCCGACGACCACAAGGTCCGCCACGAGCTCGTCCCCGTCGGCGAGGACGACCCGCTCTACCCGCTTCGCTCCGTCGAAGGCGGCCACCGCGGATCCGAGCAGGAACCGGACGCCGCGCCCCTCGAAGTAGTGCTGGAGGAAGCTCGACACCGGGGCGGGGAAGACACTGCCCCAGACCCTCTCCTCGAGATCGACCACGATCGGGTCGAGGTCGAGCTTCCGAAGCGTGGCGGCGAGCTCCATCCCGATGAAGCCGGCGCCCACGAGGGCCACGCGGTGTGCGCCCGTGGCGGCCTCACGGATGGCCTCGGCGTCCTCCGCGGTCCTGAGCGTGTACGTGCCCGGAAGCCCGAAACCTTCGACGGGCAGGGCCCGCGCTCTCCCACCCGTCGACACCAGAATGCGTCGACCGGAGTAGACCTCGCCGTCCTCGGTCGCGACCACGAGACGCGTCGGGTCGAGCCGCTCGACACGGGCGCCGGTCACCAGCTCGATACCGGCCTGGTCCTCGAACCAGCCGGATGGCTTTACGTATAGCAGGTCGCGCGGCGCCTCGGTCGTCTGCATGTACTCCTTGGACAGGGGCGGCCGGTGGTACGGGGGAGTCTCCTCCTCCGTCAGCAACGCGATCGTCCCGTCCTCATCCATCTCTCTGATGCCATCGACCGCGGCCGAGCCCGCGAGCCCGCCGCCGACGATGACGTAGTCGAATTCATGAATGCTCAAGGACCTCTCGACTGCTCCCTTCCCGTCTAGTTGTCGCCGGATTCGCCCGCGTCGTCGGGCGGATCCTCCGCACTCTGGTCGTGCACGATCTTCCACACCCCCTCCGCACGCATCATCACGAGCGTGAAAGGCCCGGTCGACGTCGTCATCCCGTCCCGGAACAGCACGTACCGTGCGGTTGCCACTCCGAACCGCGCATCCAGCTCGCGCGCCGTCAGAGACTCGAAGCGCAGACTGTCCCGTTGCGCCCCCGCCTCGAAGAGCGGCGCGTATCTGCCGCGGATGCCATCGAACCCGGTGATCAGGCCCGAGGCCCCGATGTAGCTCGTCTCCGGGGAACTCTCGTAGGAAGACATGAACCCCTCGAGATCGCCCCGGTTCCAGGCGGCCGCCTGTTCATCGAGTATTCGCTCGACGTGGGTCGCCAGATCCGACTCGACGGCGCCCTCGTCGCCCCCGTTCCCGACGGGTTCGATGGTGCACGCGACAAGCGACACGGCGAGCCCCGCGGCTCCCAGCGCCACACGATGTCGAACCGAACCGTTCAAGATGCGGTTCCCAGGGCTCATGTCGTTCTCTCCTCGTCAGCTCGAGTCAGTCCCTTCCGGAACGCCTCGACGCTCGCTTCGATCGCTCGTTCGAATCCCGGATTAGAGCCCGCGAACGGGTGAACCGCTCCGAAACCGTGACTGCCACCCTCGATCTTCGTGAGCGTGGCGAAGTCGGCAGCCGCGCCCGCGAGCGCTTCGGCGTCGGCGAACGGGACCGACTCGTCCTCGTCGCCATGGACGATCGCGGTCGGCACCTCGAGTGCGGCCGCCGCGGCCAGGACGTCGAGTCGTGGTCCGTTCGCCAGCATGTCGTCGAGCACGTTTCGCTCGAGCGGCATGTCCTGCCCGGTCCGCATGTTCGGGATCACGGGGGTCTCGCCGCGATCCCATGCGGACCGGAACGCCTGGTAGCGATCGACCGAGCTGATCGCGGCCCAGGTCGAGACGGCCTCGACCTGACGCCGTGTCGCCGCCTTAAGTATTACGGTCGCACCGCCCCGGCTGTGTCCCAGAAGGCCGAAACGGGTGACTGCCGGGACGTCCGTCTCCCCGAGCCTGCCGACGCACAGCCCATCCAGTACCGCCTCGAGATCGAAGAGTTCTCTCGTGAACGTGTTTGTGGAGAACGCCGTGAGATCGTCGAAGTCCCGCTCCCTCACGCCCGAGCCTTCGAAGCTGAAGCAGACGGCCGGAAGCGACGTGCGGAGCGCGAGCTGCTCGGTCAGATAGGGGAAAAAGCCCCAGTCCTTGAATCCCTTGAATCCGTGGCACACGACGATCGCAGCGTCGGTCGCGATCTCGTCCGGGATCCAGATGTCGCCGCGAAGATCGGCGCCGGGCACGACGAGTCGAAACGGCCGGGTCTCGGCGTTCATGCGCCCGTCTCCTCCTCCCGAAGTCGTTGCGGCAGCCACTGGGCGTCGCCGACACCCGCTCGCCGGTTCGTCCAGCGGGCGAGCGTGAACAGGAGGTCGGAGAGCCGGTTCAGGTAGGGGAGGACGTCCGTCTCCAGGTCCGGCTGGTCGGCGAGAAGCCCGACGACCTTCCGCTCGGCCCGCCGGCAGACGGTTCGCGCGACGTGAAACGCCGCCCCCGAGGGCGAGCCGCCGGGGAGCACGAAGGCGGACAGCGGATCGAGGTCCTCGTCCATCTCGTCGATCCATTGCTCCAGCTTCTCGACCCGGGACGGATCGAGCATCGGGATCGTCCCCTTCGACATCGCCTTCCCGGGGTCCACCGAAGCGAGACGCGCGCCGATGGTGAACAGGTCCTCCTGGACCATCGCCAGACGGTCGGTGTACGCATGTGCTCCGTCCTCGGCCAATGATTCCGCCAGGCCGATCGACGAGTTGAGCTCGTCCACGCCGCCATATGCGGCGACACGCGGGTCGTTCTTCGGGACACGGACGCCGCCGATCAGGACGGTCTCGCCCGTATCTCCACCACGGGTATAGATCTTCACGAGGAACGCCTCGATTGAGTGCACGATGCGCGAGCCACAGGGATGGACCCGGAACCCAGCGGCTCTCGGCCGCGAGCTCGTCGGACCGCGAAGCGGCCCGATCCATGGGCGAACCTTAGACGCGGTCACGGAGCGCAGCAAGCGCCGCATGGGCGTCGGAATAGGCCTCGATCGGGCGTACATCGAGGGCCGTGAAATAAGTTGACAGATTCTCGGGTCCTATGTATCCTGCCGGTCCGTTGCGGGGTGGAGCAGTCTGGTAGCTCGTCGGGCTCATAACCCGAAGGTCGCGGGTTCGAATCCCGCCCCCGCTATTTCGCCTCGTCTCGCCTCACGCGGGCCGAGGCGTTTTTCTCACGGGTCCGTACATTGCAGTCGAGTCGCGGATTCGTGAGGCACATTCCGGGGTAGCTCAGTGGCCAGAGCGGGTGGCTGTTAACCACTAGGTCGTGGGTTCGAATCCCACCCCCGGAGTTCGGTATGGCTGGGTAGCTCAGGTTGGTAGAGCACCGCGCTGAAAACGCGGGTGTCGGCGGTTCAAATCCGCCCCCAGCCACTGGCCGGGTGCGGTGGCCGTCGAGTGCACATAGGGGCGTAGCTCAATTTGGCAGAGCACCGGTCTCCAAAACCGGCGGTTGGGGGTTCGAGTCCCTCCGCCCCTGTCGTCGAAGCGTCCGGTGGTATGCGGTCTGGAACCGGCTCGCGTAGCTCAGTGGTAGAGCGCATCCTTGGTAAGGATGAGGTCGCGGGTTCAACCCCCGCCGCGAGCTTTTCGATGGAACGAAGGCTGCGCCCGTAGCTCAGCTGGATAGAGCACCGGCCTTCTAAGCCGGGGGTCGCAGGTTCGAGTCCTGCCGGGCGCGTCCCCGGGCTGCCGGGGCTTACAGAATGCGGGCAAATGCCCGAGGGCACTTGCCCCCATGGTGCAACGGCTAGCACATCACTCTTTCAAGGTGGAGATAGGGGTTCGATTCCCCTTGGGGGCATAGCAGGACGACATACGGGGCCGTAGCTCAGCTGGGAGAGCGCTGCAATGGCATTGCAGAGGTCAGGGGTTCGAGCCCCCTCGGCTCCATTTTCCACACACGCGCCGTTAGCTCAATTGGCAGAGCAACTGACTCTTAATCAGTAGGTTCGGGGTTCGACTCCCTGACGGCGCATCGAATGCCACGATATCCACCGGCGACCTGGACCTCGGCCGTACGCCCGTGACGGAACGCGAGACAGGTCCCACGCCGACTGCTCCCGCCCCGCTCTCCGATGCCGTTCCGGCACGAGCGTACGTGCCTCGTGCGCAGGATCTCGAGGAGCTCGTACGGCTCGCCATCCCGGTCGCGCTCGTCCAGGTCGGCATCATGGCGATGGGCCTCGTCGACACGGTAATGGTGGGCCGCGTGTCCTCCGTGGACCTCGCGGCGGTCGCCGTCGGGAACCTCTACTTCTTCGGGGTCGCCGTGTTCGGGATGGGCGTCCTCTTTGCGCTCGACCCGATCTTCTCGCAGGCGGTCGGGGCGGATGATGATGCCGCCATGGCGCGAGGCGTCCAACGAGGCGGGGTGCTCGCGGCCGGGCTCTCTGTGCTCGCCATGCTTCTCATGGTGCCGGTGGGCCCGCTCCTGGAAGCGGCCCGCCAACCCCTCGAGGTCATTCCCGTAGCGGCCGGATACACGCACGGACTGATTCTCGGGGTCTTTCCGTTCTATGGCTTCGTCGTGCTGCGCCAGAGTCTCCAGGCGATGGGCCGGATCCGCCCGATCGTACTCGTCGTGCTGGCCGCGAACGTCCTGAACGCGGTCCTGAACTGGATGTTCATCTTCGGAAACGCGGGTCTGCCGGCCATGGGTGCCGTGGGCTCCGCGTGGGCCACGACCGCGAGCCGCTGGTTTCTCATGTTCGCGCTTCTGGTCGTCGCGTGGCCCCTCCTGTCGCGTGCGTTGAGTCCGCTCCGCCGCGACGCGCTGGCCCGAAGACCGCTCGAGCGGATCCTGCGCCTCGGGGCACCGGTCGGTGTGCAGCAGCTGCTCGAGTTCGGGGTGTTCGGTGCCGCGGGCCTCCTGATGGGGCTGATGGGCGCGGTCGCGCTCGCCAGCCACCAGGTGGCGCTCCAGCTGGCAGCGCTGACGTTCATGGTGCCACTCGGCGTGGCACAGGCGACCAGCGTGCTGGTCGGCCGTGCGGTCGGACGCGGCGAGACTCACGCCGCTCGCAGGGCAACGGGCGCGGGGGTGGTGATCGGTGTCGGATTCATGACGCTCACCGCGGTGATCTTTCTCACCATACCCGAGCTGCTCGCGCGCGGCTTCAGCAACGACGCGCTCGTCGTCGCGACCGCCGCGGTGCTGTTCCCCGTGGCAGGGGTGTTCCAGATCTTCGACGGCCTTCAGGTCGTGACGGCCGGCGCGCTACGCGGCGTCGGGGACACCCGCGTGCCGATGCTCATGAGTCTGGTCGGGTTCTGGTTCGTCGGCTTACCGGTGAGCACGTGGCTGGCGTTCGGACGCGGCGCCGGGCCCGTGGGGATCTGGTGGGGACTCGCGATCGGCCTGGGGGTCGTGTCCATACTCCTGACGCTTCGGGTCAGACGGCGCTTCGGGCGTGCGCTGCGCCGACTGGTGATCGACGACGACACGGACGTCGCACTGTCGGCTTGAACGCCCTGCTTCCCTAGCGGATTTGACGACGGCACTACCCGGTCCTCGGAAGAAGGCGATTCGCTCCGCTCAATGATCTTCCGCCTCTTTGTCCGCCTCCTCGTAGGCTGCGGGGACGCCGTCGCCAGAGTACGCGCTTGCCGCACCGTGGACATAGACGAGCTCGCCTCCCGACTCGCCGACCCTCAGGGCTGCGACGACGATCGCGATTGTCGCGGCGAGGACGAGCGGCCGGGCGACATCCCCGAGGCGCCCGGACACGAGCCCGACCAGCGACATCACGAGCACGATCGCGGAGAGGATGAACAGCCTTTCTCCCCCTTCTTCGTGGTCTTCGAGGGCATCGTGAGTCACGACTGACTCGACCCGGTCCTCTTCCGCCTCGCCGGTCTGGATGGCCAGACGGGACGTCCCCGCGAGAAGTAGAAGCAGCCCGATCACGATCATCCAGATCGGTCGAGCGGCGCCGCCCCGACGGATGCTCCACAGCGCGATGACGACCGCGACAGGGGCGAGGACGGCCAGGACGAGGGGAAAATGGACGATCGCGGGATGCAGCGGTTCGGGCAGCATGGGACTCCTCGTCGTTTCATCTATAGGTTTCAGGGCGTCAGACACGACCGAGGATGCATCCCCTGTACGGTTCGCGGTATCCGACGTTTGCCGGAGAGTGGTGAACTGCTTGCAGCGTAATGGTTTACGACGCCGTCCCCGCGGGCCGGCGCGATGGAGAGGCCGGAAGTGACAGGGAGGGAACCCGAAAGCTCGGTCGCCTTCAGGGTCCTGATTCCCCTGCTGCTCTCGATCACGGCGATTGGCGTCGTCGATCTGATTCTCGATGCCCCCGAGACCCTGCTCTCGGCACACGTGATCGTGGACATCCTGCTCGTGGTCGTCAGCCTGGGGGGCGCCCTGTACCTCTGGGTCGAGTTTCGACTGACCGAGCGATCCCTCGAGAGGACACAAGCCGTGCTGAGGGAGCGCTCCACGGAACGAGACGCGTGGAGGCGCAGAACGGAGGACCTGCTGGAGGGGTTGGGTCGGGCGGCCGACGAGCTCTTTGCCGAGTGGGGCCTGACGGACGCCGAGCGCCAGACCGCCCTCCTCCTGCTGAAGGGCCACAGCCACAAGAGGATCGCGCGGTTGACCGGACGCAGCGATCGAACCGTCCGGCAACATGCGGTCGCCGTCTACCGAAAGTCGGGTCTGGGCGGGCGGGCCGCGCTATCCGGCTTCTTCCTCGAACACCTGGCCCTTCCCGACGCCGCGCTGCCGGCGGATGACGACTCGGAGAGGGTTCGCTCTGTCGCCCCCGACCCGCCGGGCGCCGACGCCTAGCTGGCCAGGCGGCTCTGCAGCTTGAGGCCTGCCTCGACCTGATCGGGTCCGATGGGCTTGAGCCGCTGGGCCGCATCCCCGAAGAGCTCGTCCTCCATGCGGCGCTCGAGGACGTCCCAGACGTCCCTCATACTCAGGACGCCTAGATCGACGAGACACTCGCCGAGGTGGATCGGGGCGCCTGCCTGCTCCGGTCGCTCCGCCTCTTCGGGCGACCGGATCGAACAGCTCTGGACGCCGACCGTCGAGCGCAGCTGCTGTGCGACCCGGCGCTGCATCGCCTCCGGGTCGGCCGGGTACTGCCGCAGAGCGACGCCGATCTGACGGCGGGCGCGACGGCGGAGCGTCCCTTCCACCAGGGGCTCGATCGTACATACGTCCACCTCGAGCCGGTCGAGGATGCTGGTGATTCGGTATGCCATCCCGGGGATGTTCGCGATACGAAGATCCAGCACGAAATCGACCGACGACCGAAGCTGCACCGTACCCTCGAGATCCTCGATGATCAGCAGGTGGCCGTCGAGCGCGGACTCGAGCCGCTCGTAATGAGCGCTTCCCACGACTTCCCGGCCCTTGACCCTCGGGGTCTGCGACGTGACTACCGCGACTTCCTCGCCGACCAGCACGTTGGCGACGGTCAGGTGGCAGTGCGCGAACTGGTCGAGGATCTCCGGCAGGGACAGGAACCGCGTCGAGATCGCGTGCGTGCGGTCGGTCGCATAGTCGACATCGAGCGCCTGGACGGATTCCACGAGCCAATCGCGACAGATCTCGTAGAGCCAGGCGTCGGCGGGAAGCGGGAGCTGCCCACCTTCCCCCACCACCTCGCTCTGGGTGCTGAACGGCGTGACAGGCTTCCGACGCAGAAACTCCGTGAGCCGCCGGTCGGTGGGGTGCGCGTGCTCGACGTCGTGCCGGCACAGGAGCACGTCCTCCTCGAAGATCTCGAAGTAGGGGCGGCCCTCGTAGAACGAGTCCCGGTCCATCGCCTCGAGTGCCGGGAGGGCCTTCTCGCGGAGCATGCGGTGATCCGCCGGCAGGGCGGCCAACAGCGCGAGCTGTTCTTCGATCACACGCTTCTCGTTTCGCAGCGCGTGTGTCGCCGGGCCGGCCGCACACTCCGTGTCCGGCATGATGAGATCGAGCTCTTCGGTCACGGCGTCGGTGCCGCCGGCGCTGAAGTCCTCGGACTGCTGGAGCCGTCGCTGGATCATGAAGCGCAGGAACTGGTACTCGAGCGCCGTCAGACCCGCGAGCGCGGGGACAGGCGCACCGAGGGACTGGTGGAAGATGCCGACCAGGTTGTCGGCCCGGGCGATGCTCTCATCGACCTGTTTGCGGGCCCGGAGAGCCACCACCGCATCGTCGCCGTCGAGAGCCGCCGCGTGCTCGAAGACCTCCGGGATCGCCCCGTGATCCACGATCGCATCGAAGAGCGCACGCCGCGCCTCGCCGAGTTCTTCACTCCGTGAACAGACGAAGACCGAACTGACCATCCCCCACCCTCCTATTCCACCGACTTCCACCAGGGTACAGCTCGTGCGTCCGAATCGCCGGGCGCGCGTAACTCCAGAGTGCACAGAGACAAACGCGACTGCAACCGGGCGGTGACTTGCCGTGGTCGGCCACGTACCTTCCGCGCGTGTCCAGATTCGCCTCGATCCTGCTTCTCGCCGCTCTGGCGCTGCCCTACGCGCGTACGCCGATCTGCTCGTCGGCCGGGCACGCGCACGACGGCCATCACCCCGCGAACGCCAGTCTCGCCGCACAGGACACGCACGGGGGGCCCGGCGCCGATTGTCACGCCCTCATGGCGTGCGACACCTCGATCCAGGGCATGACGCCGCTCGGGGCCGGTGCACAGGAAGTCGACCGCGGACTGACCGACGGCTCGCATCGTCCCACATCGGGATACGAAGCTCCGACGCGGGCTCCCGCTCCGCCCCCTCCGCAGATCGTCTGAACCGACTCGACAGAGCCAGTTGAAGCGTCGGGCGTCCGACGCGTCGTGATTCGTTCAGACGGAGATTTGACCTTGTTCCCAAAACGGCGAGTGCCCCGGGTGCCGGGGCTCGTGGCCGCGGTGCTGTTGGCCGGATGCGCCCACCAGCAGGACGGCGTGTTTCGACTGCCGGCCGCGTACAACTTCGCGTTCTACGACACGTACGAGTTCGCCGCTCGATCGTTCTACGCGGCGCACTACACGCATTTCGGTGCCTACGAGAACCTGATGGGGTCTCTGGAGGAGGCGGACGCGCTCATGGGTCCGTTCGCGGACCGCGTCCGCGGGTACGTCGTCGATCCGCCCAGATTCGAGCCCCCCGCGGACATCATCGCGCCGACGTGGTCGCGGCTCGCGTACCCGACCGGCCAGTCGATGCACTGGACGCACATGCTGCACTCGCAGCTCTATGACATCCTCACCGATGAACGCGTGACCGAGAAGCGAGCTGCCGGCGAGCGGGCGATCGCCTACTACCTGTCGGAAGCGGACGCCGCTTTCTCCACGCGCGGCTACGGTCACCGGTTCATGGACGGCGGGGGGCCGTGGGCCCGCAACTTCCGGGACAGGTACCCCGAGGTGAACGGCATCCTCTGGGCGTATCACTGGCACCACGCGGCCGTCTACGAGGCGCTGATGCTGCCGGAGCCCGAGGCACGAGCGGGTGAGCTCGCCCGCGTGATTCGCGTCTTCGAGGACTCGGTCCTGAACGACTTGCCCACGGTTATGCCC
>JAOTZH010000278.1 GCA_029861425.1 Gemmatimonadota bacterium
CGCCGGCTTCGAGCGACACTGTCACCGCCTCGCCGTGCTGGAACGGAGTCTCCGGCTCGAATCGGATCCGCCGCCCCCCGTCGAGGACCGCGATGTCGCCGCGCATTACGCCGGACCACCGGCCGAAGACCTCGATGGCCGATGGGTCGAAGGACGCTGCGTCGACGGGCTCCCGAAGCAGGAGCTCGAGTGGCGTTTCCGGGTTCGGCACGATGGAGTTGGGCGCCGGCGCGGCCGCCGCAACGACCCTGGACGTGATCTCCGGCATCTCGAAGATCGCGGCGGAGGTGTCCGCTGCGCGCGTCATGCCGACGGCGACGACGCCAACCAGCGCGAGGACTCCCGTGACGACCAGGCCCGACTTCTTCATGGCACTTCTCCTCGACAGAACAGGGCTGCGCACGGTGGAGCGCAGTTCAGGAACTCAACATGGTTGGACGGGGGTGCCCGACCAAGAGTGGCCTCGACGCGAGACGCGGGACCCCTTCCTACTCCGTAAGCCGCTCGCTGAGCTCCCAGAGGTCGCGTGCAAGGTCGGCGTCGAGCGCGGTGGGTTGTGCCGGACTCGCGTCTTCCACCTTGAAATATGTGTTCGTGACGTCCGCGAGATCCGGGTCGGAAAGAAGTCGCAGGACCGCACGTCCGCCCACATCCGGCGACTTCATGATCAGCTTGAACAGCCGCATGAAGAGCGTGAGCGGTCCCGGGTTCTTGTTCCAGATTCGCGTCGCCAGAACCCCGGGGTGGACCGAGTTGGCGATGAGCCCCTCGTCTCCGAATCGGCGGACGAGCTCGGACGTGAACATCACGTTTGCCTGCTTCGAGTCCGAGTATGCCTGAAGTCCGCCCTTCCACGCCGCCCCGGTCATCACGTCCCGGAGTGGCGCTCTCGCGAGCTTGCCGCTGCGGTGCGCCTCGGAGCTGACGTTGACGATGCGGTTGCCTCCAGATGCCAACTGGTCCATCAGGAGGCGGGTCAGGAGGAAGTGCCCCAGGTGATTCGTCGCCATCGTGACTTCGAACCCGCCGGCGGTGCGTTCGAGGCTGTTTCGCCAGACACCGGCGTTGTTCACCAGGGCGGCGATGCCGTCGAAGCGCTGCAGTCGTGTGGCGAGATCCCGGACCGACCCCGGATCGGAGATGTCCGCGATCTCGAGTTCGTCCCGGCCCGGCCGGGGCGACCCGCCGAGGGCCTCCAGGGCCTTCTCACCTCGCTCCCGGCTCCGGCACACCATGATCACGTGGGCACCGGCATCGAGCAGCATGCGGGAGAGCGAGAATCCGACTCCGGAGTTCGCGCCCGTCACGACAATCAGTTGACCGGTCAGATCCGCCATTCGATCAACTTGCGGGAGTCCCACGCGCGTGGCGAATCAGTCGCCGCCCCCTCCCGGCGCGACCGCGGCGATCACCTTCACCTCGATCAGGACTCCGGGACTGTACAGCTCGGTGACACCGACCGCGGTCCACGAGGGCAGGTTCGGCAATGCCCGGTTCTTCGCCTCGACGAACTCGTCGATATGCTCATGCATGTCGAGGTGGTACGTGGTGATGTCGATCACCCGGTCCATCCCGGACCCCACCTCCTCCAGGATGCTCGCGATCCTGTCGAAGACCTGCTCGAATTGTGCGGCGGGGTCGGGATCGCCTGACACGACCCCGGCGAGGAAGACCAGGTCGCCCACCCTCACTGCGTCCGAATACAGCCCATGGGACGGCGGCGGGTCCGGGAATCGCTCCTGGGCGACGACGAGGCCCGGGATGAGGGCGAGTGCGAGAAGTGCGGGGCAGACGCAGCGGCGCATGAGTTCCTCCGTTCGGGTCCGGTCGTGGGGCACGGCCTCGATGGGCGACGCTTCAGAACGGACTCGCGCGGGGCACGGCCGGCAAGACCGCGCGATTCAGGAAGCGCGCAGGACGCGCAGGAACGCCTCTCCGTATTGCTCGAGCTTGGCCGGGCCCACACCGGGCACCTGCAGCAGATCGCTGAGCGATTCCGGGTCGAGATCGATCATGTCCCAGAGGACCTGATCGCTGAAAACGATGTACGCCGGGACCCCCCGTTCGTCCGCCAGTCGCTTTCTCAGAGTCCTCAGGCGCTGGAACGTCGGGTGCGAAGGTGAGCGCGGCGGTCCGGTGGCCGTCTGACGGGAGGCCGTCGAGACTCGTCTACCGCGCGATGATCCGCCCCCGACGGCGCCGACGAGGTCCGTGACCCGACTGCCGGTGCACGTGTCGCACGACTCCCCACAGGCGTCCAGCTCCTCGCCGAAGTGGGCGAGAAGCTCGCGGTGTCGGCAGGTCTCGCGATCGGCGAGGCGGAACAGTCCGGCCGTGGCGCGGCGCTTCGCCTCGCGTTGACCCTCGTCGGCGATCTCGTCGAGGAAGCGCTCTCGCACCTTCACGTCATACCACGAGTAGAAGAGCACGCAGTCGCTCGGGAGACCGTCGCGACCCGCGCGCCCGATCTCCTGATACCAGGACTCGATGTCGGACGGCATGTCGCGGTGGATCACGAACCGCACGTTCGACTTGTCGATCCCCATGCCGAACGCGATGGTCGCCACGACGACGTCCACCTCGTCACGGGCGAAGGCATCCTGGTGAGTGGCGCGCTCGTGATCGGCGAGACCCGCGTGGTACGGGACGGCATGCACGCCGTTTCGCACGAGGAACTCCGCCGTTTGCTCGACCGCCTTCCGCGACAGGCAGTATACGATGCCGCTCTCGCCCGGGTGCCGCCGGACGAGCGAGAGGATCTCCGCCCTCGTGTTCCCCTCGCCCTTCTTCCTGCAGGACAGCCTGAGGTTCGGCCGGAAGAACGAGCCCTTGTAGCCCTCGGGCTTGCTCATTCCGAGC
>JAOTZH010000279.1 GCA_029861425.1 Gemmatimonadota bacterium
GGCGTGGATGTCCTTTTGCCAGGGGTGGGGCGGGCCGACCACGAACGTCCGCGTGATGTCGCTGCAATACCCGGAAGCGATCGCGCCGAAGTCGAGTAGAACGAGATCTCCCGCTTCCACTCGGCCCGTAGATGGTGTCGCGTGCGGCCGCGAGGTCCGTTCGCCGGAGGCCACGATCACATCGAACGGAAGACCGGTCGATCCCGCGACCCGGAGCGCCATTTCGAGAGCGACCGCGACATCCAGCTCGGTCGGCCCGTCGTGCCAGTCCACCGAAACAAGCACGTCTTCGAGCGCCGCCTCGGCGATCCGGGCTGCTCGCTCGATCGCCGCGATCTCTTTGTCGTCCTTCCGGGCTCGGAGACGGGTGCCGAGCCCGCGCACCGAGACGAACTCGACATCGGGGAGTCGTTCCTCCAGCCTCTCGAGGTCGGAGACCATGAGGTGCTCGGGATCGAACCCGATGCGTTCGCCTCGCGCGGCGCCGAGGATGTCCGCGAGACCGGAGACCCAGCCCTCGTTCGCGACGTGGACGTTGATTCCCGATGCCGCCTCAGCGGCGGCCTGTTCCTCGTATCGGAAGTCGGTGATAAGGGTCGGAACGCCGGCGGGGGTATGCAGCAGATAGCCCGACGACCCGGTGAATCCGGTGAAATACCGCACTCCTGCCCCGTCCGTGACGACGACCCTGGACAAGTCCTGGCTGCGGGCTGCCGTGTCGAGGGCGAGTAGACGTTCGGGGCTGTTCCAGATCGCCGCGGTCACTCCGCCGCCTGCAGGTGACCGATGAGGGCCCGGAGACCGAAGACGTAGCTATCGACCCTGAAACCCGCGATCACGCCGATGGCGAGATCCGCGAGCAGCGACGTGTGCCGAAACGGCTCCCGGGCGTAGACGTTCGAGAGGTGCACCTCGACGAATGGCCGTCCAGACGCCTGGATCGCGTCGCGAAGGGCCACGCTCGTGTGTGTCAGGGCCGCGGCGTTCACCAGCCAGCCGTCGATCGACGGTGCCCGCGCCTGAACCCAGTCGACGAGCGTGCCTTCGTCGTTGGATTGAAAACACTCGATCTCGGCGCTGGCCTCATCGGCGACCTGACCGATCCGTCGCTCGATCTCGGCGAGTGTCAGGGTTCCGTAGTGCTCGGGCTCGCGCGTCCCCAGGAGGTTGAGGTTCGGCCCGTTGAGGACGCCGATCCTAACGGTCATCGACGGTGCCAAGGCGGGTCAGCCAGGCCGGCCATTCCATGCCCCCTCCGTTCGCCCTCGGCGTTTCCGCCCTTCCGTCCAGCAGTGCCGCCAGGAAATCGGACATGGTGAGATCGTCGCCCGGCTCGCCCACGTCGGTGGGGGCGACGTCGGGTGCCGGCGGCGCCACCTCCGGGTGCGGGGGCTTCGACGGGGCCGCGGACCTCTTCGACGATGAACCGCCGGACTGGGCTCTCTGACGGGCTTCCTCCAGGGAGGCCGCAAGCCGAGCGTTGTAGGGGTCGCGAGCGAGGAGGCGCTCGTAGATTCCGATCGCCTGCTCGATCAACCCCTGGCTCACGTAGAGGTGCGCGAGCGTGGCCGTTTCGAGGTCATCGGTCGGCCTCCGCCCATGACCGCTCCGCCCTTCCATCCTGCCGCCTTCCGTCGGGCGATCCGCCTCCGAGGAGTCCGGCGGCGGGGTCTCGACCTCATCTTCGGGGTCGCCCGGGTCCGCTCCGCTCGAGTCGTCGCCATTTCGCCAGTCGGCATCGAGCCGCGCAAGCCACTGAGCGGCGCCTGCGCCGGCCGGCCCCTTCGCCGTCGACCGGGTCATATCCGCGACGCCATCGAGAAGTTCCCCGAGCGCCTCGAGGGCCGCCGCGTTCTCAGAGTCGATCTCCAGCACCTGTCGGAAGGCGCGGGCCGCCTCCTCCGCACGCCCGAGCTCGCGCAACAGCGTCGCGTGGACGAGTCGCGCGTTGAGAAAATGCGGATGGTGTCGCAAGCCGTCCTCGACGACCTCCAGGGCCAGAGCGAGATCGCCCTCCTCCCGGTACAGGTCGGCGAGCTCCGCGAACGTGTGCGTGCGCGGGTCGGCTTCGCGGCGCCCGACAAGACGGGCGATTTGCTCGGAGCGTTCGGGGCGAGTAGTCACGCGGGAACATACCGGTGGCTTTTTTTTACTGTCAACGTGATCGAGAGGGCTCCGTGGGGGCCCCAGAGCCTGAAGTCTTCGTTGCTCCGGAGTCGGCTCGAACATACGTTTCCGCGTTCGTTGAGAGGTGGATATCAGCGGCCGGAAACGGCCGTTTGGTGTTTCTGGGACCCACATCGGAGCGGGAACGGACGTCCCATGTTCATGCGGAAAATGCGCGGGAGCGCGAAGTACGTGATGGCGGTGCTCGCCTTCGCCTTTGTCGGATGGCTCGTGTTCGAGGGCATCAACGACATGGCGGGCGGCAACCTCGGCGGTGAGATCAACCCGGTCGTGGGGTCAGCCGATGGGAAGGAGATCCGGTACGCTGCGTGGAACGCGTACCTGGAGAACCAGCTGTCGCTCGCCCGGCAGGCCAGCCGGGGGCTGACGGAGGAGGAGATCCGCGTCGTCACAGATCGAGCGTGGGAGGGCCTCGTCAGTCTCACGCTTCTCGAGGCGGAGCTGGAGCGTCTGGGGATCGTCGTCAGCGATGCCGAGGTCCAGCAGGCTTTCTTGAACCAGCCTCCCCCTGAGCTCTTCTCGCACCCCGCGTTTCAGACCGACGGACAATTCGACATCGATAAGTATCGGCGATTCTTCACCGATCCGTCGACCGACGAAACCCAGCTCCTGCAGATG
>JAOTZH010000280.1 GCA_029861425.1 Gemmatimonadota bacterium
CTGCTGGCCGCGCTCGAGGGAGATCCGTCCTCCGTGCCGCTGGATCCGGCCGACGCGGCAATGCTCGACTACGCCGGAAAGCTGACGCTGACTCCTGGAGACGTGACGGCGCCGGATGTGGAGAGGTTGCGGGAACAGGGGTTCAGCGACCGTGCGATCCACGACATCTGCGCCATCGCAGCCTACTACGCGTTCGTCAACCGGATCGCCGACGGACTCGGCGTGGAGCTCGAGGAGCGCTGGTGACTATCCGTATCGATCACCTGATCTGGGCCACCCCCGACCTGGGAGCGGGCGTACGGCAGATGGAGGATCTGCTCCGTGAGCCCCTCACGGAGGGCGGCGTTCACCCGAACTGGGGGACGAAGAACTACCTGGGCTCGCTCGGTCGAGGCGTCTATCTCGAGGTGATCGGGCCGGACCCTGAGCCTGAGGGCCCGGCCCCCACGCTTTGGGGGATCGGTGAGATGGACGACCCACGACTGGTGACCTGGTCGGCCACCGGCGTCGACCTCGACGAGTTGACCCGGGGCGCCCGTGCCGCGGGGGTGCCGCTCGGCGCGATACGGGAGGGTGGTCGGGCGACGCCCGACGGCCGTGTGCTCGAATGGACTCTCACCGACCCGGGGGCCGTGATCTGCGACGGCGTCGTGCCGTTCTTCATCGACTGGGGCGACACTCCGCACCCGGCCGTGACGACAACGCGTGTCGGTGAGCTGGTGGAGCTGCGCGTCGAGCACCCGGACGCGGAACTGGTGCGAAGCACCTACGAGGCGCTCGGAATCAACGGCATCGGCGTCGCGACGGGAAGCGAAGTGGGCCTCATCGCCTCGATCCGAACGTCCGACGGAATCGTCGATGTCCGGTAGAGGTGCTCGTGTTCGTTCCCCTGGGTCTGACCGCCCAGACCGCCGTTCGGGTCGACGCCGGCTCTCGCGATCCCTCGATCGGGTGGTCGTCTTTCGCCGCTGACGGCTGCTGCGCGATTCGCGTCACGATGCAAGGTTGCCGATCCCTTCGGGCGCCCCCGGCCGCCCGGAAGGGGCCAGGGCCAGAACCAGGGACCGAAACCGCGGAGTCGTGTCATGTGCAGGAACATCAGGCCTCTGTTCAACTTCGATCCGCCCGCCACGGACGACGAGATTCACGCCTCATCGCTGCAGTACGTGCGTAAGGTGAGCGGATTCACGAAGCCGTCCCAGGCGAATCAGGCGGCGTTCGACGCGGCGGTCGAGGAGGTGGCCCGCGTCACACGCGACCTCGTCGATGCGCTCGTGACCCACTCCCCGGCCAAGGACCGTGAAGTGGAGGCCCAGAAGCGGAGGGCCGCGGCCGCGAAGCGGTTTGGCACGCAGGCCGCACGGTGACGGGAGCGGGCCATTCGCCGAAGCGTCTCCCGGCCGCCGTGGCATGCCTGGCGACGACGATTCTGGTGGGCGGCCTCCCGTCGTCCCTCGCCGCTCAGACGACGGATGACGATCTGCGCCAGGGCACCCCGAACGGCAGCTGGCGCTCGACCTATTCCGCTCCCTCGCACCCGCCGACGCTGATTCGCAACGCGACGATCATGACGGCCGCGGGGCGGGAGCTCGAAGGGGCGGACATCCTCCTCCGAGACGGAGTGATCGCGACGATCGGAACGGGCCTCTCGACGCCGCCGAATGCGATCGTGATCGACGGTACCGGCCGATTCGTGACGCCGGGCCTGATAGACACGCATTCGCACGTGGGCGTCTCCCCGGTCCCCGAAGTCCCGACGAGCTTCAACAACAACGAGACGGGGATGACGACGCCGCAGGTCTGGATCGAGCACTCGATCTGGCCACAGGGGCCCGGTTTCGCACGAGTGCTCGCGGGTGGCACGACGACCATTCACTTGCTTCCAGGTTCCGGCGACCTGATCGAGGGGCGTGGCGTGACCGTCAAGCCGGTGCGCGCGGTGACGGCGCAGCAGATGATCTTCCCGGGGGCGGCGCGGTCCGTGAAGATGGCGTGCGGAGAGAATCCCAGGGGTGGGAGCGATTTCCCGACGACCAAGATGGGCAACGTCTCCGGCTACCGGGAGGCGTTCGTCGCGGCCGCCGCGTATCGCGACGAGTGGGACGGCTGGCTGGCGTCTCGAGCGGGGGACATGCCTGACCGCGACCTGGGGCTCGAGACGCTCGCGGAGATCTTGCGCGGGAACATCCTCGTCCAGTGGCATTGCTACACGGCGGACGAGATGGCCACGAACCTCCAGGTTGCGCGCGAGTTCGACTTCGCGGTGCGTTCGTTTCACCACGCCGTCGAGGCGTACAAGATCGCGGACCTCCTGGCCGAGACCGGGACGGCGGCCTCGATGTGGTCCGAGAACTGGGGCTTCAAGATGGAGGCCCTCGATGGGATCCCGGAGAACGTCGCCATCGTCTCCGCGGCCGGGGCGCGGGCGATCGTGCACTCCGACGACGACATGCGCGTCCAGTTTCTGAACCACGAAGCGGCGAAGTCGATGTGGGCGGGGCGCCGAATGGGTATGGACGTCGGGCGCGACGAAGCGCTTCGCTGGATCACCGCCAACGCCGCGTGGGCGCTGGGCATCGAGGACCGGGTCGGGACGTTGGAGGAAGGGAAGAACGCGGATGTGGTCCTGTGGTCCGGCGACCCGTTCTCCGTGTACTCGGTGGCCGACCAGGTCTGGATCGACGGCGCGCTCCGCTGGGATCGAGCCGACCCGGCGTACCAGGAGATCGCCGACTTCGATCTCGGTCTGACCGGTCGCGGAGGTGAGCGATGACCGGGAGAATCGGGTCTCTCGGGTTG
>JAOTZH010000281.1 GCA_029861425.1 Gemmatimonadota bacterium
GTACGTCGCGCTCCGCAAGCAGCAGGTGCCGGCGAAGTTCGTCCGCTACCCGGAATCGTATCACGGCGGCTGGACCCCCTGGCGTTCGGTCCACCGTCTCTGGATTCAACTGGAGTGGTGGGAAGAATGGCTCGCAGAGCGGGCGACTTCCGAGTAACGCGTCAAGCGCTGCCACCGTTCGGCATGTCGCCGCCGCTCTTGCGCGCGCCGCCGGGGCGGCCCCGTTTTCGACCTCCGCGGCGGCCCCGTTTTCGACCTCCGCGGCATGCCGGCCGACTCGATGGAAAGACAGGGGATCGCGATGAAGCTGAGGCCCATCCTTCTGGCGTTGATCGTCGCCTCCTGCTCGCCCGCGGAGGCCGGCGAAGAGGGGCAGCGCCCGCCCGGGGAAGTCGATCTGTCGCCGACCGCCTGGCAGGACGACTACGACCGGTTCATGGCCGCACAGCTTGTCGACCGCACGGAAGCGGGTGTCGCCACCGGTGCCCAGGGCGCGGTGACCGTCGCGTACAACGGGCTGGCCGCACGGGCGGGGCTCGAGGCGCTCAAGCAGGGCGGTAATGCGATCGACGCGGCGATGACGACCGCCGTCACACAGGTCGCGCTCACGGCCGGGGCCCCCATCAGCTACTTCGGCATCATGTCCCTGGTCTACTACGACGCTTCCTCGGGACGCGTTCATACGATGAACGCGGAATGGAATACCGTTCTTGGCGAGGACGATCCCTCGTCGATCCCCGGGGGCATCGACATGTCATCGGCGGACGGGATGTTCGGGACCGACGTGAGCGGTCGATCGGCATTGGTCGGTGGGTTCATGAAGGGCGTCGGGGCGGCCCACGACCGCTTCGGTCGTCTCCCGTTCGCCGAGATCTTCAAGCCGGCGATCTATGTCGCGGAGGAAGGGATGCCGATCTCCAGGAAAGTCGCCGGTTACTGGGACATGCGGTCGGCGGACCTCGCGCGGCTTCCGGAGACGGCAGCGACGTTGCTGAAGCCGGACGGCTCCCCGTACGTCGAGGGCGATCTCTTTCGGCAGCCCGCGCTCGCGCGGACCCTGCGGAGCGTCGCGGAAGAAGGCACGGATCACATGTACGGCGGACCGTGGGCGGAGCGGGCGATAGAGGCGATCCAGGCCGAGGGCGGGAAGATGACGGTCGCGGACCTCGCGGCCTACGAGGTGATCTGGGACGAACCGCTCGTCGCCGAGTTCGACGGCTACGCTCTCCACACGAATCCACCGCCCAACAGCGGTGGGGTGGCGATGGTCGAGGCCTACCGTCTCGCGCTCGCCTCCGGGCTCGCCGGCGAGCCGCACTGGTCCGAGTCGTCCGAGTCGCTCCGGAAGGCCCTCGACATCACCTACATGTACGTGATCGACTTCCTGCCGAGGCAGATGCTCGAGACCATGTACGCCGGGGTCGATTTCTCTCCCGAATCCCGCGTGACCCAGGCACACGCAGACGAGCTCTGGGCCCGGATGGAGGCGGGGACGAAGCTCGGCAACTGGGCAACGCCCGCCCCGAGGCACTCCGATGACGTGGTGGTGATCGACGCGGACGGAAACATCGCCGCGATCACGCACAGCATCAACGCGGTGATCTGGGGCAAGACGGCGATCGTCGTGGACGGAATCACGATCGGGGACCCAGCGTCGTTCCAGCAAACCCAGGTCGCTGCGACCGAACCCGGCGGCCGTCTGATCTCTCCGACCGAGACGGGCATTCTATTCCGCGACGGGGAGCCCTGGATGGGGTTCGCCTCGATGGGGTCCGGGCTCCACCACCGGACGTTTCAGGGGCTGCTGAACGTCATGCACCACGGGATGACCGTCGACGAAGCCATCGACGCGCCCGACTTCTTCCTCCCCCTAACGGACCCTTCGACTTTCCAGCTGACGTTCAGGGTCCCCGGCGGACGGTTCTCACAGGACGTGCTCGACGGAGTCGGGTACGCCTACGAGGAGCTCTATCCCGAGCGAGCCAGATTCGGGGGTGAGGGCCTCTGGGTGGCGATCACTCGCGATCCGGCGACCGGGGAGTTGAGGGCGGCCTCGCACAACCGCAACAACAGCGCGGCGGTCGCCTACTAGTCGCCCCTGGGGCTATCGCTCGTCCCGTTCGCTTACCAACACCCCGCTCGCGATGTCGAAGACCTGGATCAGTCGCACCGCGACTCCGCCGCCGGGGAGCGAATCGTAGGACCGCACTTCGACGATCTTCCGATCGGTGCCGGGCCGATACACGAGCCACTGGTGTGGCTGGACGCGGCGTTCGACGAGCTCACACGCGCCCTGTGGAAGTCCCCGTTGCTGTCCAGGAGGCCGGCCCGGTTCCCAAACGCGGCACTCGCCCGCTTCGGGCAGATGCCCCGGGGGAATCCCCAGAGTAGCCGCGGTGCTCCGCTCGCCTGTCGTCAGGACCGCGCCGTCATTCGTGACCACGGTTCCACGCGTTCCGACACTCCCTGATGGCGCGGGGAGCGTCTCGATCTGCGAAACGCCACTGCATCCGATGAACCCGGCGAGGACCACCGCACCGGCAAGTTGTTGGTAGCGCATCGGTTTTCACCTCCTGTCGCGCATGGCTCACGATGGAGGGGGCGAGTTCCGTGCCGGACTACATCTGGTCAGGCAGCCAGGTCGCGAGTTCGGGGACCGCGGTCAACAGCGCCAGGACGGCGAGTACCCCGAGCACGAACGGGAACACCCCGCGGAAGATGGCTCCCATGGGCACGTCGGGCGCGACCCGGCGCATGACGAACACGTTCGCCCCGATCGGGGCGTGACCAGAGCCA
>JAOTZH010000282.1 GCA_029861425.1 Gemmatimonadota bacterium
GAGGACGCCGCCCATCGAGCGCGGGTGGAGGAAGGACACCCGGGCTCCCTCGGCGCCAATCCGGATCGCCGGCGGAATCGGCTCGACCCCGGCGGCGGCGAGATCGGCCAGGGAGTGGTCGAGATCTGCAACCCTGACGCAGACGTGGTGCACCCCCTCGCCGCGCCGAACGAGATGGCGCGCGATCGCCGAATCGGGTCCTGTCGGTTCGAGAAGCTCGACCCGTCCCGCGCCACTTCCGAAGAACGCCACGCGTACGGATTCGCCGGGTACGACCTCCTCGCCGGAGACGGGCATGCCGAGCAGGGCGGTCCACCGCGGGATGGCGGTTTCGAGCGAGTTGACCGCGATTCCGACGTGGTCGATTATGGGCACCGCCAGCGGTACTTCAGTGTTGTCAGTCATAACGTGATGGCGGGGTCCGAGCCGATGATCCAACCGGTGTCAGGGAGCCCGCAACGTATTTGTGCAATGATCCGTCAGCCACCCGATTCGCGTGGCGATCCGGGGAAAGAGTCGGGAAGGGGAGAAAACGAAGATGAACGAAGATCAGGGAGGATCCCTCGTCGAGATCACGGACGAGAATTTCAGCGACGAGATCGAGTCCTCCGACGGACTCGCGATGGTCGACTTCTGGGCCGAGTGGTGCGGCCCCTGCCGGCTGGTCGGTCCCATCGTGGACGAACTGGCGCACGAACAGTCCGATCGCGTAAAGGTCGGAAAGATGGACGTGGACGCGAACCCGGACACGGCGTTCCGCTTCAACGTCCGGTCGATTCCGAGTATTCTCTTCTTCAAGGACGGAGAGCTCGTCGACACAGTCATCGGTGCGCAGCCGAAATCGGTTCTGGAGCAGAAGATCGACCAGCACGCCTGACGTTGACCGCATCGATGCGGGCGAGTGCCGTGGGTACACGCTCGATCTCCGCCTCCCGGCCCTCGGGTTCGGGAGGCGTCGGCGTTTCATGCGCGGTGGGCCAGTGAGGACGGTGTGAAGGCATCCGGGACGCTCTATGTCGTGGGCACTCCGATCGGGAATCTGGACGACATGAGCGACCGGGTACGCCGGACCCTTACTGACGTAGCCGTGTGTTTCGCGGAGGACACCCGGCGTACCGGGCGCCTGCTGGGACGGATCGGCTCGTCGGTGAAGCTCCGTTCCCTGCATGCTCACAACGAGGAGGCGCGCACGCGGGAGATACTCGACTGCCTGTCCGCGGGACAGAGCATCGCGTTGGTAAGCGATGCGGGGACCCCCGGGGTCTCGGACCCGGGACGCCGGTCGGTCGCTGCGGTGCGTACGGCCGGTTTTCCGGTGATGCCGGTTCCCGGGCCATCGGCCGTGCCGACGGCACTTTCGGTATCCGGTCTTCCCGCGGACCGGTTCCTGTTCGCCGGATTCGCTCCTCGCAAGGGAAAGGCGCGCTCGGAGTGGTTCGACGAGGTCGAGCGGAGCCCTGTAACAGTGGTCATGTTCGAAGCCCCCGGGAGGCTCGGAGACCTGTTGGCTGCCCTGAGCGAACGTGGGCTGGGCGAACGGCACGTCGTCGTGTGTCGCGAGCTCACGAAGTTGCACGAGGAGATCCGCTCGGGCACGGCCACGGAGCTGGCAACGGTGTACCGTGACGAAACGGTCAAAGGCGAGGTGACCGTCGTGATGGAGGGATGCGGCCCGGAGCCCGCCCCTGAGTTCGACGCGGCGGACGTGCTGGCTGTGGCACTGGAGATGAGGGACGCGGGTGAAGGGCAGCGCGCGATCGCGGCAGCCTTGAGGGAGCGGTTCGGACTGACTCGAAACGAGGCATACAGGATGAGTCTCGGCCCGAGCAACGTGGACGGACATGACTGACCAGCGGGGACTGCTGCGTTTTCGGCGGGCCTGTGGCCGCGTGCGAGGGAGAATGCGCGCGACGGCGGCGGCTACCGGCGTCACCCTTGTGCTCGCCGCCGTGTTCGTGCTGTCCCTCATCCCGGAATCGCTTAGGGAGGGTCGGGGATCGCCGGTCCCCCTCATCGTGGGTCTCGTGGTGCTCCTCGCTCTCGCCGCGATGGCGGTCTGGACACGCCGGATTGCGCCTCGCCTTGCACCAGAGGTCCTTGCTGATGAGGCAGACGCGGCAGCCGGACTGGGAGAGGGCGACGTCAGAGGTGCCTTCGAGTTGGCCGAGCCGGTGGCCGGACGCTCTAAGGAGCTGGTCGAGCTTCACCGCGTCCGAGTCGCGCGCATCCTCGAGGACGTGCCCCCGGATGGGCTCCTCCCGCGAAGTGGCGGCAAATGGTCCCGCCGGTTGAGGCTCGGACTCGCGGCGTCGGGAATGGCGGCGCTCGCGCTCGCGGGGTCCGCGTTGGTGCGACCAGGTCCGACCCTCTCAGCGGCGCTGGCAATCAGCGCTCCGTGGCGGACCGCGTTCCCCTCACCACTGCCCCCCCTGGCGTTGTCCGTCGATGGCCGGGTGCTGCGGGGTGAGTTCACGCGCGTCTCCATCGAAGCCCTGGGGCGTGCCGCCGTGGAGCTCGTGTCCCGCCCCGCGGGCGAGGTGTCGGTGCGCTCGCTCGTGGCGATGGACTCTTCCGGGCACGCGGTCGAATCGGTCGGGCCGATCATCTCGCCGACGCGTATCTGGGTGGAGGACGAGCACGGGGCGCCGAGCGATACGCTCGTCGTTCGCCCGGCGGAGCCCCTGCTGGTTCAGGATCTTCAGATCCACGTCCAGTACCCCGCGTATCTGGGGCGTGCCGAGGAGACGCACCGGGGACAGATCCCTGCTCTGGTGACGCCAGAGGGGACCAG
>JAOTZH010000137.1 GCA_029861425.1 Gemmatimonadota bacterium
ACGTCTTCGTGCGGCGTCGCGATCTGGGCGGGGCGGTGAACGGCGACCGGGTGACCGTCCGTGTGGAAGAGCGAGCGGCGAAGGGTCCCCGCGGGCGGATCATCGAGGTGCTGGAGCGCGCGTTCAAGAGGCTGGTCGGCGTCGTCCACGTGAAGGACGGATATGGCTGGCTCGATGTCTCGGAGCCGCGGCTCGGGCTCGAGCTCTACGTCCCTGGTCCCGACCTGGGTGATGCGACCGACGGTGATCTGGTCGTCGTCGAAGTGACGTCCTGGGGCGACCAGGAGCCGACCCCGGTGGGTCGGGTCGTGCGTGTGATCGGTCGTCCAGGGGCCCCCGGATCCGACGTCCTGGCGATTCAGATCGGATACGGGCTTCCCGAAGAGTTCCCGGACGAGATCCTCGCGGAGGCTCGATCGATTGCCTCACGCGGCATCTCCGAGGCCGACACGGCGGACCGTGAGGATTTTCGGGGACTCCGGGTGGTCACGATCGACCCCGCAGACGCCCGCGATCACGACGACGCGCTATCGATCGAGCGGCACGACGATGGATCGGTGAGCGTCGGCGTCCACATCGCGGACGTGTCGCATTATGTGCGACCCGGTGGCCTGCTGGACGACGAGGCCTGGGAGCGCGGAACGAGCGTATACCTGGTCGATCGCGTCATCCCCATGCTGCCACACGAGCTGTCGAGCGATCTCTGCTCGCTGGTGCCGGGAGAGGACCGGCTGGTCCTCTCGGCGGTCCTGGACCTCACGGCCGAGGGCGAACTCGAGAAGGCCCGCTTCACCAAGGGAGTGATCCGTAGCGCGCACAAGCTGTCCTACCAGCAGGCCCAGACGATCCTGGAAGGCGGGGACGACTCGGCGGTCGGCTCCGACCCCGATCTTCGTCAGGACCTCAGGGACCTGCTCAAGTACAGCATCGCTTTTCGGAAGGGCCGAACGGAGCGAGGCAGCCTCGACTTCGATCTTCCCGAGTCGCGAGTCATCCTGGACGAGGAGGGGGCCCCCGTCGACGTGCGGCGTCAGGAGCGACTCGAGGCGCATCGGCTCATCGAAGACTGGATGATCGCGGCCAACGAGGCCGTCGCCAGGTGGACGATCGAGGAGGCGGTGCCAGCCCTCTACCGGATCCACGACGAGCCTCCGGCCGAGAAGCTCGAGGACATCCGCGCGCTGGCCGTCGAGTTCGGCCTCTCGTTCCCCGCGAAGGGGGCGCGTCCACGGGACTACCAGCGTCTTCTGGAGGCGGTGAAGGGACGCCCCGAGGAGCCGCTCGTGGCGATCGCGGTGCTCCGGAGCCTGGCCCGCGCGGAGTACTCGCCTTCCAACAACGGGCATTTCGGCCTGGCGTCGTCGTCCTACCTGCACTTCACTTCGCCGATCCGGCGCTATCCCGATCTCGTGGTCCACAGACAGCTCGGCGCCTGGTTCGACGACCCGGCCTCCGCCCGCCGTCTCGATCGGGATTGGCTCTCGGGGACCGCGAAACAGGCGTCCGCTCGGGAACGCCTCGCGAACGAAGCCGAGCGCGACTCCGTGGACCTGAAGAAGGTCGAGTTCATGGAGAAGCACCTCGGAGACCACTTCGCGGCGACGGTCAGCGGCGTCGCCGGCTTCGGCTTCTTCGTCACGCTCGTGGATTACGACATCGATGGCCTCGTCCACGTGAGCGAGCTCGGAGACGACTACTACCGCGTCGACCAGTTGAAACACGCCCTGGTCGGACGGCGCACGCGAAGGACGTTCAGGCTGGGAGACGAGGTCGAGGTGCAGGTGGTGCGGGTCGACCGCGCAGAGCGGAAGGTCGACTTCGCGCTGGTCTCCGGCGGAACCCGGCCAGGGAAGAAGCCCTAGGCGGGCGTCCCGCGACGACGACCACCGGCGGCGACTATTCCGAGCCGGCCAGCTCCTGTGCACGCGCCCGCGCTCTCTCGACGCGCGGTTGCAGCCGGTCATCCGCGTCTTCCCACAGACGCACGAGACGAGTGTAATGCTCCACCGCCTTCGCCCGCTGCCCGGTGGCCTCGTAGAGCTCGCCGAGCCGCTCGTGGATCGCTCCCAGGTACCAGGGATCCGTGTCCCTGGTGCGGAAGACGTACGACGTCTCGACGTACCGGGCGTAGGCCGCGATCGCGGAGTCGCGATGACCCGCCGCCTCGTATGCCCGCGCGAGCTGGGGGAGAGCGCACAGCTTGCACGTGAAACGATCCGAGCGCCTCGTCACGTCGATCGCCTCCTCGGCGCGGCCCGCCGCTAGCGCGATGGCCCCGGCCACGCGATCGAACTGAGTCCGCTGTTCGGACGAGTGGATGTCTACCGGCACCGTCTCCACGAACTCGTCGAGGAACTGCTGGGCCCGGGTCGCGCGGCCCGCCGCCGCGTATACCTCGGCCAGATCGAGGTACGGGCGATCCAGCGGATCCATGTCCTCGAGCGGGTGCGACCGCAGGGCGAAGTCGATGGTGGCCAGGGCGCCCGGACCATCGTCCGTCACGTGGAGATACATGCGGGCGAGCCGGGTCGCCTCCACGATTGCCGCGCTGGGGAGGCCGCGCTCGACCAGAGAGGCCATCGCGTCCCGGTAGTGTTCCTCCGCCTCACCGAGCTGCCCTTGAGTTGCGGCGACCCCGGCGAGCTCGTCGCTCGTCTGCGTACGCCAGTAGGGGCTGGCCGACTGGATGGCGCGAAGACCCTGGAGACGCGTCCGGGCCTCCTCGAACTCTCCCTCCGCCGCCCACAGTTGAGCTTCGTGCTCGCGCGCCGTCGGGTCGTCTATCAACCACGGGTAGGAGTCGATGTGCTCGACCGCCGTAGAGAAGTCGCCCTGATTGCCGTAGGCCCAGATCAGGTTCATGAACGGAATCGAGGCGGTCGAGTCCGTCTGGAGCGCGCGCAGGAAGAGTGGAATCGCCCCTGCCTCATTCCGCAGTTCCAGGTTCAGCACGCCAAGATTGTTGAGGGCGGTCCCCTCGTCCGGCTCGCGGTCGAGGAGCGATAGATACGCCTCGGCCGCCAGCTCCGTCTCGCCCGTCGCGTTCGCGTAGTAGGCCGCGGCGGCCAGATCCCGCTCACGAGCGGTCAGGCGGTCACGGTAGTTGAAGGCCTGTTCCAGCGCGTGATAGACCCGCCGCCGCTCTTCGCCCCGATTGCTGAGGACGATCCCGAGCTTTCTCCAGGCCATGGCGAAGGTCGAGTCGCGCGCGAGCGCCTCCTCGAGCAGAACCTGGCCGCGATCGTCGGCGCCCTCGACATCGATCGCCCGGATCGCGCTCGAGTAGAGACGTAGCGCCCCGAGATCGCCCGTGGTCACTCGTTCGAGGGGCTCGGACCGACCGATCGAGCCCAGCGGTTCGCCGAACCGTTCGCGGACCTTCTTCGAGAGCTCGTCGACCGCATCGACAAGCCCGTCCTCGTTCCGGGCCGTGGCCCGCTGCGAAATCAGCACGGCCCCGTCGCCCGCGCTCAAGACCTCCGCCCGGATGACGTACCCGGACCCGACCTGGCTGACCTCCCCGGCCACCACGCCGCGGACGTCTTCGCGCACGGCGACTTCCCGGGCCAGGTCCGAGGTGAGTGCCGCATCGGGCTCGAGCTCCATCCGCGCGAGGGCGGCCGCCACCGCGCGAGGCGAGTGTATCCGGACAGTCGGCGACTGGGCGAGATCGAGCCTCATGCCCTCGGTGATCGCCATGGCGAGATCGTCCAGCTCCGGCCGGCTGGCGAAGTCCGCCAGGATCAGCCGCTCCCGGTCGTCCAGCGTGCCCTGGGCAACGAGCGTAGCCGCGGGCCCAATCCCCGCGGTTCGCAACATCATGTACACCGTGGTAACGAGGGCGAGGATCACGAAAGCGCCCACGCCTCCGGCCAGGGTGTTACGCCAGGTGAAGAGACGCCCCATCGCCCAGCGCCGCCGTCCCGTCCTCTCCGTGTCCTCTTCCTCTACCGGCACGGCAGGGAAGGCCCCGGCCCTGTCGTCCGGCGCAGGACCTCCTACCGGGGCGCGGTCGGCCTTCGGCTCCGAAGTCAGTCGTGGCCACGCGGCCCTCGGACCCTTCTGGATGGACGCGGTGGCCAGGAGAGCGGGGAAGAGGACGATGAGGAGGACGGCCGCTGTCGGCTCGACCCACGTGGGCAGGCCGACGGTCGTCGTCAGCATCTCGAACGTCTCGAAGAGGAGCCACGTGAAGACCAGGTAGGCGACCACCACCTGCCAGAGTGATCTCCGGTGCAGCTCTTCGATCAGCTTTTTGAGCGCCATGGGGTCACATCACTTTCGTCGTACTCGTCCCCCGGACCGCCCCACCCCTATCCGATCTCTCTCAGGATCCGCTCGAGCCGCGCCTGCGCAGCACGCACCCGAGGCTGTAGCTCTTCGTCCGCGTCCGCCCAGAGCTCGACGAACGCCGCGTAGTGCCTGGCCGCGTTCAGGAGGTCTCCCAGCTCATCGTGTCGCTGAGCGAGTTCTTCCATCGCCGGTCCGAGCGTCGATGCGTCGCTGAACACCCTGAACATGCCGGGGCGATCGACGTAGGCCTCGCCGTAGACGATGACCGAGTCGGCGTCATCGAGCACGCGTGCCGCGGACACCCGCGCGAACGGTGCGCAGTCCAGGCATTCCGGGTCCCGCACACCATCGAGCCTCTGGAGGGCCGAAGCAGCGTCGCCATCGGCGATGTCGATCCATGCCCGCGCGACATCGTGTGCAGGCTGCGCGGAGGCGTTGGGGTCCGCCGTCTCCCACATAGTCAGTACCTCCTGCCCTCTGGCGGCGCCACCCAGCCGCGCCGCCAATACGACGAGACGGTCCCACGGCGGATCGAGGGGGCCCATGTCATCCAGCGGGTACCGCGCGAGCGCCTCCTCCAACGCTCGGGCCGCGGCTACAGGATCGGACCTCGTATCGAGCTCGAACTCCGCTCGGCCCAGGGCAATCCCCAGCGCCCGGCCTACTCCCAGCTGCGCGCTGAACTCTTCGGCCTCCCGCGAGAGGCGATACCCATCGGCGACGTGTCCGCGCGTCAGCGCGGTGACGGTCAGGTTCCCTAGAGCGAACGACTCATCCAGGGTGTTCCCCGGACGAATCGTGCGGGCGAGCCGCGCCAGGCTGTCGGCTTCCTCGTATCGACGGGTCGAGCCCGCGAGGCCCGCGTGGAACAGATACGGCGTCGCGTCGCCCGGCAGGTTCTCCTTCCACCCATCCAGCGTTTCCCCGGCCGTCTCGAAGTCACCGGTGCGGCCCTCCGCGACCGACAGGTTCCAGTATCCGTTAGAGGTCTCCGGCTCGAGCTCCACAGCCCGTCTCAAGAGCTCCTTGGCACGGTCGTCGTCCCCGAGGTCGGACCCCATGATGATGCCCAGATTATTGAGGGCCCAGGTGTCGTCGGGATCGTTCTCGAGCATCTCCTCGTAGACGTCCGCCGACCGGCGGGCGTCCTGCTCGACGTCGCGGTAGTAGCCAGCCATGGTCAGGAGGCGCTCGCGCTCGGTCAGACGGTCACGGAACTCGTAGGCCTTCGCGTACGCGTCCACGCCTCGGGACTGCTGTCCGAGGGCACCGCCGCCCGAAGTGTAGATCGCCCCCAACTTCCGCCACGCCATCGCGAAGCTCGAATCGATCACCACGGCCTCTTCGAGAAGATCTGCTGCTTGCCGCTGCTCGCCGGCGTCGGAAAGGCCGACCGCCCGCGAATACAGCCGCAGCGCCTCGAGATCCGCCGTCGTGACGCTTTCCAGCGCCGGCGTCGCCGCGAGGTCGCCCAGCGACTCCCCGATGCGCTCACGGAGCTTCTTCGATAATTGATCAATCGCGCCGATCAACTCGGAATCGTCTTCCGCCGTCACCCGATCAGCGACCAGAACCTCACCGCTCTCGGCCGTGAGGATTTGCGCAGTCAGCACGTAGCCCGCCCCGACCGCAGTGATTTCGCCCGAGATCAGAGCGGGCATCCCCTCGCGCCGCGCGAGGTCGCGTCCGGTAGCGACGTCGAGTCCCTCCTCCAGGGATCTCTCCATACGGTCCAGCGCGGCGAGGACGAACCCCGGGTCCGCTACGTCGACGACGTTGGACTGGTTCAGGTCGACGCGAATCGCCTCGGTTGCCGCGCGCGACAGTGACTCGTCGTCAGCCAGGAAATCTGTGAGGAGCAGGGTCGCCTGGTCCTCGAGAATGCCCTTCGCCACCAGGGTGCCCGCCGGGCCCACTCCGAGGGACCGCATGACGACCCAGCCGACGAGGGCGACACCGAGAAGAGCGAATGCCACGACTCCTCCGGCGACGGCCCGGCGCCACGTGAACAGTCCGTGCGCCGGGCCTCGACCGGCGACCGGCACAGCGCTGCTCGTCACCCCGGCGGACTCTGGATCCGAGGCCGCGGGCGGCTCGTGCGCCGCGTCATCGACCGGGCCATCGTCGTCAGCGCCAGGATCGGCCGCCGTCCTCCGACCGACCCCCTCCTGGACGAACGCCGTCGCGAGAACGACCGGGAGTCCCAGCACGAGGAGGATCACTGAGAAGCCCTGAACCCACTCCGGGAGCGTCATGCTCTCGGATAGGGTCTCGACGACCTGGAGGGCGATCCAGGATCCGGCCAGATAGATGCCGAGCACCTGCCACAGCGATCGCCGGTGGATCTCGTGGATGAGGTTCTTCATCACCCGATCTCCCTCAGGATCTCCTGAAGCCGGTCGTCCGCTGCCTGTACCCTCGGTTGCAGGATCTCGTCAGCGTCCGCCCACAGCTCCACGAGGGCCGCATAGTACCTCGCCGCCAACTCCAGCTCCCCGCGCTGGTCATGAAGTTGGGCCAGTCGTTCGTAGGATGGGCCGAGCTCACCAGCGTCGTCGTACACGCGGTAGAGGTTGTTGTCATCGACCAGCCGGGTATAGGTCGCGATCGCCGAGTCGGGGCGTTCGGCGGCGAGATGCGCTTGCGCGATCCAGTAGAGGCCGCAACGGCGACACCGATCCTCGACCCGTCGATAGAGGTCGATCGCGGTATCCGGATCGCCGCCGCGCAGGCTTCGGTCGGCCTCGGCGAGCTGCATGAACAGGGGGCCGAGCCCGCGAGACTCTTCCGGGATCTCCTCGAGGTACTGCGCGCTCAACTCGCTCGATCGGTCGATGTCGCCCGCCAGGGCACTCAGCCGAGCCAACTGCACCCACGGGAGATCGACCGGATTCATCTCGTCGAGAGGATACTTGGCCAGCGCCGCCTCGAAGCGCCGCTGCGCCGACTCGAGGTCCTCGAGCACCTGAATGTCGCTCCAGACCATCGCGAGCGACTTCTCGAAGGCCTCAGCCGTCAGGCCACGGTCGACGTCGACCTGCTCGGCGTTCGCCAGGATGCGTTCGGACTCTTCGAGCTCGCCGCGCGCCGCCACCGTTGCGCTGTAGATGTCCGCCGCCTGGCTACGCTGGAAGGGGGTGCTCGCATCTTCTAGCAACGTCGCCGTCCTGCTGACGGCCGAGTCGTACTGGAGCTTCGCCGACGGGAGGAGTGCCCAGCTCACGCGGATGCGACCCTCGTCCGGGAACCGTCGCTGCGCCGTGGCGAGGGTCTCCTCGGCCTCCTCATACTTGCCCTGACCAACCTCGACGAGAATGACGTTGTTGATGGACAACGCGCTCGAAAGCGAGTCCGCTTGCACCGCACGCTCCATGTAGGGCTCGGCGGTCGCGTAGTCCCCGAGGTTGCCGTAGATGCCCCCCAGATTGTTCAGCGCCCACGGATCCTCGGGGTCGATGTCGAGCATGTTCTGGTAGGCGTCGATCTGGCGCTGCGTATCGCCCTGACGCCCGTGGTACGCGGCCTCCGCCAGATACCGCTCTCTGGGAGAGAGACGGTCCCGATGGCGATAGGCCGCCTCGATGGCCGCGAGCTCGCGACTGCGGTTCTCGAACCGATTGCTCAGCTCGACTCCGAGCTTTCGGTGCGCCATCGCGAACGCGCTGTCCCGGGCGATCGCCTCCTCGAGCATGTCGAGTCCGCGCTGGTAGTCATCGCCCTCGACCAGTTGTGCGCCCTCGGTGTAGAGTCGGAGGGCTTCGAGGTCGGACGTAGTGACCTGGGCGAGGCCTTCCTCGGCCCGGATCGTCCGCAGCGACTCGCCGATCCGCTCCCGGACGGCTTTGGACAGCTCGTCGATCGCGTCGATCACGTCCTCTTCGCTGCGAGCGGTCGCGCGCTCGGAGGTGAGGATCTCTCCCGTGGCAGGAGCGATGAGACTGGCGGTGAGGACGTAGCCCGATCCGGCGGGCGCCACGTCACCCGTCAGTACGGCCTTGAGCCCCTCACGCTGGGCGAGCTCCCGCGCGAGGTCCTCGTCGAGACGCTCTGCATCCGCCCGACCCATCCGCCGGAGCGCACCCGAGACCATCTCGGGATCGGCGAGCCGGACGACCTGTGAACGAGCGAGGTCCACCCGGACCGCCTCGGTCACCGTATTCGCCAGAGCTTCATCCGACGTACCACCGCCGAAGTCGGCGAGCACGATCCGGTCGTGCTCCTCCAGGAGGCCCTTGGCGACCAGCGTACCGGCCGGACCCACTCCGGTGACCCGCATGGCCATCCAAATCCCCGCGCCGACGAGGAGGAGCGCGAATGCTGCCGCGCCGCCGAGCATGGCTCGCTTCCACGTGAACAGCTTCTCTGCCCCGGTCTTCTCGGGTGGCCGTGGAGGAGGGACCTCTCCCGCATCGGCGAGCGACTGCGGCTCCGCCTCCGGCTCTCGCGTCTTCAACCCCTGGTTGATGAACGCCGTGCCGAGGACGACCGGTGCTCCCAGTACCAGCAGGACCAGGGCTCCAGGCGAGACCCACTCCGGTAGCCCGACGGCGTCCCCGATCTCGTTCACGACCTGGAGCGCGATCCACGACGCGCCCAGATAGATGCCGAGCACCTGCCAGAGCGACCGTCGGTGGACTTCGTTGATGAGCTTCTTCATCAACCGATTTCCCTCAGGATCTCCTCGAGGCGACCCTGTGCGGCGTTGACCCGTGGCTGAAGCTCTGAGTCGGAGTCGGCCCATATCTCGACGAACCGCGCAAAATACGTCGCGGCCTCCTGGCGGTCGCCCCTCTCGTCATGCATTTGCCCGAGCCGCTCGAGCGTTGGCGCGAGGGCAGGGCCGAGGGCGTAGGAGTAGGACGCGTATCGATCCGGGAAAGGGGTATCCACGTAACGAGTGTAGACAGCGATCGCCGAGTCCGCCTGTCCGGTCGCTTCGTACGCCGCCGCAAGGCCCCTCAGAGCACAAATCCGGCACTCGCCCCGGTCGGATCGACGAAACGCCGAGATGGCCTCGTCGAATCGCCCCTCGGCGAGTGCGACCTCTCCCTCGGCCCGCAACATCTCCCGTTTGATGAAGGAAATCGATTTGTGTTCCGGCGCGATGAGCGAATCGGCCTCGGCCAAAAGGTCTCGCGCCCTGTCCACCTGGCCGGCACGAGCCAGGAGCTCGGCGAGCGGCCCATACGGTCGATCGAGGACCTCCAGCGAGAGGAAGGCAACGGTCGACTCCGCCTCATCGAGAACGGCGATCGTCGGGGCTTGCTGCCCGGTCGCCAGGAGTTCCAGCCAGGCCCGCTGGATCGCATCCTCCCAATACTCCGAGGGCAGGCGATTCCGCGTGATCCCGGATGCGGTGCTCATCGCGTCTCGCGCGTCCGAGAGGCGCCCCCGTGCGCCGTACATGGCACCCAGGTCGCCCCAAAGACGTGCCCCGGCGCCCCGCGGCACCTGCTCGATCATGTCCGTCAGAATGCCGATGGCGCCGTCGAGATCCCCCTGGTTGGCCGCGACGAGCGTACGGAGATACGTCGCGGGGTCGTCCGACGGGTCGTCAGGATCGGCGAAGCGCGCGGTGACCGTATCGATCGTCATCCACGCGTCATCCCACTTGCCGAGCTGAATCTGCGTCTGGACCAGGTTCCAATACCCGGGCGCGAACTCGTCCGGATTCAGAGCGATGAAGTCGCGGTAGTATCTTTCGGCACTCTCGTTGTCGCCGAGCTCGCCGTAGATCAGCCCCACGTTGTTCATCGCGGTCGGGTCGTTCGGGTCGAGCTCGAGCATCGCTTCATACTCCGCCGCGGCCCGCTGGAGATCGTCCTCCACGTCCATGTAGTACATGGCGGAGGTCAGATGTCTCTCGCGTCCCGTGAGACGATCGCGGGCCGCAAAGGCCTTCGTGCGCGCCTCGAGCGCGCGAGCTCGCTCCGACATTTGATTCCGAAGCACCACGGCGATGCTGTTCCACGCCATCGCGAAGCCGGAATCGAGCGCCACGGCCTGTTCGTAGTAGGGCAGGGCATCCCGGCTTCTCGGCTCGCGATAGCCACGAGAGTACAGCTCGAGAGCTTCGAGATTCGCGGTCGTCACGCGCGCGAGCGGCTCTCCCTCACGGATGGACCCCAGGGACTCTCCGATCCTCTCGCGAAGCTTCGT
>JAOTZH010000283.1 GCA_029861425.1 Gemmatimonadota bacterium
GAGCTCGGCGTCGATGTCGAGCGCGTCGATTCTGCCCGCTCCGGTCAGGGTCCCGACCGCGGTACCGTCGATCGTGGGCTCGCGACCGAGCACCTCGTCCAGCCACGAGAGACGCAACGGCTCGAATGTGGCGTCGAGCGACTCGAACCTCGGCGCCCGTTCGACCGCGAATCTGAAGCCTCCGCGGATCTCCGTGTCCTCCGATCGTACACGGGCGCCAGAGACCGTGACGATCGGGGTCTCGCCCCGCGAGATCAGCCCGATGTTCATCGGGCCGCCGCCGGTCCGCGGGAGCGGAAGGGGAAGCCAGGCCAGGTCCGCAAACCCCATGCGCTCGGCCTCGAGGTCGAAGTCGAATCCGAGGATTGAATCGGGCACGAGAATCCCCGTACCTGACAGATCGGATTCGTCCGTCTCGAAGCGGTCGATGCCGACGCGAACCGTGTCGCCGAAAGTCACCGCGCCCGAGAACGACCGGACGTCCAGCGGGAGCGACACCATCCGGACACGGCCGGCCACGTTCTCGAGCCGCAGATCCAGGGGGCGTGGCGGGTCGATCAACCTGAGCTCAGAGAAGCTCCCGGACATCCCCTCGACCCGATAGACGCGCTCGAACTCGCCCGTCGCGGTCTCCTCCGCATACCAGATCGACCCTTCCGACCGTGCCTCGGCGAACGCCCGGTCCCGCTCGCGACCTTCGAGACCTTCCGTCCACGGCGTTCGGATCTCCAGCACGCCGTCCCGGAGGACGGCGTCCGTGATGATGAGTCGCAGCGGATTGCCCGGATCCGGCTCGTCCCCGGAGACCGACACCGTATCCGAGAGGCGCGCGGAATCCGCCACGGGGTCCTCGGCTCCGGAGGCGGGCGGAAGCACGAGGAAGTCGTCCCCGCCGAAGATTCGCTCGAAGTTCCACTGACCGGTGGCATCGACGGCGAGCCGGATCTCGGCGAAAGCCGCTTCCAGGCGCCGTATCCGCACCTGTCGACGAAGAAGAAGCAGCGGATCGTACTCGATCGTGACCGAGTCCATGGAGACGAAGGTCCTGCCGCCGGCATCGGCGATCTCGAAACTGCTGACCACGGCTCGCGTGATGAGATTTCCGCCGAGGACCGGGCCGATGCGGACCGTGCCATCGACCGCGTTCTCGAGCGCCCCCTGGAGGAGCACGATCGCGGCGTTCCGGCCGGTAGAGGTCTGCGTGAACTGGAACAGCGAAAACGCGACCGCCAGGCTCACCAGTCCGAGCACGCGACCGAGCAGACGCGACCGGCGTCTCCGCTTCGGATCACGCCGTTCGACACCCTCGGGGGGGTCGGACTCTGGTTGTGCGTCGCGCGGGCTCAAAAAGCTTCCCCGATCGAGATGTGGATCTGAAGGCGCCGCCAGAACTGTTTCAGACCCCCGGGGTTGTCGTACGTAAACGGGTCGTAGAGAACAGGGTTGGCCAACTCCACGAGACTGCCGTCGTCCAAAGATACGACGACGGGCAGGGGCGTCGGGCCACTGGGGTTGTACCCGATATCGAGTCGAAGGGGCCCCACGGGCGTTAGCAGGCGAAGACCCGCGCCGGGCGTCCAGGTCGGGGCCTTGATCTCGTTCAGATCCTCCCAGATGCCGCCGGCGTCCACGAAGAGGACCAGGAGCCATGCGCGCGAAAGCCTCTGACGCAGCTCCATGCTGAATTCGAAACTCGCGTTTCCCCCCGTCGGACGCTCGTCAAAGCGCCGGGGGTCCTCGGCCGCGAGTCGATCCACACAGTCCTGCAGCGGCTCGTCCAGGCAGTCCGCCGTCTGGTCGGCCACCAGGACGCGCGGGCCGAGCAGGTTCTGACGGAAGCCACGCACGCTCTGGGACCCCCCCGCGAAGAACCGCTTCGAGGGGTGGAGGAGTTCTTCGTTCACCGCGGACCCGCCCCCGGCGACACGCACTCCGGTGGGCTTCACGTATCCGCCGCGTGCGCGCACGCCCCAGACGAGACCCGGCTCGATGGTCTCGAAATCGGCCGCCTGGAGACTGAGCCGCCAGTATCGGTACTCGGAGCCCGTCCACCCGGCGGCCCTTTCGACGTCCGCGGTGAAGTAGTGACCGTTCGTCGGCTGCAGCTGGTGGTTGGTCCGGTTGTAGGACCAGCTCAGGACCAGCGGGGAGAGCCAACGAGCCTCCGTGACGGTCGCGATGTCTTCAGGCGTGCAGAACCCGAAGGTCACGCAGAAGAAGATGTCCGCCGACTGCTCGTCGAACCCGGTGAGCGCGGGCAGATAGGACAGAGTGGCCGACATGCCGCGCTTCAGCAGCCGGCTCACGCCGAACTGGGCGCCGACCTCCTGTCGAATGAAGACATCCGGGAACGTCTCGCGTTGGGCGTAAATGCTCGAGCGAAAGGCGTTTCGCCCCGAGAAGAAGACCGGATCGGTCAGCTCCGCTCGAAGGAGAAAGTTCAGGGTGCGAAAGTCTGGGTCCTGGCCGACTCCGTTACAGGGAAACGCCCCGCCGAGCTGCTGCGCGAAGATGTTGTCCAACCGCGCGGTGATCTGGAACCGTTTCGCACCGCCAAAGAGGTTCCGATGCGTCAGGCGGGCCTCTGCCCGGACGCACTGGTCCGTGCTCCAGCCGATCCCGCCGCGTGCCGCTCGCGTGGTAGCCGGAGTGATCGTGACCCTCAGATCGACGATGGAATCGTTGACCGCTTCGGGCTGGATGGACGCGAAACGCACCGCCTCGACGCCGAAGAGGATGCGCTGACTGTCATCGACGCTG
>JAOTZH010000138.1 GCA_029861425.1 Gemmatimonadota bacterium
GCGAGGTCCGCATCGGCGCTGTCGAACTCGGCAAGGACGACGTCGGTCCCTTCCTCCAGCACCCCCTGCGCCACGAGCGTCGCGGCTGGACCGATCCCCGACGTTCGCATGAACAGGTAGCCCGCCGTCAGGACGCCGAGCACCGCAAACGCGGCGACACCACCCACCAGCGCGTTGCGCCACGTGAAGAGCCGGTGCTGGCTACCCGTCACTTTCAGAGCCGCGGCGCCAGCCGCCTCCGCCTCGACACCCTCGGCACCGGCTCCAGATACAGGGTCGGACTCGGCGGTGACAGGCCCCTTGGCTCGATTCCCAAGCCCCTCCTGCACGAAGGCTGTCGCCACGACGACGGGGAGTCCGACCAGCAGGAGTGCCAGCGCCGTGGGGGCGACCCAGGCCGGCAGACCGATGTTGTTGGCCAGTACGTCGATGACCTGGAGGACGATCCACGACACGGCGAGATAGACGCCCAGCACCTGCCATAACGAGCGCCGGTGAATCTCGTTGATGATGTTCTTCATTGGGCCTGCACGCACTCCCCGTTCGTGCCGGACTGCTGGATGGTCGAGAAACGTAGAGAACCCGGGGGTTTCTGACCAGCTTTCTTGTCCACTTCCACGTAGCGGGGGGGCAAATCGGCTCAACCCGCACCGAGCCGGATTCGCGCCTTGCGGCGAGGTCGACTTTTCGCCTCGAAGGTGATCTATTGTGGGCGTTCCAAGACCACCCAGAATCAGCCCATCCCGGGATGCGATCCCGAACCCCGCGCGGAGTCATCCGCCGGCCGAATTCGCGACGTGTGAAGGGCGGAGGAAGACATGGCGGAGCTCGCGAAACAGAAGGAGCGTGCGGAAGCGCTCAGAGGCCGGCTCGATGAGCTTCGGGGGTATCTTTGAGATCCCCGAAAAGCTGACCCGCATCGCCGAGCTCGAAGAGAAGATGGCCGCGCCCGAGTTCTGGAACGACCAGGATCGGGCCAAGGAAGTCATCGGCGAGAGTAACCGCCTGAAGAGCTGGACCGGTCCCTGGTCCGACGCGTCCTCCAGCATCGATGATCTGCTCGAGATGGTCGAGCTTCTCGAGGAGGAAGAAGACGCCGACCTCATGGCCGAGCTCGGCTCGGGACTCGCCTCGGGCGAGAAGGCCATCGCCGACCTCGAGTTCAAGAACATGCTCCGCGGGGAGGACGCGCACCGGAGCGCCATGGTAACGATCAATCCGGGAGCCGGCGGGACGGAGTCGCAAGACTGGGCCGAGATGTTGGTGCGGATGTACACGCGTTGGGGTGAACAGCACGGATTTGACGTCAGCGTCCTGGACCTGCTGACGGGCGAGGAGGCGGGAATCAAGTCGGCCACGCTGGAGATCGATGGACAGTTCGCCTATGGCTACCTGTCCGCGGAGCGGGGGATTCACCGACTCGTGCGAATCTCCCCCTACGACTCGCAGGGCCGTCGGCACACGTCGTTCGCGTCGGTGTTTGTCTCTCCCGTGGTGGACGACGACATCGAGATCGAGATCAACGATGAAGACCTGCGGATCGACACGTACCGGGCATCCGGCGCTGGCGGCCAGCACGTCAACAAGACGGACTCGGCCGTCCGGATCACACACGAGCCCACCGGTACGGTCGTGTCCTGTCAGCAGGAGCGCAGCCAGCACAAGAACAAGGCGCAGGCCATGAAGATGCTCCAGGCCGCGCTGTACCAACTCGAGGTCGAGCGCCGCGAGGAGGAGAAGGCAAGGATCGAGGGTACGAAGACCGACATCGGGTGGGGAAACCAGATCCGTTCGTACGTGCTCCAGCCGTACAAGATGGTGAAGGACCACCGGACGAATACCGAGATCGGAAACGTGGACGCGGTCCTCGACGGTCGGATCGACGAGTTCATCGAGGCGTTTCTCCAGCAATCGGGGCAGGGGGCGGCATGACCTGCCCGTCCTGTGGGCGCGAGGTGAACGGCCTTCGCGACGGGGTGTGCGTCCACTGCTGGTACCAGTCGGAGGACCGTCCCAAGCCGGTGCGGGACCGCTACGCGAAACTCGAGAAGCTCCGCGAGATCGGTGTAGACCCGTACGCATACTCGTTCGATCCGTCGCATTCTCTGGCCAGGGCGAAGACGGAATTCGAGGTCCTGGAGAGCGAGGAGGGCGAAACGGACGCGGGAGAAGGGCCTCACGTGGAGCTGCCGGGTGTTCGCGTGGCCGGTCGTATCCTCTCGTATCGCGACCTGGGCGGCAGCGCGTTCGCCCATGTAGGCGACGCGGACGGACGCATCCAGATCCATCTGAAGAAGAACGTTCTCGGTGAGGACGGGGCGGCGTTGATGGAGCTGCTCGACCTCGGGGATTGGATCGGCGTCGAGGGCGACATCTTCCGGACTCGCAGGGGCGAGGTCACCGTCCGTGTGACATCCCTGGACCTTCTCTCGAAGACCCTCCGCCCGCTGCCCTTCGGGAAAGAAGAGGTCCTGGAGAGCGGTGAGCGGATCGTCCACAGCGGCTTCTCGGACCTCGCACAGCGGTACCGACAGCGATACGCCGACCTCGCGGTGAACCCCGAGGTGCGAGAGGTCTTCCGCCTGCGGACCCGGCTCACCACGGAGCTCCGCAGGTGGCTCGACGACCGCGGGTTCATCGAGGTCGAGACCCCCGTACTCCAACCCCTCTACGGAGGCGCCCTCGCACGGCCCTTCACGACGCACCACCACTCGCTCGATCAGCAGATGTACCTCCGGATCGCCGACGAGCTGTACCTCAAGCGTCTGATCGTCGGCAACATGGATCGGGTGTACGAGATCGGTCACGATTTCCGCAACGAGGGTATCGACCGGACGCACAATCCCGAGTTCACGATGCTCGAGCTGTACTACGCCTACGCGGACTACCGCGACGTGATGGAGCTGACGGAGACCCTGGTAAGCGATGTCGTCACGGCGGTCGCGGGCACGACGGAGTTCGAGTGGGACGGCAACACCATCGACCTCGCTGCGCCCTGGCGGCGTATCTCGTGGGCCGAGGCGTTCAGTGAGCACACGGGGCTCGATGTCGTCGAGTCGACGACGGAAGAGCTCACGGAAGCGGTGAAGCGCTCGGGCCGTGAAGACGCCGACGGCCTCTCCCGGGTCCAGTTGCTGGATTCGTTGTTCTCGTCCCACGTGGAGGATGGGATCATCCACCCGACCTTCGTTTACGATCACCCCATCGAGATGAGTCCGCTCGCGAAGCCCACGCGCGGGAACCCGGCGTTCGCGGAGCGCTTCGAGGCGATCGTCTGTGGCTTCGAGCTGGTGAACGCGTTCAGCGAGCTCAACGACCCGCTCGACCAATGGCGGCGGTTCGCGGACCAGGCACAGCTCCGGGCGGCCGGAGACGACGAGGCGATGGTGATCGACGAGGACTACGTGCGAGCGCTCGAGTACGGCATGCCCCCGACCGGAGGGTTTGGCATGGGAGTGGACCGGCTCGTGATGCTCGTGACCGGCCAGACGTCCATTCGTGACGTGGTGCTGTTCCCGGTCCTGCGACCGGAGGAGGTCGAATGAGCGCCGACCGTGGATTCGAGCGCTACATCGCGCGTCGATACCTGAAAGGCGCGCGCGGACGCGGCCTCGTCTCGTTCGTAACGTTGATCGCGGTCGGCGGGGTGGCGGTCGGGGTGATGGCCCTGATCGTCGTGATCGGAGTCCTGAACGGACTCCAGGACAACCTGCGGGAGCGAATTCTCGCTGGCGGTCCGCACGCGATCGCGCTCCAGCTGAACAACGGGTTCCGGATGGACGACTGGGAGTCCGTGCTCGCCGGGATCCGTGCGGACGAGTCCGTGACCGCGGCGGCGCCGTTCGCCTACACGCAGGCGCTGCTCAACGCGGGCGACAACTACAACCAGAGCATCGTCCTCCGCGGCGTCCAGGATCACCCCGAAGCCAACGAAGTCACCAGCCTCACCGATCACCTCGTACTGGGGGAACCTCCGTTCGGCGAGACGGAGTCCGGATACCCGGGGATCGTGGTGGGGCGGGGTCTCGCCCGGCAACTCGGTCTGTTCATCTCCAAGGAAGTCGTGGTGGCATCCCTGGAGAACGCTCCGCTGACCTCTCTCGGGTTCTCGCCGCAGCTCGCCCGGTTCGAGGTGGTCGGCATCTTCCAGACCGGGCTGTACCAGTACGACGACGAGCTGGCGCTGGTCGAGCTGTCAGAAGCGCAGGGCCTTCTGGGCCTCGACGGTTCCGTAACCGGGGTCGAGTTCGATGTCGCGAACGCCTGGGAATCGGCGGACGTCGCCGCCCGCATCGAGGAGTCCCTCGGTTACCCGTACCGGATCGACGACTGGCAGCGCCTCAACACGAGCCTGTTCTCGGCGCTCCGGCTCGAGAAGCTGGCGATGGCCGTGATCCTGACGTTGATCATCCTGGTGGCATCCTTCAACATCGTTTCGACCCTGGTCATGATCGTCGGCGACAAGACGCGCGAGATCGGCATCCTGCGGGGGATGGGGGTGACGTCGAGCGGCATCGCCCGCGTGTTCCGGAACATGGGTCTGTTCATCGGTATCGTCGGGACGACGATCGGTGGCATTCTCGGGGCGGTCCTCGCGTGGGCGCTTCAGCGGTTCGAGTTCATCGATCTGCCGAACGACATCTATTTCCTCGACAAGCTCCCGATCGCGCTCGACCCCATCGACGTTTCGATGATCCTGGCAGGCTCCATCGCGATCTCCTTCCTGTCGACGATCTACCCGGCCCGGAAGGCGGCCGAGCTGACGCCCGTCGAAGCGATCCGGCACGAATGAACGAGGCCATGAGAGTCCCGGAGATGGAGCCGGTGGCCGAGACTCGAGGGCTCGAGCGCACGTTCGAGAGCCCGGACGGAGGGGAGATCTGCGTGCTTCGAGGCGTCGATCTCACGATCGAACCAGGCGACTCGATCGCGATCGTCGGGCCGAGCGGGTCGGGGAAATCGACTCTCCTGCACCTTCTGGGGGCACTGGACCGGCCGACCGCGGGCGACGTCCTGCTCGGCGGCAGCAACGTGGCCGAATTGGACGACCTGTCTCTCGCGGCGCTCAGGAATCGCTATGTCGGCTTCGTATTCCAGTTCCACCACCTTTTGCGCGACTTCACGGCGCTCGAGAACGTGATGGTCCCACAGCTCGTGGCCGGGGTGTCCCGGGAGGACGCGCGGTCACGCGCCCGCGAGCTGCTCGACCAGGTGGGTCTCCTGCCGCGGGAGAGCCATCGTCCGCGCAAGCTCTCGGGCGGGGAGCAGCAGCGAGTGGCCGTGGCCCGCGCCCTGGCGAACGACCCGCCGCTGCTCCTCGCGGACGAGCCCTCCGGCAACCTGGACGTCGAGGCGAGCGAACGGCTGCACGACCTTCTGTTCGAGATGCTCGAGCGACATAAGAGCGCGATGGTGGTGGTCACCCACAGCGGCGAGCTCGCCTCTCGTGCAGACCAGACTCTGCGGCTGGGTAACGGAAGGCTTCACGTAACGTGAAGAAATGGCGTAATTTGCGAGGGTCGGGGCTGTCTGCGACCGTGTCGTGCGACGGCGTCCACGGGTCCGGTCTCGAGGCGGATGGGGCGTCCCGACACGGCCGATCGAGCGTTGTTCAGGTATCGAGCGACGATTCGGCGGTCACGGTCGGACCGAGCATGTCAGGGGGCAGGGCGATGGCGGGCGGAACGGGGCATGCGACTCACGCTTCCGCGAAGAGAACCTTCGACGAGCGGAAGGCGATCCCATGAACTGCGAGCACTGCGGAGAACGGCCCGCGGAGGTCACGCTCACGGAGATGGAGAGCCTGGACGACGAGATGAAGACGCTTCATCTCTGCCAGGCGTGCGCCGCCCTAAAGGGCGTGGGCACCGGGTCCGCCTCCGCGCCAATCGCCGACCTTCTCGCCCACCTGGGGGGCTCCGAGGAACGGGATTTCGGTTCTGACGCCGACGCGTGTGAATACTGTGGGACGCGCGCTCGCGACTTCCGAAAGACCGGCCGTCTGGGATGCCCCCAGTGCTACGCCTATTTCGAGTCGCAGCTGCGAGAGCTTCTGAGACGAGTGCATGGCTCGTCCCAGCATATGGGCAAGGTGTACGTGAGCTCCGCCGTCGACATCGATGACGACGAGAACCGCATCGAGACGCTGCGCCGCCGGCTCGAGCGGGCGGTGGAGGTCGAAGACTTCGAGTCGGCCGCCGCTCTTCGCGATCAGATCCATACGCTGACGGGGACGTCATGAGCGGCGCCCGGGTGTTCGACGGCCCCGAGCTGAAGGACCAGGGCCTGGCGTGGCTCGACGAAGCGGGCCCCGATCACGAGATCGTGCTCTCGACCCGGGTTCGGCTGGCCCGAAACGTCCAGGGTCTGCCGTTCGGGGCCAAGGCGTCTGGCGAGGAGCGCGACCGTCTCCTCGCGCAGGCGCGAGCAGCGCTGTCGGACGCCGACGTGCTGGGCGATGTCGACTTCTGGGAAATGCCGACGCTGGACGCGTCCGACCGCACGCTCCTGCTCGAGCGACATCTGGTCTCCCGCGAGCTGATCCTCGGACCGGAGGGCAACACCCCGAGGGGGGCGGCTCTCGCCCTCTCTCGCCGCCGCGAGGTGGGTCTGATGATCAACGAGGAGGACCATCTCCGCCTCCAGACGCTCCGTGGCGGCTTCCAGCTGACTCGGGCCTGGCATGACGTCGATCAACTGGACGAGGACATCGGACAGCGGCTGCCGTACGCGTTCCATCACGAGTTCGGGTTCCTGACCTCGTGTCCCACGAACGTCGGGACGGGCCTGCGGGCGTCGGTGCTCATCCACCTTCCCGCGCTCGTCCTGACCAAGCAGATTCAGAAGGTCCTCGAAGGGATGGGGCAACTCGGGCTCACCTACCGCGGTCTATACGGTGAGGGCTCGAAGATCGTCGGCAACTTCTTCCAGGTGTCGAATCAGACGACGCTCGGACGGACGGAAGACGACCTGATCGAGCAGCTCGAGAGTCTCGTCGGTCGAGTGATAGGATATGAGAAGCAGGCCAGGTCGGTGCTCCTGCGTGAAGCGCCGAACGTTCTCGAAGACAAAGTGTGGCGGGCGTATGGGATCCTGTCGCACGCGCGGAGCCTGTCCTTCGAGGAGATGATGAACCTGCTCTCGGGCATCCGTCTGGGCGTGTCTCTGAAACTTCTAAAAACGCCCAGGGTAGAGACGATCAGCCGCGTGATGATTCACGCACAAACGGCGCACCTCGAGCGTGCCGCCCGAAGACGGCTGGACGAAACGGATGCGGACGTGTTTCGCGCTACGTACGTTCGGGAGGCCCTCACTGGCACGGAGACACGGTCGGTCGAGGGAACGGGTGATGACGACGGGGACGCCGAAGGGCGCGACTTGAGGCTCGAATGAACTACAACTTCACGGACCGTGTGCGGAAGGTGCTCGCGATGGCGCGCGAGGAGGCGATTCGTCTCCAGCATGACTACGTGGGCACGGAGCATATTCTGCTCGGCCTCATCAGGGAGGGCGAGGGCGTCGCGGCCGCCGTGCTCGACAACCTCGCGGCCGATCTGGACGAGCTCGGGCGGCTGATCGAGGAAAACGTCCGACGTGGAAAGAGCGCGTCGACGATCGGCGAACTGCCCTATACGTCGCGTGCCAAGAAGGTCCTCGAGTACGCCATGGCCGAGGCCCGCGAGCTCAACCATAGCTACGTGGGGACGGAGCACCTGCTTCTGGGCCTGCTGCGCGAAGAGAAGGGGCTGGCCGCCAAGGTTCTGGGCGAGCTCGGGATCGGGCTCGACGAGGCCCGCACCGAGACGCTCAAGCTCCTCGGGACGGACATGCCGAGCGGCGGTCCGCCCACCGGCGAGACCGAGGGCGACCCCGGGATCCCGGCGAAGGAAGGCGACAAGAAGTCCAAGACGCCGGCCCTCGACCATTTCTGCCGTGATCTGACCGAGCTCGCGGAGCAGGCGAAGCTCGACCCGACGATCGGCCGGCACGAAGAGATCGAGCGGGTCATGGAGGTGTTGTCGCGCCGGAAGAAGAACAATCCGGTTCTGATCGGAGAACCCGGCGTGGGCAAGACGGCGATCGTCGAGGGGCTCGCGCAGGCGATCGTCCGCGGCGACGTGCCGGACAGCCTGAAGGACCACAGAGTCCTGGCTCTCGACATGGCGGCGGTCATCGCCGGAACCAAGTACCGCGGCCAGTTCGAGGAGCGTCTCAAGGCGATCGTGAACGAGATCTCCCAGAACGACGGGGTCATTCTCTTTATCGATGAGCTCCACACGCTGGTTGGCGCGGGGGCAGCGGAGGGAGCGATCGACGCCTCGAACATGCTCAAGCCCGCGCTGGCTCGCGGCGAGCTTCAGTGCGTCGGTGCGTCCACTCTCAACGAATACCGCAAGTACATCGAGAAGGATGGCGCGCTCGAGCGACGCTTCCAGACGGTGATCGTCGAGGCGCCGAGCATCGACGAGACCGTCGAGATCCTGAAGGGGCTCAAGAAGTACTACGAGGACCACCACAACGTAGAGATCCCGGACGAGTCCCTGACCGCGGCCGCGAAACTAGCGGAGCGCTACATCACCGATCGGTTCCTCCCGGACAAGGCGATCGACGTCATCGACGAGGCGGGCGCGCGAGCGCGGCTTGGGGCCCAGGTGCCGCCCGCGGAGGTGCAGGAGCTCCAGGAACAGCTGGAAGAGTTGGCGGAGTGGAAGGACGAGGCGATCCGGGATCAGGACTTCGAGCGAGCCGCATATCTGCGCGACCGCGAGAAGGAGGTCCAGGAGGAAATCAAGCGTCGTCGGGACGAATGGGAGCGCAAGCAGCACGAGTTCCGGCCGACCGTCGGTGAGGACGCCATCGCGTTCATCGTGGGGCGCTGGACCGGCATCCCGGTGACCCGCCTCAAGGAGGCCGAGACCGAGCGGCTGCTCCACATGGAGGACCAGCTGCACAAGAGCGTCATCGGTCAGGACGAGGCCATCACCGCGATCAGTCGGGCCATTCGGCGAAGCCGCGCCGGCCTCAAGGACCCCGACCGCCCGATCGGGAGCTTCATCTTCTGCGGACCCACCGGGGTCGGTAAGACCGAGCTGGCCCGGTCCCTCGCCCGTTTCCTGTTCGCCGATGAGGGCGCACTGGTCCGAGTGGACATGTCCGAGTACATGGAGAAGTTCTCGATTAGCAGGTTGATCGGAGCGCCTCCGGGATACGTCGGGTACGAGGAGTCGGGCGCGCTCACCAAGGCCGTTCGACGACGCCCCTACAGCGTCGTGCTTCTCGACGAGATCGAGAAGGCGCACCCGGACGTGTTCAACATCCTTCTTCAGGTCCTGGACGAGGGCCGGCTGACGGACAACTACGGTCGGGTGATCGACTTCAAGAACACGGTCGTGATCATGACGTCCAACGTCGGGACCCGGGACATCGGCACGACCTCGAAGCTCGGCTTCAGCAGCGAGGACACCGGGTTCGACTACGGCCGGATCAAGGAAAAGGTCACGGACGAGATCGAGCGAGTGTTCACACCGGAGTTCCTGAACCGGGTGGACGAGACGATCGTGTTCCATCCGCTCTCGAAGGAGCAGATCGGCGAGATCGTCCACATCCAGCTCGCGGACGTTCAGGGCCGGCTCGCGGAGGAAGGGCTCTCACTGTCGTTGAGCGACGAAGCGGTGAAGTTCCTCGTCGAACAGGGATACTCCGAAAAGTTCGGCGCGCGTCCGCTGAAGCGGGCGATTCAGCGCTACGTCGAGGACCCGCTCTCCGAGCGTATCCTCATGGCCGATTTTGAACCGGGCGACGAGATCGCCGTCGACGTGGCGGACGATGCGGAATCGCTCGTGTTCGGGGCACCGACCCCATCCTCCGCTACATGAACCTGTCTCCCCCGCGTGCGCCACGAACGGGCGCATCGCTCTTCTTCGGCGCGATCCTCGCCCTCGCGGGGGTCGCGCCCGCATTTGGTCAGGATATCGCCGCCTCGAGCGTCCGGGTCGACAGCCTGGTCGTGCTGGGCAACTCCCGGCACTCGGAGAACGATATCGTCAACCGCAGCGGCCTCCGCGTCGGCAACATCGTGCGGGGTCCGCAGCTCGCGGACGCGATCAGGCGACTGTTCAGTTCCGGGGACTTCTCCGACGTCCGGGTGGGGGTGGACACCGGCATCGATCCCGACGCGGGCGTCATCTATATCCTCGTGGAAGAGCGTCCCTACATCACTGGCTACGTGTTCGAGGGACTGGAGCGAGTCAGCGAGGGAATGATCCGAGACACGATCGGGCTGGCCAGGAATGCCCCACTCGACCCGGATCGGATCGCCCGTGCGCGGAACAT
>JAOTZH010000013.1 GCA_029861425.1 Gemmatimonadota bacterium
GTCCATCCCCTCGCCCCATGAAACCTTGTAGGTGCCGCCGACATGGTCATCGATCTGGGCGTCGGCCACATACCAGCGAATGACCTCTTCCGCCTCGCTGATCGCCCGCCAGACGTCGGCGGGAGAGGCGTCGATCTCGATGACATGCTCCTGGCCTCGCGTTCCCGGTCGTTCGTCGCTCATCGGTTCTCTCCATCGTCTTCGGCGTGGCCTTCCCGGTCACGCCGTGGGTGCATCCCGGTGATCAGTCGAAAAGGTCTGGCGGATCGTGCGTTTGGCCGGTCGTACTCCGAGATCAGGGTGCCCAGCGCCGCGGCGAAGTCGTCGACGAAGCGCCGCATGGCCGCCGGCGATTCGAAGTGGATCTCCGCCTCCTGGGTGGCTGTTGCGAGTCGCTTTCCCGCGTCTCGTGCTCCTTCGCGGAGCGTGGCGACGTCGCCGATGACGCGAGCGGCGACCGAGACCAGATACGCGCTCGAAAAGCGGTCCTGAACCTCCCCCGCCTCCGAGCCGAGCTCCCCGAGGACCTCGGGATCGACGACCACCGCCCGGGCCGTCCGGACGAGCAATCGCTCGGTGCAACCCCTGCGCTGCCGCTCCTCGGCGAGCCGAACGAGCCCCTCCTTTTCCAGCACGCGCAGGTGATAGCCGAGCTTCTGGCGTGTGGTCCCCAGCCGTTCGGCCAGGCCGCTCGCGGACGCCGGCTTCCTCAGCTCCCGTAGCAGCCGTACCCGAATGGGCGAGAGCACCGAACGCACTCGCTCGGGGTCATCGAGGACCTGTACGGCCCGGGTTTCCGGTGCTTCCGCGATGGCGACCATACTCCACGGTACATTAGACAAAAAGATTTGTCAAACAGGTGGGAGGCGTTTCTCCGGAGGCATTTGGGGGGAACGTCAGGTGTCTCGGGTCGGGGCCGGTCGGCGACTCAGCCGCGCTTGAGACAGATCGTCAGACCGTCGCCGATCGTGGTCAGGACGGTCTCTACGCGGTCGTCGGCGTGGATCTTCACATTCAGGGATCGGATCGCGACGGTGTCCGCGCTCTGGTCTTCGTCGTCGATCACCGCACCGTCCCACAGGGTGTTGTCCACCGCCACGACGCCTCCCGTCCGGACGAGCTCGAGACACCGTTCGTAGTAATCATCGTAGCGCGTCTTGTCCGCGTCGATGAACGCCAGGTCGTAATGCCCCGATTCTCCATCGGCGATCAGCCGGTCCAGGGTCCGACGGGCGGGGCCCATCCGGAGGTCGATTCGATCACGGACCCCGGCCTCCACCCAGTAGTCCTCCGCGATGCCCGCGTACTCCTCCGACATCTCGCAGGCGGTGACCGATCCGCCGTCCGCCAGCGCGAGCGCCACCGACAGCGAGCTGTAGCCGGTGAAGACGCCGACTTCGAGCGTTCGCCGGGCGCCCAGCAGTCGCGCGAGGATGCCCAGGAAGGCCCCCTGCTCGGGCGAGATCTGCATCCGCGCGAGATCGCCCTGTACCTCGTGTGTCTCGTGCCGGCAGCGAGCGAGGACGGGGTGCTCACGCACGCCCACATCCGCGATGTACTGCGCGAGCTCCGCCGTAATCTTGTTGGTCCGTCCCATCAGTCACGGGTAGTGGCCCTCCCGACCGACTGCAATGGGCGGACGAGAGACGTGCCGTCCGGATCACCCCCGGACGGCACGCTCCACCACGCCCTAGGGGAGAGCCGCGTCCCCTTCGGTATCCGTGTCTTCCACCCTCTGATACCGCATGAAGTTCAGCCCCAGGTTCCACAAGGCGCGCGCCTGATCCACGGCCCGGATGCTGTTCACCAGGTTCACGCCGCGCGGCCCGGAGCTCGCGAGAAAGCGCACGCCGCCCACATAGAGTCGGGTGTCGATCTTCCACTCGCGCTTCTCGCCCGGCGGAACCGTCCCCAACACGTACTCGGGCCGGGTCGGCGAGATGACGGACACGATGACGGTTTGAGCCGGCTGGATCGTGTTGCTCACGTTGACGAGTATCCACTGGCCCTTATCGAGGTCCCGGCCCTTCGTCGCGTCCAATCGGACGACCTCGTCGCGGGTTCGCTCGGTCTCCTCGGCGGCCTGCCCGGCCGCATCGGTCGCCGTGAGTACCAACACGCCCATGGCGGCGACAATGGTCGCTCCTCGTATGGTGTTCATCCCGCTCTCCTGTCCCTTCGCGCCGATCTCGACAGAGCCGACGCGGTCTCCCTGCGCGCGTCACCAGCATCATCGAGACGCGTGGACAGCACGGGCCGTCACCTGGGACGGGCGCCTCCCGGGGCGGAGTGACGCCAGACCGGAGGGCTAGAAGCGTTCCAGGCGCGGGTTCACCACGTTCGAGAAAATCGAGCCGAACGTGTAGGAGAAGCTGATGGAGAAGCGGTACTCGAACCCCGATTGCAGGATGCGCTGGCGGAGCAGGACTTCCTCCTCCGTCGCCTCGCCGGCCGGGACGTTGAGCTGGTCTCGGATCCTCTGGTAGTTTCCGTTGAAGCCGACCGAGAGCCCACGGAACACGCGGAAATCCGCCCCGGCGAAGATCTCGAACCGGTTCAGCGAGAGGTCGTGCAGATACTGCGAGAACTCGATAAAGCCGAAGGCGCCGCCCCATGGCTGACGAATCGAAAGACCGCTGCTGAGGGCGTGACGCGGGAGGGTCTCCCGGGACTCCAGGAAGACGGTTTCCTCGATGTAGTCCGCGTACTCCACGCCGACGGTATAGAGCCAGGTGAACTGACGACGCGTGGACTCGGAGTACGGGAAGATATTGTACTCGATCGCCGGGCCGACCTCGGCGCGGAGATCGTAATTGCCGAACGTCGACCGCCCGACCTCGTAGGACGCGCCGAGGGACCAGTGGTCGGAGAGGCTCCACACGTTCAGAGCCTCGAAGTCGTACCCCTCCCGGATGCTGGTGACCGTCGTGCTGTCGTTGGTCTCGAACGAGCTCTCGTTGTAGTTGCCGCCCACGGAGAACTCGAGCTTCAGGTCGTCGGTGATCCGGTTGGCCGATAAGCCCCCGCTGATACGGTAGGACTCGGTGCGCTCGTTCACGTTGAGGTTCGCGTTCCCGCGCACCCGGAACGTCCAGAAGTCCCACGGATCGTCTTCGGCGCTCGCGACAGTACCGGCGCCCCCCGCCTCCGCGATCTCGTAGAGAATCTGGAAATCCGAGATCTGCGTGGTTCGGGCGATGTACCGAAGCAGCCCGAGCTTCACCGACGCCGCGATCTGGGTAAGGACCTGCTCGCTCGCGAGGTTGGGGATCGTCGTGACGGTCAGCCGGTCATCGATCCCCTCGAACTCTTCCCGGCCGATGAAGTCGAGCGTGTAGCGCCGCCCCCCCGCCCCGGTACCCTCGGACGTGATGAGCAGATGTACCTGCGAGTCCGCGCGATCCCGAGTGTAGTTCACCCACGGGACCTCGCGGCGGAAGAAGTCAAAGTCGCAGCGCGGAACCTGACAATCGAAGAACACCCGCAGCGCCTGGCTCTCGGACGCCGTGGAATCTTCGGGCGCCGGGTCCTGAGCGGCGAGGGGCGAAGCGCCGAGCATGGCAACGGCGAAGGACGCGAGGGCGAGTCGACGGAAAGTTGAGATGTGACGATCCTCGCTGTCGCTGAGATGGCCCTGCGGCTCACATGCTGGACACGCCTCGAGCGCGGTTCGTTTACCGGCGGGTCTCGCGGGCGACCTTCCGGAACGCGATCCGCGCGACTGTTTCGAGCACTGCCGAAGCGACGTCAGGAGAACTGATCCACGAGGATCGGGTTGCCATCCGGGTCCTCCAGGGTGAAATGCGCGGCACCCGTCGAGGATTCGTCGGCCTCGGCGGTGAACTCGATTCCGCGCTCCCGCAGGGTGGCCTGAAGCTCACGGACATCGGTGAACGAGTCCATCGTTTCGCCCTCGAGCGTGAGGCCCGGATTGAACGTCAGGATGTTCTTGTCGAACATGCCCTGAAAGATTCCGATCACAGTCGTCCCGTTCTTCAGAATCAGATACCCGTGCTCGGCATCCCCCCCCGCGACGGAGAAGCCTAGCTTCTCGTAGAAGCTACGCGACACTTGCAGGTCGGAGACCGCGAGGCTGACCGAAAAGAGACCCAGTTCCACGTTTCCTACTCCCGTTGACGCTCGATGACCCTCTCCGAAGGTGCCAACCTGCCGGACGCCAGCGGCCTGGCCAAGCCCATCCGCGTGTCGCTTCGCGGGTCGAGCGGGCCCCGTCCCGTCTGGGGACCCGCCGAGTCCATCGTGCTCGGCCCGGGGCGAGCGGCCGCCGCGCGAGCCGAGCTCGAACTCTGGCCCGGGTACGCCCCGACGCCCCTGGTGTCGCTGCCGGGGCTCGCGGACCGGCTGGGTGTCGCCGAGGTGCGGTGCAAGGATGAATCCGGCCGCTTCGGGATCGGCTCGTTCAAGGCCCTCGGGGGTGCGCACGCGGTGCTGCGGGTCCTCCAGGACGAGCTGCGCGGGAGGACCGGTACGACGCCCGATCCCCGGGAGATGCATACGGGACGTGTGAGCGTCGCCGACATCACGACGACGACCGCCTCGGCCGGTAACCACGGGCGATCGGTGGCGTGGGGGAGCGAGCTCTTCGGGTGCGAATGCGTGGTGGTACTCCCTGAAGGAGCGGTCCCCGCCCGGGCGGAGGCGATCGAGTCGCACGGAGCCCGCGTCGAATGGTTCCCGGGCGAGTATGACGCGGCGGTCGGGTACGTGGAAGCGCAGGCGCGGGAGCAGGGCTGGCTGGTCGTCTCGGACACCGCGTACGACGGGTACGAGACCGTCCCCCGATGGGTGTACGAAGGCTACACGCTTCTCGCCCACGAGGCGCTCGAGCAGCTGGCGGAGTCGTCCTCCGGTCTTCCGACGCACCTGTTCATTCAGGCGGGAGTCGGTGGTCTGGCGACCGGGGTGTGCGGTCACCTCTGGTACGAGCTGGGGCCGAACCGTCCGTCGTGCGTGGCGGTTGAGCCGCTCTCCGCGGACTGTTTCGGGCGTAGCATCCGGGCCGGCAGGGTGACGACTGTAGAGGGCCCGTTCGGGACCCACATGGGCGGGCTCGCCGCGGGCGTCCCTTCGACGCTTTCGTGGAATCTTCTCGGAGGCTGTCTGGACGCCGGGGTCGCGATCTCGGATGACGCCTCGGACGCCGCTGCCGCGGCGTTGGCTACCGGCGAACTCGGTGAGACGATCACGGCCGGTCCGTCCGGGGCGGCGGGTGTCGGGGCGCTGCTCGCGCTGGCGCGGCTCCCATCGACGCGCGCCCTCCTCGGTCTTACGGCGGCGTCCCGTGTGCTGGTGCTGGTGACGGAGACGAAGTTCTGACCCTATAGTGCTCGGCCACACGGCGGATCGGGTCCGCCCGCGCGCCGAAAACCACATCCCGGGAGTCCCCGAAGCATGGCTGATTTCTTCGAGTACATCGATGCGAACCTCGATCGTTGGAACGACGAGCTCGACGAGTTTCTGCGCATCCCGAGTATCAGCACGGATCCCGAGCGGGCCGGCGATGTCGCACGCTGCGCCGAGTGGCTGGCGGACCACCTGCGGGCCGCCGGCATCCCGAGCTGCGAGGTCGTATCGACCGCCGGACACCCGATCGTCATCGGCGAGCGACCGGTCGACCCGGACGCGCCGACCCTCCTCGTCTACGGCCACTACGACGTGCAGCCGTCGGAGCCGGACCACCTGTGGACGACGCCTCCGTTCGAGCCCTCTCGGCGGGACGGCCGCGTGTACGCCCGCGGATCCGTGGACGACAAGGGACAGGTCCACATGCACGTGAAGGCGCTCGAGACCCTTCTCGAGACCGAAACGGGCGCGAACCTGAATCTCAAGTTCGTCATCGAGGGAGAAGAGGAGGTAGGGAGCGCACATCTCGGGAAGTTCCTCGCCGAGAACGCGGATCGCCTGGCGTGTGACGCCGTGCTCATCTCCGACACCACGATGTTCTCGCCGGAGCTCCCGTGTATCACGACGGGGCTGCGGGGGATCGTCTACACCGAGCTGAACGTCCGGGGGCCTTCGCACGACCTGCATTCCGGCAGCTACGGGGGTGCCGTCGTGAACCCGGCGAACGCGCTCGCGACGATCCTGGCGGGCCTGAAAGACGAGCAGGGCCGTGCCACGGTGCCTGGCTTCTACGACCCCGTGCGGGAGATCACCGAACGCGAGAAGGCGGACCTCGCTCGACTCCCGATGGACGACGAGGTGATGCGCGCAGATGTCGGCTCGACAGAGCTCGGGGGCGAGGAGGGCTTCACCACTCTCGAACGGCTGTGGTACCGACCGACTCTCGACGTGAACGGGCTGTTGAGCGGGTTCACCGGCCAGGGGTCGAAGACCGTGCTGCCAGGCAGTGCGATGGCGAAAGTTTCGATGCGGCTCGTGCCGGACCAGGACCCGGTCGAGGTCGTGGAAGCCTTCGAGCAACGGGTGCGTGAGCTGACGCCGCCCGGCGTGACGGTCGAGGTGAAGAGGTTCCACGATGGGGCGCCCTGGGTCGCGGACCCGGATCATCCGGTATACGACGCTGCGCACGCCGCGCTCGAGGCCGGGTTCGGGACACCGCCCGCCATGATTCGCGAGGGCGGGTCGATCCCGATCGTATCGATGTTCGAGGAGACGTTCCGGTCGCCGGTGCTGCTCGTGGGGTTCGGGCTCCCGGGCTCGAACGCACACGCCCCCGACGAGTGGATCGATGCGGGCGTGTACCGTGAGGGGATCGCCGCCATCGCCAACCTGTATGGGGAGATCGCCGTCCGGCTCGACGACGCGGGTTGAACAGCGAGCCTCCGTACCTGAGCTTCAGGGTGGCTGTGGATCGCACCTTCTGGAGGACCTCATGAGACACGCCGCCGGCTCACCCGTCACCCGCCGCGATTTCGTCCACATCGGTGCGGCGGGAGCCGCCTGTTTGGGCGTTCCCTCAATCGGCCTCTCGAAGGCCGGGTGGCTCAACGGCATCTCACGGACGGCGAGTCCGCTCGACGTCGCGGCGGCGGCCGGGCGCTGGCTCGAAGCGAACGAGGTCGGGACTGCCAGGGGAATCACCTGGCCGCGGGTTCCCGGCCAGGATCCGGGAGGCGACGTGGGTCTCTACCACGGAGTACCCGGCGTCATTCTCTTTCTGCTGGAGCTTCACCACGCGACCGGCGACGACGCGCCTCTCGAGAGTGCGGCCGGTGGCGCTCGGGAGCTGGCGAGTCGTTTGAGCGACGGCCAGCCCATCGCCCCCGGCCTCTACACGGGCCTGGCCGGCATGGCATACGCCCTCCAGACGGCTGCTGATGTCTCCGGCGACCGGACCCTCTCGACGGCGGCGCGGACGTGTATCGACCGGATCATCGAGGCCTCCAGACCGGCGGGCGCCGGGGTCACGTGGTACGAAGACGAACCCGCGAATGCCTCGAGCGACATCGTGAGCGGAGCGGCCGGGATCGGCTTCACCCTCCTATGGTACGGCGAAACGCACCGGCACGATCGTGCGATCGAGACGGCGATCTCCGCCGCGAGTCATCTCGAGACTCTGGGCCAGCCGGCGTCGGACGGACGGAAGTGGGCGATGATGCCTTCCTTCGAGCGGCTCATGCCGAACTTCTCTCACGGGACGGCGGGTGTCGCGGCCTTCCTGGCGCGGGCCGCGGCGGCAGCCGGGGACCGGATCCTGCTGGACGCCGCCATAGACGGCGCCAGATACCTCGAAACGGTCGGTGTGTGCGATCGCGACGGATGTCGCGTCTTTCACCACGAGCCCGAGGGGGAAGACCTCTTCTACCTGTCCTGGTGCCACGGTCCGGCGGGGACCGCGCGGCTCTTCTACCAGCTGGCGGAGTCGACGGATGACGCTTCCTGGAACGACTGGCTCGCGAAGGGCGCTGGTGCGATCCGGGCGTTCGGAGTGCCCGAGACGAGGTCGCCGGGATACTGGAACAACATCAGCCAGTGCTGCGGAGACGCGGGCGTGGGCGAGTTCTTCCTCGCCCTCCACGCGATGACCGGATCAGGGGACGATCTCGCGATGGCGAGGCGGATCGCAGAGTACATCCAGGAGCGTTCGGACTCCCCCGACGAGGCCGTCCAGAGCTGGACGCAGGCCGAGCACCGTGTGAGACCGGAGCTGCTCGAGGCTCAGACGGGCTGGATGCAGGGGGCGGCGGGGGTCGGCGCGTTCTTTCTCCACCTCGACGCGCGTCAGCGGGGCGAATCGCCGCTGGTCGCGCTGCCCGACGCCACATGGCGGACAGCGCTCTGATCCGACTCGATCGGGCTTCTACACACCGGGTTCGAACACCAGATCGGTCGTGATGTCGATCGAGCTCTCGATCGACTTGTAGACCGGGCACTTCCCGTGATGGACGTCGTGGGCCCGGGTGGCGGCCTCATGGTTCTCCTCTGACGTCTTCAGACGGTACGTCACGTGGATCCGGCGGATGACGAGGACGCCCTCCTCCGTCTCGACCTCACCCGTCACCGACCCGATCAGCCTGCCTTCGTCCGCTCTGATTCCACGCGCTTCCAGCGCGCCCCCGAAGGTTCCGGTCAGTCAGCCTCCGGTCGCGGCCATCACGTAGTCGAGCGTCGTCGCCGTTTCCGTCTCGGGCTCGACGCCGTAGTGGGCAGCGATCGCCGAATGGACGCCGAACGCGACCGGCTCCTCGGTAGCGGGCAGGTGGGCGATGCGGTCAGGACCCCGCAGTCGCTCGATTTCGATACTGGCTTTGTAGACGACGTCGCTCATCAGGCTCCCGAATGGCAGACGGTTGCACACGGGCCGTGGCTGGCCTCAGGCCTCCCGCGCGATCTCGAGAAAGCTCGAGACGATCTGGTGCGTGAGCCCCCAGATCGTGAACCCGCGGTATACGATCGATGGGAACATAAGCTTCAGACCACGCGTCAGGTGCGAGAGCTCCGACTGATACTGAGGATCGGTCAGCGCGGAAACGGGAATCCACCGATGGCCCTGAATCTCGCTGCTTCGACGAATCTGGGCCGGCTCGTGCAGCGCTGCGACGAACGGGGACACGACGATCGACGGGGAGCGTGCCGAGGGTCGCAAGTCGTCCAGTCGACCCAGAAAGGAGTCGCGCGGCAGATCGAGTCCGACCTCTTCGAGGGTCTCGCGTCGCGCGGTGTCCAGGAGGTCGGCATCGCTGGTCTGCACGTGACCGCCTGGAAGCGCGGTGTGCCCGGACCATGGGTCGTTCACCCACTCCGCGCGCCGTACGAAGAGGATAGAGAGCTTCCCCTCATCCGCGCCCAGCAGCAGGGTGACCGCTGCGTGCGAATCGCCCCCCTGAGGCGTGATGGTCGTCGGCCGGCGACCGTCCAGCGCGCCCTGCAACCGAGTCCCGAAGTCCCCGCTCATTTCCCCTCCGCTTCCTCGAGCAGCCCCAAGTAGCTTGCGTATCGGCGTTCCGATACGTCATCCCGTTCAACCGCGTCCCGCACTCCGCAACTGGGCTCTCGCCGGTGCCTGCAGTCGCCGAACCGACAGGTCTCGGCGAACTCGCTGAACTCCACGAACCCCGTGTCCAGAGAAGCGGGGTCGACTTCCCATAACGACAGATACTGCAACCCCGGCGTATCCGCGACGTAGCCACCGCCCGGATACGGGTAGAGGGCCGCGGCGACTGTCGTGTGCCGACCCCTGCCCTTCCGTTGACCGACCTCCCCGACGCGCAGATCAAGGCCCGGCATCAAGGCATTTAGCAAACTGGACTTGCCGACACCAGACTGCCCCGTGAACACGGAGATCCGATCTCTCAGTCGCTCGGCGAGCTCCTCGAGACCGTGTCTCGTCTTCGCGCTCGTTCGCATAACGTCATAACCGGCATCGACATAGGGGGCCATGTCCGACGGCACGTCGGTCGTCCCAGCCAGCTCGATCTTGTTCACGACCACGAGCCCGTGGATCGCGCTCAACTCGGCCAATGCCAGCAATCGATCCACCATGAGCAAGTCTGGTTCCGGCGCCGCGGCCGCCACCGTCACGACGACCTGGTCCACGTTCGCGACGATGACCTGCTCGCGTCGCTTCGCGACCCCATGCCTCGTGAGAGCGCTGGTGCGATCGACGATGCGCTCGATTCTCACCGCATCCTCGACCCGCCCGAGCTCGACGAGATCACCCACGGACACGATGCGGTCGTCCTTCTGCTTGACCCGACCGCGAAGGCTTGCTTCGAGGACACCGGAGGGAATCTCGACGTGGTACTTGCCCCCCGACACGCGCAGGACCCGTCCGATCTCGGGATCGGATTCATGGCGGACGGTTTGTGGTCGGGTCAAAGCGGGGGTGGGCTACTCGGGACCGGCGACCGACTCGTCGTCGCCGGCGTCGGAGAGCTCCTCGAGGCAATTCCACCCGAGCAGCGCGCATTTGATCCGGACGGGGAACCTCGACACGCCCGCGAGCGCCCGCAGATCGCCGAGATCGTCGTCGTCGAGCAGCCCCTCATCGCCGTGCAGCAGCCGCGTGAAGCGTGCCGAGAGCTCGACGGCTTCCTCGAGCGTGCGGCCGGCCACCCTCCCGGTCAGCATGGACGCCGATGCCTGGCTGATCGAGCACCCCCGCCCGGCAAACCGCGCTTCCTGGATCCGGTCTCCAGCGACTCGCAGCATCAGCTCGATCACATCCCCGCAGAGTGGGTTGTTCATGGTGATCGTATGCGTCGCGCCCTCGAGGACGCCCTTGTTCCTCGGTCTGCGATAGTGATCGAGGATCACCTCCTGATACAGCGTGCTCAGGGTGGAGGGGATCTCGCGGTCTGCGCCGGCCTGTCGGTTCTGCGGAGGGTAGCTCATTCGGTGGAGGATACCCCGCCGAAGACGCGGGCCGCCATACCCAGCCCGTCGATGAGCGCGTCGACCTCGGCGCGGGTGTTGTAGAGGTAAAAGCTCGCTCGCGCGGTGGCGCTCACGCCCATGTGATCCATCAGCGGCTGGTTGCAGTGGTGACCCGCCCGGATGGCTATCCCGCCCTGATCGAGGATCGTGGACAGATCGTGCGGGTGGATGTCGCCGAGGGTGAAAGAGAACACGGATGTGCGGTTCTCGCGGGGCCCGTACAGCGTGACTCCCGGCACCGCCGACAACCGTTCCAGGGCGTACGCGATGATCTCGTCCTCGTGCGCCGCTAGACGATCGTGACCGACGTCGGAAAGAAAAGCCACCGCCTCTCCGAACCCGACGGCACCGGCGATGTTGGGTGTGCCCGCCTCGAACTTGTGCGGGATCTCCGCCCACTTCGACCCCTCGAGTGTGACCTCGGAGATCATCTCGCCGCCTCCCTGATAGGGCTCCATGCCCTCGAGCAACTCTCTGCGTGCCCAGAGAGCGCCGATCCCCGTCGGACCGCACATCTTGTGTCCACTGAACGCGTAGAAGTCGCAGCCGATCGCGTGCGTGTCGACCATCAGGTGGGGAGCGGCCTGGGCTCCGTCCACGAGGACCAGCGCTCCCGCATCGTGCGCCAGCTCGGTGATCTCCACGACCGGATTGATCGTGCCCAGTCCGTTCGAGACGTGGGTCACGCCGACGAGTCTCGTCCGTGGGCCGAGCAGCCGGGCGTAATCGTCCAGGTCGAGACGGCCGTCCGGGGTGACGTCGACGTACCGCAGGACGGCACCGGTTCGCCGGGCGAGCAGCTGCCACGGGACGATGTTCGAGTGGTGCTCCATCTTGGTGAGCACGATCTCATCGCCGGCGCCGACGTTCGCGGCGCCCCACGACGCCGCGACCAGATTCACCGACTCCGTCGTGCCTCGGGTGAAGACGATCTCGGCCGGGTCCGAGACGCCGACGTGTCCCGCGACCAGCTGCCTGGCCCCCTCGAACGCCTCGGTCGCCTCGACGCTCAGCGCATGGGCGCCCCGGTGGACGTTGGCGTGCTGCTCGCGGCAATAGCGTTCGATCCGGTCGATGACGCGCTGCGGCTGCTGGGCGCTCGCCGCGCTGTCGAGATAGACCAGGGGTCGGCCGTTGACCTCGCGCTCGAGGATCGGAAACTGGGCGCGAATATCCGCGAGGTCATGGCTCGCGGCCCGGTCTCGAGGTGTGGCGTTCGCTTCCATGAAGAGCTCCGACGAAATCTCCCGGACCGTGGGCCGGGATCAGTCGCCCAGGTTCACCTGAATATCGTCACCCTCGACCCGCACCTCGTACGTCCTGACGGGCATCACCGCCGGAAGCGCGCGCGGCTGCCCCGTCTCGATGTCGAATCGCGCGCCATGGAGGACGCAGGTGATCTCACCGGAGGCGACGTCGCCTGAGGAGAGCGGGAACTCCTCGTGGGAACACCGATCCTCCAGCGCGTAGATCGTACCCTCGCGGTTGACCAGGACGATCGGCCTGTCATCGGCCACGACCCCGATCAACCCGTTCTCGGGGACGTCCGCGAACCGCGCCACGGTCACGAAGTCGCTCACACCCCGATCTTCCCCTCGATCGCCTCCAGCACCCGTGCCCGGACGCCCGACATGGGGATCCGCGCGAGCACTTCCTCGAAAAAACCGAAGACGAGCAGTCTCTCCGCCTGCTGCCGTGTAAGCCCGCGCGCCATCAGGTAGAAGAGCTGCGCATCGTCGACCTGGCCGATCGTGGCGCCGTGGGAACAACGGACGTCGTCGGCTTCGATCTCGAGGCTGGGGAGCGCGATCGCCTTCGCCTTGTCGCTCAGGAGCAGGTTTCGGTTCGTCTGGTACGCATCGGTCAGCTGCGCGCCCGGGTCGACTCGAATGAGACCCCGGAAGATGCTCGTCGACGAATCGCTCAGGGCGCCCTTGAAGAGCAGGTCGCTCGCGGCGTGCGGTTCCGCATGGAGCTGCAACGTGTGATGGTCGAAGTGCTGGTCCGAGTCGCCGAACCAGAGCGCGTGCATCCGGCTGTCGCACCCCTGCCCGAGTAGTCTCGAGCTGACGTCGCCCCGTGACAGACTCGCGCCCAGCTGGACGTTGAAAACGCCCAGACGAGCGTCGCGTCGAGAGATGAGGTGCTGAATCGAGAAGTGCTTCACGCCGCGCCCGTAGCGCTGCAGCGCCACGTAGTCGATCGTCGCGTTGTCGCCGCCGTCCACGACCGCCGAGTGCACGGAGAGAGCGTCTATGTCCTCGGAGACGAACTCGTCGATCACGGCCCCCTCGGCCCCTGATTCCGCGAGAACGAGGGACTGGGACGCCACGAACGACCCGGCCTGGTCGATGATCCGGAACGAGTGGACCGGCGCCTCGAGTCGAACGTCGCGGGGGATGTAGAGGAGGTATCCGCCGCTCGAGAACGCGAGGCTCAGCGTCCAGATCTTCTGTTCCATCTCCGCGGGTTCGGCCGCATCAAGCGTTCGCGCGAGAAGCTCGGGATACTCGGCTGCCGCGTGCTCCAGCGAGCAGAATACGACTCCCTGCTCGGCGAGGGACGGATCGAGCTCCGCGTGGACGACGCGGCCGTTCCGCTGGACGATGATCCCCGAGCGGTCGCCCGACCGGTCCAGGACGTCCTGGACCATGGTCGGGTAGGCCTCGTCAACCTCGTGGTCCGGGCGCGTGGGCGCGTAGGACTCGAACCCGACCTTCGAGAGATCCGTGTAGCGCCATTCCTCCGTCTTCGTCGACGGGAAGGACAGCGTCTTGTAGCTCTCGTAGGCGCCTCGCCGCAGCGCGGTGAGCGCCTTGGGCTCGTCCAGCCCCGCGGAGAAGACCCCGAAATCGAGGCCCTCGGCCTTTACCTCGGGGGTCGGTGCCGCCTCTGCCACCATCGTCGCACTCTCCGTCATCCGACCGAACCCTCCATCTCGAGCTCGATCAGTCGATTCAGCTCGATCGCGTACTCGAGCGGCAGCTCCTTCGCGACCGGCTCGATGAAACCGCGCACGATCATGGCCATCGCCTCGGCCTCATCAAGTCCGCGGCTCATCAGATAGAACAGCTGTTCGTCCCCGACCTTCGAGACCGTCGCCTCGTGACCGATCGACGCGGTGTTCTCGTCGATCTCGATGTAGGGATAGGTGTCGGTCCGCGACGTCTCGTTGAGCAGGAGCGCGTCGCACTCCACGTTCGACTTCGCGCCCTTCGCCCCATCGTAGACCTTGCAGAGCCCGCGATACGAGGCGCGGCCTTCACCCCTGGAGATCGACTTGGACGTGATCTGGGAGGTCGTGTGGGGGGCGGCGTGGACCACCTTTCCGCCCGTGTCCTGGTGCTGGCCGTTGCCGGCGTAGGCGATCGACAGGATCTCGCCGTGGGCCCGCTCTCCGACCAGGTAGCAGGACGGGTACTTCATGGTCAGCTTCGACCCGAGGTTCCCGTCGAGCCACTCCATCTTGGCGTCCTCGTGCACCATGGCCCGCTGGGTCACGAGGTTGTACATGTTGTTCGACCAGTTCTGGATCGTCGTGTAGCGGAAGCGCGCGCCCTTGTTGACGATGATCTCGATCACGCCCGAGTGGAACGACTCGGTCGTGTAGACCGGCGCGGTGCAGCCCTCGATATAGTGCGCCTCGGCACCCTCATCGATGATGATCAGCGTCCGCTCGAACTGGCCCATCTTCTCGGCGTTCACACGGAAGTAGGCCTGGAGCGGGATGTCGACCTTCACGCCCTTGGGGACGTAGACGAACGACCCGCCCGACCAGACGGCCGAGTTGAGCGCGGCGAACTTGTTGTCTTGCGTCGGCACGATCGTCGAGAAGTGCTTCCGAAAGAGCTCGGGGTGTTTCTTCAGCCCGTCCTCGATCGACTCGAAGATCACGCCCTGTTCGTCCCACTGCTCCTTGAGCGAGTGGTACACCATCTCGGACTCGTACTGCGCCCCCACGCCGGCGAGCGCCTTACGCTCCGCCTCGGGGATCCCGAGCTTCTCGAACGTGTCCTTGATCTCCTGCGGGACATCGTCCCAGGAGCGCTCCATCTGCTCCTGCGGCTTCAGATAGAAGTAGATCTCGTCGAGGGTCGCCTCGAGTGTTGAGAGGTCGCCTCCCCATGTCGGCATCGGCTTCGACTCGTAGACCTCGAGCGCCTTGAGCCGAAACTCGAGCATCCACTCCGGCTCGTCCTTGTGACCCGAGATCTGACGCACGATCTCCTCGGACAGACCCGGCACCGCCTTGAACACCGGCTTGTCTTCGGTCACGAAACCGTATTTGTACTCGTCGAGACCGAGTTCCTCGATCGTCTCGTTCTGCGGCATCTCTACCTCTATTCCGTAGTGGCCCGTCCGTCCCGACGCTGTCGCGTCAGACCGCCGCGCCGGCCTCCTGCAGCCAGTCGTACCCCTGGGCCTCGAGCTTGTCCGCGAGATCGGCTCCGCCGCTCTCGACGATCCGCCCGTCCATCATCACGTGCACATGATCCGGCTGGATGTAGTTGAGGATCCGCTTGTAGTGCGTGATCAGCAGGACTCCCAGCTTGTCATCGGCGCCCGTGAGCGTGTTGATGCCGTTCGACACGATGCGGAGCGCGTCGATGTCGAGCCCGCTGTCCGTCTCGTCCATGACGGCGAGCGCCGGCTCGAGGACTGCCATCTGTAGGACCTCGTTCCGCTTCTTCTCGCCGCCGGAGAACCCGTCGTTCACGTACCGCGTGGCGAACGTCTCGTCCATCTTGAGGAGGGCCATCTTCTCCATCAGGCGGCGCTGGAAGGCGAAGATGTCCATCTCCTCGCCATCCGAGAGCCTCGCGTTGGCGGCTGTCCGCATGAAGTTCGCGATCGAGACGCCCGGTATCTCGGCCGGATACTGAAAAGCCAGAAAGATCCCGGCGCGGCTCCGCTCATCGGGCTCGAGTTCCAGCACGTCCTCTCCCCGGAACAGGACCTCGCCCGCCGTGACCTCGTACCCGGGGTGCCCCGCGATCACCTTCGCGAGGGTGCTCTTGCCGGAACCGTTGGGTCCCATGAGGGCGTGGACCTGTCCTTCTTCGACGCGCAGGTCCACTCCGCGCAGAATTTCGATCTCTTCGTCCTCGACCCGCGCGTGGAGATCGCGAATCTCGAGAAGTGCTTCAGTCATAACCGGTCCTCTGAAGGCTCCAAAGGCCGGCTCCCGAACGAGACGGGTAGGCCGGCCTGAATTCAACAAACGCCGCTTGAATCGATAATCGTTATCGACTCTCGACGATACGCTAGTTGAGACTCGTTTTCAAGTGCGAGAAACGAGCCAGATTGTCCCGCGGCTAAAAGAGATTCGGTTTCGGACCCCACCCGGATTCACCTGGGATGCGACGAACCCGCTCGGGGCCTACGTTCAGCCCATGAACGCCGCATACTTCGAGGCCCACGGAGGCATCGAGAACATCACCGTCGGAGACCTCCCCGCACCGGAGCCCGGACCGAACGAGGTCCTGCTCGAGGTGCGGGCCGCTGCGCTGAACCACCTCGATCTGTGGGTTCTGGGGGGACTTCCGGGTCTCGAGCTCGAGATGCCGCATGTCGGAGGCTCCGACATGGCCGGAGTCGTCCGCGCTGTCGGCGCCGGCGTCGGCGATGAGCTCATCGGCCGTCGGGTGGCGGTCAACCCCGGTGTCTCCTGCAACGAGTGCGAGGCCTGCGCCGCGGACGAGCAGCCCGTCTGCCGCCACTTCGGAATCCTCGGTGAGCACGGGCGGGGGGGGTTCGCCGAAGTTGCCGCCGTGCCCGCTCGCAATCTCTACCCAATTCCCGACGAGCTGCCCTTCGAGGTCGCGGCAGCCGCCCCACTCGTCTATCAGACCGCGTGGCGCGCCCTGATGACGAGGGCGGGCCTGAAGAGCGGTGAGACGGTGCTGATCACCGGGGCTTCGGGCGGTGTCTCAACGGCCGGCATCCAGATCGCGAAGCACGCGGGCGCGACCGTCTTCGCGGTGACCAGCGGTCCCGAGAACGTACGGCGGGTCGAAGATCTCGGGGCGGATCTGGTGATCGATCGCCTGCAGGAGGACTTCTCCCTGCGGATTCGCCAGGAGACGACGAAACGCGGCGTGGACGTCATCCTCGACAGCGTCGGCGAGGCGATGTGGGATGGCTGTCTGAAGAGCCTCGCGCCGCTCGGTCGCATGGTCGTCTACGGGAGGACGACGGGAGGCAAGGGGACGATCTCGATCGCGCACATGTTCTGGAAGCAGTACGCCGTTATGGGGAGCACCATGGCGGGCCACGGCGACTTCGAGCGGGTCATGTCGCTCGTCGCCTCGGGAGATCTGAAACCGGTGGTCCACGACGTGTGGCCGCTCGAACGGGCCCGCGACGCGTATCGATTGCTCGCGGATGGAGGGGTGTTCGGAAAGCTGGTCCTCACGCCGTGACACCCTCGGCCCGAACCGGGCACACGACGCGCGAGCACCGGCTCGGCCGATTGGCGGAGGAGGCATTCGACATCCTCGTCATCGGCGGGGGCGTATCCGGAGTCGCCGTCGCGCGCGACGCCGCACGCCGCGGGTTCCGCACCGCGCTGATCGAGGCGGCCGACTTCGCCCGCGGCACGAGCAGTCGTTCCTCTCGTCTCGTACATGGGGGGCTCCGGTATCTCGAGCACTTCGAGTTCGACCTCGTGTTCGAAGCGAGCCAGGAGCGGCGGACGCTACTCGAGATCGCCCCTCACCTCGTTCGCCCCCTCGAGTTCTTCTTTCCGATCTTCGAAGACGGTCGGGTCGGTCGGCTCAAGCTTGAGGCCGGGCTGTGGCTATATGACGCGTTGTCCCTGTTCCGGAACATCGAGCGACATCAGATGCTCGGCGCCGACGAGCTCGCCTCCGCGGAGCCCGGGCTTCGTCAGGATGGGCTGCTCGGTGGCGCGAGGTATTTCGACGCGCAGGTCGACGACGCGCGTCTCGTGATCACGACGGCGATCGCGGCGGAGGAAGCCGGTGCGGCCGTCGCGAACCGCGTCGAGGCCACCGATATCGACGCCACCGACTGGCCGGGTCACCGCGTACGGGCCTGTGACCAGGAGACGGGGAACGAGTTCGACATCGACGCGCTCGCCGTCGTGAACGCGACCGGTCCGTGGGGCGAGCGCACGCTTCGTCGGGCGGGTGTGGAGCGGGGCGTCCGACTCATTCCATCCCGTGGCACACACATCCACGTTCCACGCGACCGCGTCGGACACGATCACGCACTCATCTTCGAGGCGCCGAGCGACGGTCGGGTCATGTTCGTGCTGCCGTGGCGGTCCGATCTCACGCTCATCGGCACGACGGACGACTTCCACGAGGGCCCACCCGAGTCCGTCGCGGCCACCCGGGAGGACGTCGACTATCTGCTGAGCTCGACCAACCACCTCTTTCCCGGCGCCCACCTGACGAAGGACGACGTGTTGAGCGCCTGGGCGGGATTGAGGCCGCTCGTCGCGCCCGAGGTCGGAGAGGACGGAACCGGCGGCGGAGAGGGCGAGGTGTCGAGAGAGTTCGAGATCCACGAGGAGCCCGAGGGGTTCTTCAGTCTGCTTGGAGGGAAGCTCACATCTCATCGGGCCATGGCCGAGGACACCGTGGATCGGGTCGCGAGCTTCCTGAGGAGCGCAAATGTCGAGGCGGTCGCGAAGTGCGATACCGACACGGTGCCGCTTCCGGGCGGAGCGTTCGAGGATCTCGACGCCTTGAGGGAGCGCGTCTCCGCCCGGGCCACGGAGCTTGCGGTCGGAGAGGCGGGCGCGGCTCGTCTGACGCGGGCGTACGGTACCCGGGCCGAAGACGTTCTCGCGCTGGTCGCCGATCGCCCGCAACTCGCCGCTCCGATCCTCGAGGACCGCCCGCACATCCTCGCGGAGGCGGTCCATGCCGTCCGGGCGGAGTACGCGGGAAGCGTGGAGGACGTGTTGTACCGTCGCACGCGGGTGGCGCTCGAGACGCGCGACGGCGTGGAGGAGGCGTCGCGCCGTACCGCGCGCGTGTTGGCCGATGAGCTCGGGTGGAGCGACGCCCGCGTACGCGACGAGATCTCCCGGGCGGTCGAGGCCAGGGCGTTGGACGACGAGTCTCTGAAGGAGGACGGGTGAGCGCGAACTCTCGACGGCGGTCGACTCCCGTGAACCGCCTGGTGATGCTCGCCATGTTGACCACGGCAGGTTGTGGGGTGGGCGAGACGGTTCTCGACGACACGGTCGCCGATTCCGTGGCCCTCGCCGTCGTCGACTCCGGCCTGGTGGTGGAGCCATTCGACCCCGATCCGGTACCGCGGCTTCCTGGCGAGGGAGACCTTCGCGACTATCACCTGCTCCTGGTGAATCGACTCGACGGAGACGCGTTCGTGTTCGCGAGCGCCGGAGCCGCGCGGATCGCGCTCGATACGGTTCCGGCGTCCGATTCGACGTTCGTCGACATCAGGCTCCGGGCCGATCAAGTGACGCTGGAGGCCGAGAACGGGTCCGGCCAGGTGGTCGATTCCGCCTCGATCGATCTCGTCCGGATGCAGATCAACCGCTGGGAGATCACTCCTCGGGACCGCAGCCGCATGACCCTCCGGGCCTCCGGGGGAATGCTTGTAACGACTGAACCCGGGGACTATCCTCGGGGCCAGCGGCGTCCGGCCCTCCGCCGGTCGTCTGAAGCCGGCTTCTAGCCGCTCAACGGAGGAAGCATGGACGCAGGCACTCCGCAGAACCGCGATACCTGGGGCTCCAAGACCGCGTTCATTCTCGCGGCCGCCGGCAGCGCGATCGGTCTGGGCAATATCTGGGGCTTCCCGACCCAGGCCGGACTGAACGGCGGGGCCGCGTTCCTGGTGATTTATCTGATCGCGGTCGCGATCATTGGCGCCCCGGTCATGTTGGGCGAGCTGATGATCGGTCGGCACACTCAGCGGAACCCGGTAGGGGCCTTCAAGCAGCTGGCCCCGGGTGCGCCGTGGTGGCTGATAGGCGCGATGGGTGTTCTGGCGGGCGTCATCATCCTGAGCTTCTACTCCGTCCTTGCGGGGTGGACGATGGCCTACATCGTCCGGGCCGCGACCGGAGCGTTCACCGCCGGAGTCGACACGGCGGCGATGTTCAACGACATCGCCGCTCGACCGCTCCCCGCGATTTCCTGGCATCTCGGGTTCATCATCCTGACCGTGTTCGTCGTGATCGGCGGAGTGCGCGACGGAATCGAGCGGTGGACGAAAGTTCTGATGCCGGTCCTGCTCGTTCTTCTCGTCCTCCTCGCGGTTCGGGCGGTGACACTCCCCGGCGCGGGTACCGGACTCGCGTTCTACCTCAAGCCGGACTTCTCGGTCGTCGATTGGCGAGTCGTGATTGCGGCGGTCGGTCAGGCGTTCTTCAGCCTGAGCCTCGGCATGGGCGCGATCATCACGTACGGATCGTACCTGTCGAAGAAGGATGAGCTGGTGTCGTCCGCCGCCTGGGTCACGGGGCTGGACACGTCGATCGCGTTTCTCGCCGGGCTGATCATCTTCCCGACGATGTTCGCGACCGGATTCGACGCCTCGGTCCAGGGCCCCTCGATGGTGTTCGTGATCCTCCCCTCGCTGCTGTCGACGATGCCTCCGGAGCCGTACGGCGGCCTGATCTTCGGCACCGGCTTCTTCATCCTGCTCGGGATCGCCGCCCTCACCTCCAGCATCTCGCTGCTCGAGGTGGGTGTCACCTGGGCCGTCGATGAGAAGAAGTGGCCGCGCAAGAAGGCGGCGATGCTCCTGGGTGCGATCGCCTTCGTGCTCGGCATCCCGAGCGCGCTGGCGAATGGTGCCGTCGACTGGCTGACCAACGTGCCAGGCGTCGGAATGGACTTTTTATCGCTCCTGTTCACGATCTTCGGCTCGTTCGCCCTGATCGTGGGGGCCTTCTTCATCTCGATCTTCGTCGGGTGGAAGTGGGGCGTGAAGGCGGGTGGAGACGAGGTGCGCGCGACGGACGGCAGATTTCGGCTCGAAGGCATCTGGACCGTCCTCATTCGCTTCGTTTGTCCCGCGGCGCTTCTGATCATCCTCGTTCAGACCCTGCTGGACACGTTCTGACGCTGCGGAGCCACCGCCGCTGAAACCGTCGCGGTGGCTCCCTCGAATAGTCAGATGAAACGGCTGTAACTCGATTCAGACACTAGCGTTGCGCCATCGCTACTGGCGAAGCGCAACGTTTCGACGCCCAGGGGGGTTTCACCCCGGTGCGTGGGGGCGTCACGCCCCCTGGCGATCGGACGTTTAGTCCGTACGAAACGCGCGAGCAGGATTCCTGCAGTAAGACGGATACGGATCGGGAAACCTGCCGCGCACGGTCCTCGTCCGGTGGGGTGAGGGAAGGGAAGTCACAGGACAGAAACGATGAAGAACAGACTGAAGGTTCTGATTGCACTGGCGGCCAGCCTCGCGGCGATCGCGATCGGCCAGCGCGCCCAGAACGACGCCAAGCCGAAGGAACCGAAGACCCAGAGGGCCGAGGTCGAGGGCGTCGACGACGCCGAAACCTGGTTTATCTGAGTTGAATCGGGGCGCGCCTCCCCTGCGCCCCGTCGTCGAGCGGTTGTGCCTGCGGCCGCTCCAGTATCTGAAGTATTCTTCTCACCCGGCGCGATCGACCCTGGCGGCTTCGCTGTCCTGTCCGCGCCACCCCGAACGTTCTCTCAACGGCCTGTAGCGCGAGGGCCCACTTCCCCCTAGCGTTTTTCGATGCGTCTCCCCTCCGGGAGCCCGCTCGAACGGAGTGTTGGATGAGAGTGTCGGACCCTCGTATGAGAACCGCTGCGGTGGCGGCGGTCGCCGGAACGTTGGCCCTCGCGGCCTGCGGGACGAGCGACCCGGCCGGGCCCGCGGCAAACTGCGCAATCCCGCTGGACCGGTTCTTCGACGCCGGCAGTGAGCGGACGACGATCCCGTATCTCACGAATCCGGAGTTGGCGCGGCGCGGGACTCCCGACATCGCGTACCTGATCCTCAGTGACCGCGTCATCGGCTTCATGTTCAACGGTCAGCCGGTCGCCATACCTCACAAGTTCCTCTGGCACCACGAGCTGGTGAACATGGAGATCCCCGGGCAGCAGATCACCGTGACGTATTCGCCCCTCACGGGCTCGAGTGCCGTCTACGATCGCACCGGAACGGGGATCGGCCCGATGTCGATCTCGAAATACGTCCTCAATTCCGGGCTCGTCATCGAGGAGGACGGCGGGTCCCTTCGACCGCAGATGTCGACGATCGCGACGTGCGGCGCCGCGGACGGAACGTCTCTCTCCCAGATACCGTTCGACGAGATGACCCTGGGATCGTGGATCAACCTCCACCTCGACACGTGGGTCGCGTCGTCGGCGACGAATCTGGGGATCCTCTACACGCTCTTCCCCTACCCCGGCGATTATCGTGACCTGAACAGCACGCGATTGATCTATCCGCTCGACGGCGGGATCGATCCGCGACACCCCCCGAAGGATCTCGTCTTCGGCGTGCGCTCCGGCACCGGCGGGATGGCCTTTTCGCTGTTCCAGCTGGATCAACTGCGAGGCGCGATCAACGTCTTCGTCTCGGTCGCCAACGCCGAGATCGACGGTCGTCCGGTCGCCGTGTTCTGGAATGCCGCGGCTCGCGGCGCGAGGGCCTATGATGCCGAGGTCAATGGTCAGCGGCTGCACTTCGATCTCGTGAACGGGCAGCGCGTCGACGTCGAGACCGGGAGCTCATGGGACTTCTCCGGCGAGGCGTTCAACGGCCCCCTGACCGGGTCCCGGCTCGAACCGATCACGGACACCGTCGTCGCCTACTGGTTCGCGTGGGCCGCCTACCAGCCCGACACGGATCTCTGGTCTCCACCGATCGCCGCGTCCCTTCTGCCGGCGGAGGATGTCGGACTCCCGGAGGGCGAGATCGACTGGGAGCTGTCGACCCGCTGATCGAACTGCCAGAATCCGGGTGAACGGCCCGCGGCTTCCGACGTGACGACGGCGGAACCCGGGACCCGGCAACACTGTTCCGTGGGCATGAAAATCCAAACCCCGATACTGACGGCTGTCGCCGTCTCGATCGTCGCCGTGGCCTGTGTGGATCCGGGGCCTGACGTCCCGGTCTCCATCGCGCATCCGAACCCCGCTGCGCCCCACCAGCTCGGTGACGGGCTGGTGGCATATCCGACGCCGGCCGAGTCTCTCTTCGTCCACGACGCGGCGGGAGCCGGTGGCAGCGTCGAGCTGGTCTTTCACCGTGGACGCGGGACCGCCCGTGACAGCGACGGTCGTGCGTTCGTGCCCGACCCCATGGCCAGCCGCGTGTTGATCGTCGGCCGCGGGATGGAGGTAAGTGGTGTACAGGGCGGGCCGGGAACGGACGGCGGTGGGCTGGCCCAGCCCCTTTCGGCGGCTCCCGTTCCGGGAGGCGGCCTGTTCGTCACGGATGCCGAGACGGCGCCGGGGCTCTTCTACTTCGACGACGACGGTGAATTCGCCGGAGCCGCCGCACCTCCCGTGACGAACGCCGAGATCCGCGCGGGGCCGGAAGGCGTGGTGTGGGCGGCCAGGTCTCCCTACGTGCTGCGGTTCGACGAGACCGCGGCAGGCGAGCCACTGCTCTTTCGCTTCGACCCCTTGAGCGGTGAGGGCGTCGGCATCGCGTCGATCGAACCGGTAGCCGACCCGACCTGGAATCGCGTCGCCAATGCCGGCGCGGTCGCCGTCGGCGAGGACGGTACCGGGTTCTTCGGGTTCTTTCTGCGCAACGAGCTCAGGGCCTACACGCCGGACGGTGAGCTTCTGTGGCGGACCACCCGGGTCCTCGATCCAGCCGCGGCGGCGGACACCATGATGCGTCCGGTCACGCAGGCCCTCTCGATGGGTCCGGATGGGCTGCTCTACGCTCTGACCGTTCCGGACAGTCTTCCGGATCTCGGCACGGGGCCGGTCACGACCGGAGCGCGGCGGGTCGAGGTGTACGATCCGCGTAGCGGGGCGCTCGTTCGGGCCACGACCGTGCCGGCCGCGTGGAGCACCTTCGGGGTCGACCGGCACGGGGCCCTGTTCCATTTCGACCCCGACGCGATCGAGGCGACCGCGCCCGTGCCCGAGAGACGTCCCCTTCCGGACGTCACTCTGGCCACATTCGAGGGGGACAGCGCGCGGTTCACCGATTGGTCGGGCAAGGCCCTCCTGGTCAACTTCTGGGCGAGCTGGTGTGTGCCCTGCCAGCGCGAATTGCCGCAGCTCAAGGCCTTCTATCAGACGCTCGACCACGAACGCGTCGAGTTCCTGGGTATCTCGGCGGACGAGACACGCGGAGCGGCGGTGGAGTTTATCGGGGACTTCGAGCTGCCGTTTCCGCAGTTCTACGGAGGGATGGAGATGCAGACCGCGTTCGGCTTCTTCGGCCTTCCCTACACGATCGTCGTCGATCCGAGAGGGCAAATCGTGGAGGAGATCTACGGCTTCGGGAACCCCGAGACGTGGGAGTACCTGAAGGGCGTGCTCGCGGAGGAGATGGAGCGGGTGGTCGTGGCGCCGGCGGGGGACGACCCGTCTTCAGACAGCGACGCCGCACCTGCACAGGCCCACGAACACGATTGACGCGGTATCCGCTCGAGCCCTGCCCGGGCCGACCGCCAGGCGTGTGGGGTGAGCCGAACGGAGTGGCGGGAACCGTCACGGTGGCGGTCGCGTTCCCGATTCAGACTGACGGCCGATGGGCCGCTCACGGACCACAGCTCGGAGGAACATCAAATGAAGTCGAAGGCGCTAACTCTGGCATTCGCCGCCCTTGCGGCCACCGCAGTCGCGGCGAAGCCTGCACAGGCCCAGGAGGCCATCACCATCACGGCCGAGGTCGTTGATCTCGTCTGCTATCTCAACATGGGCGTGAAGGGCGAGAGCCACCGCGAGTGCGCGCAGGTCTGCGCCGACGCGGGCCTGGCGCTCGGGTTCCTCGGTAGCGATGGACAGATTTATCTGGCGTCCGGGCAGGGAATGCCGGCTGCCGCGACGAACCCGCAGCTCCGGCCACACGCAGAGCACACCGTCGAGGTGACGGGAATGCTGCACGAACGTTCGGGCGCCCGCTCGATCGTGATCGAATCCATCTCGATGAAGAAGTAGCCAGGTCTCGAGGGGGGCTTCGGCCCCCCGCACCTGGCCGGTGAATCCGATGTCTCATTGCGACGAAGTCCGGGAGACCCTCTGGCCGCTGGATCGGCCGCGAGGCGTCGTCGCGGGCGAGGCCGAGGCCCGATCCCACCTCGACGAGTGCCCGGCCTGCCGCGCGTTCTTCGAGCGCGACGCCATGATCTCGCGGGCCCTCAAGTCATACGATCTCGAGGCTCCCGCGCCGTCCGATCTGCGGTCACGCGTGGCGTCGTCTCTGGGAGCCGAAAGCGCGTCGGGCTGGGTGGTCCGTTCACGCCGCTTCGCGTGGCTCAGGGTCGCCCCGTGGGCCGCCGCCGCCGCCGTCGTCGGGCTCGCCGTGGGTTTGATGCGCCCTGGTCCCGCCGTCGAGGGGGCCTATGCCCAGGACTTCCTGTCCCGGGCGGTCGAGGCGGACGCAATGGACAAACCGGACGCCAGCGCCGTCTCCGCGTTCTTCATGCGGGAGCTCGGCGTGTCGGCTCCGCCGGTCGTCCTCGCATCGGCGCCGATGAGTCGCGCGATGATCTGTCTGATCGACGGGGAGCGAGCCGCCATGGTCGAGTACGACATGAGCGGCTATACGGTGGCGCATTATCGCGTCCCCCGAACCACGGGCATCCTCCCGAGAGCCCGGGAGCCGTCCATGGTCGACGAGAACGGCGTGTGCGTCTATCGCTGGACGGACGACCGGTTCGAACACGCCCTGGTATCGGACATGCCGGATGACCGGCTCGTCGAGGTCGCGTTAGCGAGCTTCGTAAGTTCCACGCCCTGACGCGCGGTTCAGAGCCTCTCCATCACGCCCCGTGATCGCGCCGGGCGCCCCGAACGGTACCGTCTCCACTGGCGCCACACCCTGTCGGGCGCTCCATTCCCGACCCCCCTCGCGACCTGTCGCGACGAGTCCGCGTCGGACCCTTCGGCTGGACTGGTCGATGACCGAGCGGTGGCAGCGTCGGAAAGAAGGATCCGGACCGAGTCCCGTGACGAAACGCTGCATGGGACATATGCGTTAGTAGTCTGGTCTTTCGGCCGGCACACGAACGGGCAAACGAAGTGAAGCTGTCAGAGATATCCGTAAGAAGACCGGTGCTCGCGAGCATGATGAGCGCCACGATCATCCTGTTCGGGATCATCGCGTTCCAGCGTCTTCCGGTCCGCGAGTTCCCGGATATCGATGCCCCGATCATCTCCGTGAGTGTATCACTGCCAGGGGCGAATGCCCGCGTGATGGAGTCGACCGTCACCGACATCCTGGAGGAAGAGCTCGCGACGATAGAAGGGCTCCGGACACTCACGAGCACGAGTCGCGAGACGAGCTCGAGCGTCACGCTCGAGTTTCAGCTCAGCCGCGATCTCGAGGCCGCGGCCAACGACGTCCGCGACAAGGTCGCACGAGTCCGCGGGCGTCTCCCGCAACAGATCCTCGAGCCCGTCGTCGAGAAGCAGGACAACGACGCGCAACCGTTCATGTGGATGGCGCTCCAGGGGGACAACTACACCCTCGGCGAGCTCTCCGACATCGCCGACCGACAGGTGAAGACGCGTCTCCAGAGTCTACCCGGTGTCGGCCGGACTCAGATCTACGGCGAGCGTCGATACGCGATGCGTGTATGGCTGCGCGCCGCGGATCTAGTGGCCAGGGAGCTCACCGTCCAGGACGTGGAGAACGCGATCCGGAGTCGGAACGTCGAGATCCCGGCCGGTCGGATCGAGTCTACGCAGCGCGAGTTCTCCGTTCGTTCGCTCGGCGAGCTCAAGACGGCGGAGGAGTTCGGTGCGCTCGTGGTCTCGTCGGAGGAAGGCCGGGTCGTACGGCTGCGGGACGTGGCCCGGGTCGAGCTCGGGTCGGAAAACTACCGCTCGATCATGCGGTACAACGGGGCCCCGGCGGTCGGGGTCGGCGTGGTCCGGCAATCGAAGGCGAATCTGATCGCCGCCGCCGACGCGGTGAGCGCGGAGCTCGACGCGATACGCGCCATCCTGCCGCCCGGCGTCCGTCTCGAGCTCGCGTTCGACGGCGCCGATTTCGTCCGCGCTTCGATCGCCGAGGCACAGGAGACGTTGATTCTCGCGGCGATTCTCGTCGTCCTCATCATCTTTGTCTTTCTCCGGAACATCCGTGCTACGCTGATTCCGGGTCTTGCCATCCCGACGTCCATCATCGCGGCCTTCGGCCTCATGTACGCGTTCGGCTTCACGATCAACAACCTGACGCTGCTGGCGCTCATTCTGGCAATCGGGATCGTCGTAGACGACGCGATCATCGTCCTCGAGAACGCCTTCCGACATCAGGAGGAGCTCGGCAAAGACCCCACGACCGCGGCCATCGACGGGACGCGCGAGATCGCGTTCGCCGTGATCGTGACGACCGTCGCGCTCGTCGCCGTGTTTTCGCCGCTGGCGTTTTTGCAGGGAAATACGGGGCGGTTGTTCAACGAGTTCGGCATCGCGATGGCGGGCGCGGTCGTCGTGTCGTCCTTCGTCGCTCTGAGCCTGACGCCGATGCTCTGCGCGAAGATCCTGCGCGTCAGCCGGTCGCACGGCAGGCTGTACAACACGCTGGAACGCGGCTTCGACGCCATCACGAACGGCTACGCCGTCGCCCTGCGTTTCGCTGTTCGGCACCGGTTCATCGTTCTTCTCGGGGCCGCGGCCGCGATCGGTCTGGCGGTGGTCACGTTCCAGTCGCTCGAGCGCGAGTTCGTGCCGGCCGACGATCGCGACTCGTTCATCGTGTTCACCGTGGCGCCGGAGGGATCGACGCTCGACTACACCGACGCGTACCAGCGCGAGGTCGAAGCGGTGCTTGCGCGCGCGCCGGAGGTAGACGGGTATTTCACGGTCATCGGGTTTGGCGGAAACGTCGCGAGCGGGATGGCGTTCGTAGATCTGGCGCCGCTCGAGGAACGCGAGCGAGGGATCGACGAGATTCTCGCCGAGGCCCGTCCCCAGCTGTTCATGATTCCCGGGATCTTCGCGTTTGCGAGCAACCCCCCGGCCATCCAGACGGATTTTCGCGGTTCTCAGGTCGGCTTCGTCGTTCGGCACCCGAACTACGATTCCCTGACGACCGCCCTGACACGTCTCGTGCCCCGGGCCCGACAGATCCCCGCGCTGATCAATGTCGATACGGACCTGAAGCTCCAGAAGCCGGAACTCACGGTACGCTTCGATCGGGAACGCGCCGAGGACCTCGGCGTCCCCGTGGCCGACGTGGCGAATACGCTCCAGACCATGCTCGGAGAGCGACGGGTGAGCACGTTCACTCAGGACAACAAGCTCTATGAAGTCATGACGCGTCTGGAAGCGGAGGAGCGCGCGACCCCGAGCGACATCCGCGGTATTCAGGTGCGCGGGCGGGACGGCCAACTCGTCCAGCTCGATCAGCTCGCCTCGGTTTCGGAGGGGATCGGACCTGTCGCGCTCGCCCACTACAATCGGATGAGATCGTTCACGCTGACCGCGGCCGTGGCCCCGGGATTCACGCTCGGGGAAGCGCTCGACAGCCTGTACGCCGCCGGGGGCGAGCTGTTGCCGGTCGGGACGGACATCGCGCTCTCGGGAGAGTCGCGAGAGCTGGAGGAGAGCGGGAACGCCCTCTACTTCGCGTTCGCGCTCGCGATCATCGTCGTGTTCATGGTTCTCGCGGCCCAGTTCGAATCGCTCGTCCACCCCTTCACGGTTCTGCTCGCGGTGCCACTGGCCGTTACGGGGGCCCTCGTGACGCTCTATCTCGCCGGATCGACGCTCAATCTGTACAGCCAGATCGGGATGATCCTTCTGATCGGTCTGGTGACGAAGAACTCGATTCTGCTGGTCGAGTACGCGAATCAGCTGCGTGCACGCGGGAAGGAGGTCGTCGACGCGATGATCGAGGCGGGCCAGATCCGTCTGCGGCCGATTCTCATGACCGCGGTCGCGACCGTGGTCGGCGCGCTTCCGATCGCTCTCGGGCTCGGCTCGGGCTCGGCCAGCCGGCGTCCGCTCGGATACGCGATCGTGGGCGGGCTCGCGTTCTCGACCCTGCTGACTCTGTTCCTGGTGCCGGTCGTGTGGATTCTCCTCGAGCGGGTCAGACAACGTCGTCGCGAGCGGAAGATCATCGCGGTGGAGGTGCCCGTCGGACTCACTCCGGCGACTGCGGGGCCCGTTGCGGCGCGGGTGACCCCGCCCGCCGGCTGGTCCGATGCGCCGCCGGCCCCGCCGACTTCGTACTCGATCGACCCGTCGAGCGGGGGAGGCGACCCGGCGTGATCAGGGTCCGCCAGGTGGCGACGGCGGCGGTCATCGCGTCCCTGACATGGGCCGCGAGTCCGGGAGATACCGCCGCGCAGGATGCGAGCGGGTCAGGGGACATGGAGGTCATGACGCTGGAGGATGCGATTCGGCGCGCGACCCGCTTCGACCCCGAATACATCCGGGCCCTCGGAAGGATCAACAACGCCGAGTGGTCGCGAACCGCGGCGATCACGCAGTTCATCGTTCCGGCGATCACGGCGACCGGCGGGTATACGAAGTTCTCCAACGAGTTCTTCAACATCGGCACCGGCGAATTGTCGACCCAGATCGTGCAGGCGGCGATCCAGGGCGACCTCGTTCTGTTCAACGGCTTCGGACGAATCGCGGAGCTCAACCGGAGCAAAGCGGACGTCGAGGTCTCCGTGGCGACCGAAGTCCAGCAGCTCTACCAGACCGCGCTGGATACGGAGACGGATTTTTACGACGTGCTCGCGCGGAAGGAGCTGGTGGGGGTCGCGGAAGAACGGCTACGCCGGGCTCGTGAGCAGCTCTCCGTGGCTCGGGCCCGGGTCAACGCCGGCGCCACCGTACAGTCAGATTCGCTCCAGCTCGTCCTCGAGGTCACCCGGGGGCGCGTCGACAGTCTCACGGAAGTGGCCCAGCTAAGGGTCGCGCGCTTCCAACTGGGGCGACGTGTCGGGGCCGACGGTGCCGTGGACGCCGCCCCGTTCGATGCGGCCGGAATCCGGACTCTGCCGATCGGCGAGAACGAAGCGATCGCCGAGGCGCTGGCCGCCGGACCGGATTATCAGATCGCCGCTGCCGAGGAGCGGCGTGCGCAGTCCTCCCTGTCGGTTCAGCGCTCCCGGTTCTCACCCGAGGTGTCGCTCTTCGGCCAGCTGAGCGCGTTCGACACGAAGATCTTCCCCGACGAGACCGTGCGCTCATCGTTCGGGATCAACGTGTCCGTCCCGATCTGGACGGGTGGACAGCGGGAGGTCCTGCTATCGCAGGCGAAGACCGACCGGGATGTGGCGCGAGCGAACCGCACGGACATCGAACGGAGCGTGCGGCGGGATGTCGCGCAGGCGTATGCGACGTATGTGACGGCCCGGGGTGTCGCCGAGCTCGAGCAGGAGGCCGTGCTGGTCGCCACCGAGAACCTGAGAGTTCAGGACAGCCGCTATCGCGGCGGCGCGACCACGATTCTCGATCTACTGACGGCGCAGGGGGACCTGACCGACGCGGAAGCCCGGCTGGTCCAGGCGCGGTACACGACATGGTTGGCGTTGGCCGGACTCGAGGCACTGCTCGGTCGACGCCTCTTTGAAGATAGAGTGGAGCCATGAGCCCGAAGCGCAGGATGCTGTGGCCGATCGCCGGCCACCCACCGCTCGCCGCGCTGGCGCTGTTGACCCTTCTCGGGTGCGTCGCCGGGGACGAGGAGGCGCCGGGTCGCGGCGGGCCGCGGGGAGGGCCCGGCGGCGGTCCTCCGGCAATGCCGGTCGACGTGGCGATCGCGATCTCCGACACGGTGCGCGACGAGCTCGTCGCGGCCGGCGAGATCGAGGCGGTGCAGGCGATCGAGCTACGCCCGGAAGTGGACGGCCGGATCGTCCGCATCCTCGTTCGGGAAGGATCCGAGGTCGGTCGCGGGGCCGGGTTGTTCAAGGTCGACGACGCCGAGCTCAGCGCGCAGGTGGCGAGGCTGGAGGCGGACCGCGACCTGGCTCGCCAGGCACTCGAGCGGACGAGGGCCCTCCTGGCCCAGGACGCCGCTTCGCAGGCCGAGTACGAGCAGGCGGAGGCTCGGGCGCGGAGCTCCCAGGCGGAGCTGGACCTCCAGCAGGTACGCCTCGATCGCACCCTGGTACGGGCCCCGTTCTCGGGGGTGGTCGGCGAGAGAAGCGTCAGCATCGGCGATTACGTGACGTCCTCGACGGCGCTCGTCACGCTGCAGACGGTCGATCCGCAGCGTGCGTCGTTCGCCGTCCCAGAGCGCTATGCCGCCGCCCTCTCGGTCGGTCAACGCGTCGGTTTCGAGGTCGCTGCGGTCTCGGGACGCGAGTTCGTGGGCGAGGTCGACTTCGTCGACCCGCGCGTCGAGCTCCCGGGTCGGACCATTCGGGTGAAGGCGTCTGTGTCCAACGCCGATCGCGCGTTGCAGGCGGGCATGTTCATCGAGGCCCGGCTCGCGATCGAGGTTCGGCCCGACGCCGTGCTCGTCCCCGAGTCGGCGGTGGTCCAGCTGGATGCCGGCCCGGTCGTCTGGGTGGTCGGGAGTGGAGGTCAGGCATTCAGGCGGGACATCGAGCTCGGTGTGCGGATGCCGGGCGTGGCCGAGGTGAAGTCGGGCGTCGAGGCTGGCGAAACGGTCATCACGGCGGGCATGGAACGCCTCTTCGAAGGTGCCCCCGTGATGCCGCGTCAGGCGATCGACACGGGCGCCCCGCCCGAGGCCGGTGGCCAGCCCGGCGCGGGAGGTCCACCGGGAGCGGGCGGCCGGCCGAGTGCCGGAACCGACGGCGCCCCGCCCGACACCATGACTGGCTCGGGGGGCTGAGGGCCGCTCAGCGTTCGTGCGGTTGTCGGCCCGGCGGCAGCTCGCAGTTCACGCGCTCTCGCGTGTCCGCCAGCGACGCGATCTTCCAGCCGTCCGGGCTTCGAGCGAGGATGAACGCGTCCACCCCACAGTGCGAGAGATCCTCGTTCAGAAAGAAGGCGTACTTCACCCAGACCGCCGCGAGGTGATCGTGTATCTGCACGACGGGATCCCAGTACGGCTCGTCGAGCGGCTGGGTCGCGTTCCCGACCATCGAGGCGAAATCCGTCGCCGGGATGAAGTTGATTCGCGGAGACCCGTCCCCCGCCTCCGTCTGGATGAGGTAGGCACCGTCGGCGAATACGGCCGAGACGGCCTCCCCGTCGTTCGCCCGCATCGCGTCGAAGAGGGCGTCGATTACCGCCAGAACCGAGGCCTCCTCGTCGGGGGCCTGAGCCTCGACGGGTGTCGCGAGTGGCGCCGCGGAGGCGGTCATGCCGACGCCGATCGTGAGAATGAATGCGAGTCGGTGTGCGACCGTGCGTGCTGCGGTCGTCGCGACGCTGTTCGGTACGGTTCCTTCCGTCATCATGTCGACTCCGGTTCAGTGGCCGGTTTCGGTGCCTGCCTCGAGCCCGGAGTTCTTCTACGGGCTTCTGGACGATGTTAACTTCGCGCCCGTCCTTCAACGCCTCAGTTGACCGTGTCCTCGAGCGGCGACCACTGATTTCGATGCTCGCACCCCGATTCGGGTTGTTCGATTGAGTCCGCGCCAAGAGACGAAGCCCTCTCTAGGGCCGCACGTACTCGAGCCGAAAGCAGGCGGGCTCGGGACATTCGAGGGCGTCTTCACGCCTTCGATCCTTACGATTCTCGGCGTCATCATGTACCTGCGGCTGGGTTGGGTCGTGGGGAACGTCGGGCTCAGCGCGACACTACTCATCGTCACGTTGGCGACGAGCATCACGTTGCTCACGAGCCTTTCGGTCGCGGCGATCGCCACGGACCAGCGGGTTCGAACGGGTGGCGCGTACTACATGATCAGCCGTTCTCTCGGACTGGAGGCGGGCGGAGCGATCGGGGTCCCGCTATATCTGGCGCAATGCCTCTCCGTCCCGCTGTATACGATCGGCTTCGCGGAGAGCCTCCAGGGGGTCTTTCCCTCCTTCGACCTCCGGGTCGTCGGTGTCGTGGTGACCATTCTGATCGGGGCGCTCGCCCTGACATCCGCGAAGGCAGCACTACGGTCCCAATACATCATCATGGCGGCGATCGCCCTGTCGCTCATCTCGCTCGCCCTCGGGAGGCCGGTGGGGCCGGTCGTTCCGAACACCCCCACGCTCGTGGCCTCGCCCGAAGGGTTCTGGGTGGTCTTCGCGGTGTTCTTTCCCGCGGTCACGGGAATCATGGCTGGGGTCAACCTCTCGGGCGATCTCGAAGACCCGGGTCGCTCGATACCGCGTGGCACCTTCGCCGCGATCGGTGTCGGCTACGTCGTCTACATGACGTTGCCGTTTCTGCTCGCCGCCCGCGCGGCCCCCGGGACGCTCGTCGCTGACGATCTGGTCATGCAGCGGATCGCCGCCTGGGGCCCGGCGATTCTCTTGGGTGTGTGGGGGGCCACGCTCTCCAGCGCCGTGGGCTCGATTCTCGGCGCCCCGCGGGTGCTGCAGGCACTCGCGCGAGACGGCATCCTCCCGCCCGGCTTTCGCTGGCTGGGGAAGGGAAGCGGCCCCGAAGACGCCCCCCGACACGGGACCGCTTTCACGCTGGCCGTGGCCGTGGCGGCGGCCTGGTTTCTCGATCTGAACACGATCGCTCCGATCCTGACCATGTTCTTCCTCACCACCTACGGTGTGCTGAACGTCGCCGCCGGGGTGGAGCGGTTCGTCGGGAGCCCGTCGTTCCGACCGCGCTTCCGCGTGCACTGGTCGCTGTCTCTGCTCGGCGCCGTCCTGTGCGTCGCCGTCATGCTGGTCATAAACCCGCTCGCAACGGGGATCGCCGCGGTGTTCGTGCTCGGTGTCTTCTTGTGGCTCGAGCGGCGGGAGATGACGGTCGCCTGGGGCGATGTGAGACGAGGCCTGTGGCTGTCGATCACGCGCGCCGGGCTCATGCGGGTCAGCATCTCGGACGATCCGAAGAACTGGCGTCCCCACCTGCTCGTGTTCTCGGGATCTCCGACGCGCCGGTGGCCTCTCATCGATCTGGCGAGCTCCCTCAGCCACAATCGCGCGATCATGACGATCGCCACGGTCGTGCCCGGGCCGTCGTTCACGCCCGATCGGCAACGCCAGCTCGAGGTGAGCATGCGCGACTACCTGTCTCGGCGCGGCGTCCAATCGCTGGTGCGGGTGATCCCGTCGCGCAATCCGTTCGCCGGGGCGGAGCGAATGGTCGAGACGTACGGGCTCGGACCACTCACCCCGAACACGGTGCTCATCGGCGACACCACGGATGAGGGCCGCGAACGCCGATTCGCGAAGATGATCCAGTTCTTCCACGGGGCACGGCGGAACGTCGTGATCGTACACGACCCGGATGATCGGGGATTCGGACGCCGCCGCCGGATCGACGTCTGGTGGGGCGGGCTGCGCGGGAACGGGGGTCTCATGACCATCCTCGCCTACCTGCTGCAGTCGAGTTTGAACTGGAGGGGCGTCGACGTTCGCCTCAAGATGTCGGTAGCCACCGAAGAGGCTGCCCGTGACGCTCTGGCGAACATGGAGTCACTCGTCGGCGACATGCGGACGGGCGCCACGCCGGAGGTCGTCGTCGGCGGAGGGCGGAAGTTCGGAGAGGTCCTGCGGGAGTCATCCCGCGACGCCGATCTCGTGTTGCTCGGCATGGCGCCACCGGGTGAGAACTTCGAGGAGTACATGGCGAAGCTGCGGGTGCGAACGGAGGGCCTGCCCACGACGCTATACATTCTCGGCGCCCAGGAGATCGGCTACAGCGACGTCCTGAAGTAGGTCATTTCCACGTCTGCGGATCCCCGAGGCTCTCGGGCTCGTCCCAGTCCTGTGCCCAGAACTCGTCCTCTTCCGCACGGGCGTGGTCGACGTCGAGCGGATCGATGTCCTCGCGATCGATTCGTCCGGTCGACTCGATCTGCCGGATGAGGTCGTCGCTGAGGCCTTTCCTGTTCCGTTCGCCTCTTCGAACCAGGAGCCCCGACACGACGACGATCACGGCCATCGAGATCCACAGCAGGTCGTTCATGGGGTGGATTATGGAACGCGGACGTGCTCCCTGCCAGAAACCCCAGACATCATCGGACCCGTCGGCCCGTGCCCGAGGCTAGAAGCCGAGCCAGTGCTCGATCTTGATGAGGAACACGTTCGTCGATGGAATCCCGAAGACGTCGCCGAAGTCGCGCCCGAGATCGAAGGAGCCGTCGTTCACGAAATCCCCCTGATTGCGGCTCCAGACCACGAAGACCGAGGAACCCGGCCGATACTGCCACCGCAGGACCAGATTCGACCGGAAGGACTTCACGTTGAAGTCCGGGTCCCGGAACGAGTAGTCCGCGTTGCCGTCGAGGTTCTCATCGACCTCGTAGAAACTGAAGCCGTCTCCCGAGACCCTGCGAATCTGCTCGTCGGTGTACCCGAGGAACCGATCCTCGAACACGTCGGCCCGCGGGTCGTCCACCTGCTTCATCCCTGAATACGTGCCGGCGCTGACGAATGGCTGTCCGTAGAACTGAAGCGAGAGGTCGGGGCTGAACGTGTAGTTGAGGCGCGCGGTCAGGGAAACGGTCCGCTGGTCGATCTCGCCGAAGACGTAGCGCGTGCCGTTCCCCGCGGTCGCCTGATCGACGAACTGCCATGCCCGGTCGTTCCACGAGAGGTTCGGCTGCAGCGAGAACTGGATCTGGCTGGACGGCTGTACCGTCACGTTGGGCCCGATGCTGAATCGGCCGGTCGACGTTTCGTATTCGCCACCCATGTTGGCGAACGCCCCGACGCGAACGGTCTTTCGCGAGTCGCTCTGGAATCCGGCCCAGCTCGACCACTCCATCGGCGTACGCAGCGCCGGTCCGCCGCGCAGCGCGGTGGAGGACAGCCCCTCCGTCTCGACGTTGTAGCCGAAGAAACCGTTCCAGAAGTTCTTGAGCTGGAAGTTTCCGTTGACGTTGCCGCCGGAGAAGATCCGATCTCCCCCGAAGTTCCACCCTGACCACCCGTTGAAGTTCGCGCCCCAGCGGCGAAACGGACCCTGGGGTTGGAACTGCTGATACGACAGCCAGCCCACCGCCATCGCCTGGTCGGCGCGCTGTTGAAAGCCGACCTCGTTCACTTCGAAGCCCGGCGACCGGTAGTTGCCGAACCCGCCCCAGCGCCAGTTGCCGCCACCGATCTTCATGAACTCGAGCGAGGCGGCCGTCCCCTGGAGCGAGGTCCGCGTCTCGTCGAAATCGACGTGCTCGGCGTCGGGTCGCTGGAAGTAGCGGGCTGAGCTCCGCTGTAGCCGGGCGATCGAACCCTCGTTGCCGCTCACCGAGCTGCCGAGGAGAAAGCCCTGGACCTGGTAGTTGCCCTCGTTGAATCGGTGGCGGAAATCGAAACCGCCCGAGTAGGCCGAGCTCGAGAGGAAGGACACCGGCCCTGCCTCATCCACGCTGCGGTTCGTGGCGGTACCGATCACTCCGATCGCGGACTCGCCTTCGCGGAAGTCCTTGATGACGCGGCCGACCGCGTAGTTGGTCAGCGGCTCGATCAGCTGGTCGCCGAACTCGCCCCCCGTTGTCATGAACCGGGCCTGCTCCCGGCCGGTCAGCGCGTCCATGAATCCGATCGACCAGCCGCTCGAAGTCTTCCCGGAGACCTTCGCCGCGCCGAGAATCGTCGTCGCCTGGGGCGCCGACCGGAACTCGCTCGGCTGATTGACGAAGCCCTGGGGCCGGCGACCGACCCGTCGCGAATAGAAGAGCGACTCGGAATTGTCGTCGCCCGCCCCGATCCTGAAGTCGAAGATGTCGACCCCTTCCTGGAAGAAGGGGCGCTGCTCGGGGAAGAACGTCTCGAACGCGGAGAGGTTCACCACCGAGGGGTCCGCCTCGACCTGCCCGAAGTCCGGGTTGATCGTGACGTCCAGCGTCAGGTCGCTGGTGATGCCGTACTTCAGGTCAGCGCCCACCGAGCCGCCGAAGGCGTTGTGCGACCAGAACGGGTTC